>JBBQVF010000199.1:0-1556 GCA_038211805.1 Burkholderiales bacterium | reverse complement strand
GCCCGGACACAAACAGTCCTGAGGACTGTTTGTGCCTGGCGAAGGCCCGGGGCCTCTGGCCACGGGCCACAGCGAAGTCGGTGCGCAGCGCCGACCGACCCAGCCAGCGACGCCGCCGGGTACCGTCTGGCGCGCCGCGCCGAACAGTCAGAAGCGGGTATTCGGCAACGTCGGCATCGAGCCGCCAGCAGACTCCCCGGATCAATAGGTTTCCAGATGCAGCCGGCCTTCGCGCTTCAACCTGGCGCCCACCACGCCCCAGTCCAGCCCGGCTTGCGTCGCCACATCGCGCAGGGCCAGCACCACGCCCTCTTCCATCGCCTTCAGACCGCAGACGTAGAAAAAGGTGTTCGGGTCTTTCAGCAGCTGCACCAGATCGGCCGCACGTTCACGCATCGCGTCCTGCACATAACGCTTGGGCTGGCCGGGCGTGCGCGAGTAGGCAAAGTTCGTGTCGATGAAATCCTTGGGCAGGCTTTGCAGCGGGCCGAAGTACGGCAGTTCTTCCTGCGTGCGGGCACCGAAGAACAGCATCAGCTTGCCGCCCTCGAACTTCGAAACCGCTGGCCCCGAGGCCGCAGCGTCGCTGCGTCCGCCCGCCGGGGGGTGCCAGGCGGCTTGGGACGGCCCGGCGCTGCCTGCCCGCAGCCGCCGCCGCCATTCGGTCATCGCCCGCATCGGCGCGCTGCCAGTGCCAGTGCAGATCATCACGATGTTCGAGCGCGGATGGTTGGGCATCAGGAAGCTGGCGCCGAACGGGCCGATGACCTGCATCGTGTCACCCACTTGCCGGTCGCACAGGTAATTGCTGGCCACGCCGCGCACCGGCTCGCCCTGGTGGTCTTCCAGCACCCGCTTGATGGTCAGCGAGGCGTTGTTGTAGCCCGGCCGCTCACCGTTGCGCGGGCTGGCGATCGAGTATTGCCGGGCGTGGTGCGGCCGGCCGTTGGCATCGAGGCCCGGCGGCACGATGCCGATCGACTGGCCTTCCAGCAGCGGGAAGGGCATGGCGCCGAAATCGAGCACCAGGTGGTGGGTGTCGTAGTCGGTGCCCACCTGGGTGACCCGCACATTGCCGACCACCGTCGCGGTGATCGACTTCTCGGCGGCCTTCGGGCCGTAGAGGTTCGTGTAGGCATGCGCGGCCGACCAGGGCGGCAGCGTGGCACCAAATGCGGCCGCGTTGAACGGCGCCTCACCGGTGACATCGGCCGCTGCCGGTGCGGCGGCCAGGTCGGTCACCACCGTATCCGCCGCCACACCCGCCGCCACACCCGCCGCCACACCGGCCGCCACGCCCGCCTCGGCCAGCGCATCGGCGCTCAGCGCTGCCGGCAACTCGTCCCAGGTCAACTGCTCGGCCGGGCTGTAGGCCTTGATGCGCGGCATCATCCGCCAGTTGTCGATCGATCCGGTGGGGCACGGCGAAATGCAGTCCATGCACAGATTGCACTTGTCGGCGTCGACCACGTAGTTGCGGTCGTCGTGCGTGATCGCACCCACCGGGCAGGTGGCTTCGCAGGTGTTGCAGCGGATGCAGATCTCGGGGTCGATCA
>JBBQVF010000198.1:0-1721 GCA_038211805.1 Burkholderiales bacterium | reverse complement strand
CCGAGCCGCAGGGCGATCTCGACCTCGATCAGCCGCAGCGTGAAGGGCCAGGCGCTGGCATCGGCCGGACTGGCCCAGACGCCGGCCGCCGGCAGCGGCGCGTGAGTGGCTTCGGCCGTGCGCGAGGGGCCGCCGGACTTCCAGTGGCCGGGGACCACACCGGCGGCGCGCCCGTCGACAAGCGCCTGGACGGCATAGGCATCGGCCGCGGTCTGGAGCTGTCCGGCCAGCGGCAGGGCGTCGCTGGGACGGTGGGAGCGGCGGGCCTGGACCAGGGCCTCGGCCACCGCGGCGATGTCGGGTTGTTGCATGACGCGATTGTCCCCGTCCGCCGCAGCGGTGGCGCAATCCACGGCAAAATCGCAGCATGAAAATCGCAAAAGACTCCGTCGTCAACCTGCAATACAAGGTGGCCGATGCCCAGGGCCGGCTGATCGAGGCCAGCGCCAAGCCGATGACCTACCTGCACGGCGGCTACGAGAACACGCTGCCGAAGATCGAAGAGGCGCTCGATGGCAAGGAGGCCGGCTACCAGGTGACGCTGGCCTTGCAGCCGGCCGACGCGTTCGGCGAGCGCGACGAAAGCCTGGCCAAGACCATCTCCCGCGCCGACTTCCCGCCGGGGGTGAAGGTCGGCGGCCAACTCGAGGGCTATACCGACGCCGGCCAGCCCCAGGTCTTCCATGTGGTGAAGATCAAGGGCGACAAGGTGCTGCTCGATGGCAACCACCCGCTGGCTGGCAAGGCGCTGAAGTTCACGCTCAAGGTGACCGGCGTGCGGCCGGCGACCGAGGAAGAGATCACCCACCGCCACGTGCACGGTGAGCACGGGCATCAGCACTGAGGTCGAGGCCATGAAGATCAGGAAAATCGCTGGCGCCCTGGGCGCCGAACTCTCCGGCGTCGACCTCGCACCGGGCCTCTCCACGGCGCAAGCCGCGCAAGTGCGCCAGGCGCTGCTGGAGCACCAGGTCATCTTCCTGCGCGGGCAGGACCTGACGCCGCAGCAGTTCCTCGCCTTCGCCAGGGCAATGGGCGAGCCGGTGGAATATCCGTTCGTCAAGGGCATCGAAGGCTTCCCGCACATCATCGAGGTCAAGAAGCTCGAGCACGAGAAGAGCAATTTCGGCGGCATCTGGCATTCGGACACCACCTACCTGGAGCGGCCGCCGATGGGCTCGATGCTGCTGTCAAGGGAAGTGCCGCCCTACGGCGGTGACACCCTGTTCGCCAGTCAGTACGCGGCCTACGACGCGCTGTCGGACACCATGAAAGGCCTGCTGCGGGGCCTGGTGGGAATCAGCAGTTCGGCCAAGGCGGACGTCAGCAAGACCCGCGAGGACCGGATCAAGGAGGGCGGCAAGCAGGAAGCGCCGACCCAGTACCTGGCCGAGCACCCGGTGGTGCGCACCCACCCCGAAACCGGGCGCAAGGCGCTGTTCGTTAACGTCGCCCACACCGCCGGCATCAAGGGCATGACCGACGAGGAAAGCGCGCCGCTGCTGCGCTTCCTGTTCGAGCACCAGGTCAAGCCCGAATTCACTTGCCGCTTCGCCTGGGAGCCCAACGCGATTGCCTTTTGGGACAACCGCTGCGTCCAGCACAACCCGGTCAACGACTACCACGGCTTCCGACGCGTCATGCACCGGATCACGCTGCAGGGCGACCGGCCGGCGTGAACGGGCCGATGACGCTGCCGCGGGCTCAGTCGCTGGCGCGCT
>JBBQVF010000197.1:0-2233 GCA_038211805.1 Burkholderiales bacterium | reverse complement strand
GACAGTCCGTAGGCAAATGAGCCCTCGACCTGCGCTTCGATCTGCTGCGGATTCACCGTGTAGCCCGGGTCGGTGGCGGCGACGATGCGGTGCACCTTCAGCTCGCCGTCGGGGCTGACCGACACTTCGGCGCAGGCCGCCACATAACTGCCGAAGCCCATGGTCTGCGCCAGGCCCCGGTACACCTTCTGGCCGTTGATGTCCGGCGCCGGCGTGTCCCAGCGCACCCGCTGCGCGACGGCCTCCAGCACCACCAGGTGCTTGGGATGGTTGACCATCAGCTTGCGGCGCAACGCGAGCGGATCCTGCTTGGTCGCGGCGGCGATCTCGTCGAGGAAGCTCTCCAGGTAGATGGTGTTCTGGTTCAGGTTGACGCCACGCCAGAAGCCCGGCGGCACCGACGGGTTGCGCATCGCGTGGTCCACCAGCAGGTTGGGAAAGCTGTACCCGATCGACGCTTCCGGCCCGGGGGCGTTCAGGCCCTGGAACACCACTGGGTCCTTGCCGTCGCGGATGCTTTGCGGTGAGACGCCAGCCAGGATCGACTGGCCCGAGATCCGCATGTGCAGGCTGGTGATGTTGCCCTGCGCATCCAGCCCCGCCTGCAGCTTGCACTGCGTGACCGGGTGGAACTTGCCGTGCAGCATGTCTTCTTCGCGGCTCCAGAGCAGCTTCACCGGCACGCCCGGCATGTCCTTGGCGATCTCCACGGCCTGGCGGATCCAGTCCACCGCGCCGCGCCGGCCGAAGCCGCCGCCCAGGTGCAGCTTGTAGACGTCGCACCTGGACGCCGGCAGTCCGGCCGCTTCCGACGTGGCGGCCAGCGCCGCCTCACCGTTCTGGGTGGGCGTCCAGACTTCGCAGCGCTCAGGCGTCCAGCGCGCCGTCGCATTCATCGGCTCCATCGTCGCGTGGTTCTGGTGCGGGTACGAATACACCGCTTCGATCCGGCGCGCGGCCGCGGCCAGGCCGGCCTTCACGTCGCCGTTCTGGTTGCCGACCACGGCGTCTGTGGCGTCGAGGCCGGCCTTGAGCATCTGCGCCACGCTGGCGCTCGACGCATTGGCATTGGGGCCGTTGTCCCATTCGATCGGCATCGCATCCAGCGCGGTCTTGGCACGCCACCAGGTGTCCGCCACCACAGCGACGGTGGTCTCGCCGACCCGCACCACCTTCTTGACGCCCGGCCGCTTCAGCGTGGCCGATGCATCGAAGCTCTTGAGCTTGCCGCCGAACACCGGGCAATCCTTGATCGCCGCGTTCAGCATGCCGGGCAGCTTGAGGTCCGCGCCATAGACCTGGCGGCCGGTGACCTTGTCGACCGTGTCCAGCCGCGCCAGCCGCTTGCCGACCAGCTTCCAGTCCTTCGGGTCCTTCAATGTGACAGCGGTCGGCGGCGCCAGCTTGCCGGCCGCCGCGGCGACGTTGCCATAGGTCAGGGTCTTGCCGCTGGGCGTGTGCGTGATCACGCTGTTGGCTGCCTTGCACTCGGCGACCGGCACCTGCCACTGCTCGGCGGCGGCCTGCACCAGCATCATCCGGGCGGCGGCGCCGCCCTTGCGCACGTAGTCCTGCGACTCGCGGATGCCGCGGCTGCCGCCGGTGCTGAAGTTGCCCCAGGTGCGGTTGCGGGCCAGGTTCTGGCCGGGCGTCGGGTACTCGGTCGTGACCTTGGCCCAGTTGCATTCGAGCTCCTCGGCCACCAGCTGCGCCAGGCCGGTGAGGGTGCCCTGGCCCATCTCGGAGCGGGCGATGCGGATCACCACGGTGTCGTCGGGGCGCACCACCACCCAGGCATTCACTTCGGCCGGGATCGTGGTCTGGGCCGCGGCATCGCCGGCCAGCGGAATATGGAAGGCGACCACCAGGCCGGTGGAGGCGGAGGCCGTCAGGAAGCCGCGGCGGCTGACGCCGGTTGTGACGGGCGTGTTCATGTCGTGCTCCCGTCGGTGTGCCGGATCGCCAGCGCGGCGCTCCTGGTGTTGCCGCCCTGGGCGACCACCTTGATGGCGGCGCGGATGCGGTTATAGGTGCCGCAGCGGCAGATGTTGGTCATTGCCTCGTCGATGTCGGCGTCAGTCGGGTTCGGCTTTGCCTTGAGCAGCGCCGTAGCGGTCATGATCATTCCGCACTGGCAGTAGCCGCACTGCGGCACGTCGAGCTGGGCCCAGGCCTTCTGCACCGGGTGCGAGCCGTCGGGCGAGAGGCCCTCGATGGTCACGATCTTTTCGTC
>JBBQVF010000196.1:0-2278 GCA_038211805.1 Burkholderiales bacterium | reverse complement strand
CCAGCACCAGGAAGGTGGCGGCCCGGGCGCGGTAGGCGGCGGTGCTGGTGCCCGCGCTGACGGTGGCCACGGTGTCCAGCACGCCCTGCTGCAGCGCGGTCGACATGCGGCCGCCCAACAACAGCAGGTTGAGCTGCTGCACCAGCGCGCCCAGTTCGCCGTTGTCGGCCAGCGCGCCCAGTGCGGCGTGGTCGACGCTGACATCTGCACCGGCAGCCGTCCAACCCAGGCCGCTGCCGGCCATCGATTCAGCAGTGTTGATCCAAGCCGCCACGCTCGACTCGTTGACGATCTGAAACTCCGGCGCCGTGCTGCCGGTGGTCGCAAAGCGGGTGTTGGGCGGCACGTAGCCGGGGCGGTAGTAGCCGAACACCGACGGCGCCAGCAGCGCACGTTGGCCTGCGGCGTCCAGATCCCACACCATCATGTAGTTGCCGCTGGCCGACCGGGCGCCCAGAGCACGCATCCACTGCGCCACTCGCAGAACGGGCTCCAGCAGCTTGCCGGCACCGGGCGATAGCGTGCCGCGCGCTTCGGTGTCCAACAGGATGGCACGCACCACGGCGCCAAGGTCGCCCCGCACGCCGCGACCATTGTTGTTGAACACGCCAGCCACCCGCGCCACATAGGCCGGGCTGGGCTGGCTGCTGACCAGCCGCTGGATCAGCTGCCGGCCGATGAACGGGCCCACATTGGGGTGGTTGAACAGGGCGTCCAGCGCCAGCTTCAGATCAGCCTGCGCAGTGCCGTTGGCGGGGATGTGGGTCGCCCAGGCCTTGCCGGCGAACAGCGGCTTGGCCGCGGTGGAGTGCTGGTTGGGGTAGGCCTTCATCGGCAGCAGGTCGATGCGCTGGTCGCCGGCGGCGCTGGTCACCGGGCTGCCCCAGCGGAACTTGCTGTCGGTCAGTTCACTGTCGGCATAGGCCCAGCCCCAGCCGGTGAACACCTTGGCCAGCGCCATCACGTCGGTGTTGGTGTAGGTCTCGATCGGCGTGCCGTTGGCGTCGCGCTTCGGGCTGCCGTCCAGGTTCAGCTCGTGCAGCCCGATCGAGAACAGCTGCATCACCTCGCGCGCAAAATTCTCGTCGGGCATGCGGCCGGTGGCGGAATCCTCCTTGCGGTTGCGCAGGTGCGACAGGTAGATGCCCATCGCCGGGCTCAGGCTGATGTCTTCGAGCAGGTGGCGAAAGTTGCCGAAGGCGTGCTGGTTCAGCTGGTCGTAGTAGCGGGCGTAGGCGCGGGCATGGGCCCACAGGTTGGAATCAACCTGCGACACCATCAAGATCTGGTGCAGCGCAAAGGCCGTGCGCTTGCGCAGCTGGTCAGGCGCGTTGGCGGCGGTCTTCCAGAAGGCCTGGCCCACCGTGGTGGCGGTGTACTGGGCGCCGTGCGGGCGCCAGGCATCACCGCGGTCCCATTGGGCTTGCACGTAGTCGACAAAGTCGGCCTGCAGCGGCAGCGCCATCTGTTCGTCGATCCACACGCTGTAGGGCTTGGCCACCAGGGCGGTGAGATCGGCCGTGGTGGGGCCGAAGCTGGCTTGCTGCAGAAAGCGGACGGCATCCTGCTTGCGCGCCCCGTGGGCATCGGCCGGGGTGGCGGCTGGCCAGCGCATGCGCAGGGCGCCGCTCCACGCCATGCTGCCTTGTGCGGCCACTGTGTCCAGGCCATCGAAGGCCTTGTTGCCGACGCCTCGGTCGTACACGGCGTTGGCGGTGGTGGGCATCACCACCGCGCCGTTCGAGCGCAGGTAGGCGACGAACAGGTTGCGGTCTTCGCCGTTCAGGTTGGCGTCGTTGGTGAACACCACGTCGACCTGGGTGCCAGCGGTCAGCGCGGGCAAGGCGAATCGGTAGTCGGTGTACTGGGCGGCCGACACGCTGACGGTGTCGATCAGCGTGCCGTTGATCCGCACCGCCATCAACGGCGCCACCCCGCCGGCGGGCGTGCCGCGGGCGCGGATCACCAGGTCGGGGCTGACAACCAGGGGTGGTGCGGCCTGTGCCAGGGCCGGGGCGGCTTCGGGCGGCACGTTGACGGCGCCGTTGGCGGTCTTGTCGGCCGTGGTCGCGGCGCTGGCCTCGGCATTGACGGCGGCCATGGCCGAGCTGGCGGCTACTTCGGCGGCGGCCTCGGCTTGGGCGACCATGACCGCGTCGGTCGGTACGGTTTGCGCGGTGGTGGCCACATCGGTGATGGGCGTCGACCCGGTGGCGGTTGCTGGCGCGGGGCTGCTGGCGGCGGCGGTGGTGGTGGCAGCAGCCGCAGCAGCCGCAGC
>JBBQVF010000195.1:0-2667 GCA_038211805.1 Burkholderiales bacterium | reverse complement strand
GCTTCGCACCGCGTGATCGCGTTCCGGCAAGCTTCCGCTTCATCGAAGGAGACCGCGAATGAACGGCACAAGCACGACGTCACTGCACCGCGCCGCCCACGGCCGCACCGGTGACAAAGGCAACCGGTCCAATATCAGCGTGATTGCCTGGCATCCTGCGCTGTGGCCACTGCTGGTCGAGCAGATGACCGAAGCCGCCGTGGCGCGGCAGTTTGCCGATCGCCGCCCCAGCAAGGTGCAGCGTTTCCTGTTGCCCAAGCTGCACGCGATTAATTTTGTACTTGACGACGTGCTCGATGGCGGCGTCAACGACTCGCTCAACCTCGACATGCATGGCAAGGCCCTATCCTTCCACCTGCTGACGTTGCCGGTCACCGTGCCGGCGGCGCGGGCCGCACGACAAAAAATCCAGGAGACAACATGAAGCGTTCGACATTTCTCGCGGCGGCCGGACTGGCCCTGATTTGCGCCGCGACGGGCACTTTCGCGCAAGGCTTCCCGGCCAGGCCGATCCGCATGATCGTGCCGTTCCCGGCCGGCGCCGCGACCGACATGGCGGCCCGCGTGATCGGCCAGCAATTGAGCACGTCGCTGGGCCAGCCGGTGGTGATCGACAACAAGCCGGGCGCCGGCGGCTCGATCGCGGCGATGGAGGTGGTCCGATCGGCGCCGGACGGCTACACCCTGCTGTTCTCGTCCAATTCGGCGATCGCGTCCAACGTGGCGCTGCTCAAGAAGATTCCCTACGACCCCAACAAGGACTTCTCGCCGGTGGCCGGCACCGGCGAAACCGCGCTGGTGCTGCTGGTCAAGGCCGGCTTTCCGGTGAAGAACCTCAAGGAGCTGATCGGCTACGTGAAGTCCCATCCGGGCAAGGTCAACGCCGGCTACGGCTCCTCCAGCTCGCAGATCAGCATCGCCACGTTCGACAAGCTGGCCGGCGTCGAAACGCTGCTGGTGCCGTACAAGGGCATCCCGCTGGCCATCAACGACGTGCTCGGCGGAACGCTGGACTACACCTTCGCCGACATCGGCAACGCGCTGGCGCAGGTCAAGGGCGGCAACATGCGCGCGCTCGGCGTGACCGCCAGCAAGCGCACGCCGCTGATGCCCGACGTGCCCGCCATCGCCGAAGTGCTGCCCGGCTTCGACATCACGGCCTGGTTCGCCATCGTCGGCCCGGCCGGCATCCCGAAGGACGTGGTGGACAAGCTCAATGCCGCGACCACCCAGGTCCTCAAGGCGCCCGAGATGAAGGAGCGGCTGGCCACCATCGGCCTCACGCCCATGCCGATGCCGCCGGAGCAGCTCAGGACCTTCATCGGCACCGAGATCGTCAAGTGGACCCGGCTGGCGCGCGAAGCCAGCGTCCAGCCGGAGTGACCGCATGACCACGAAAGTGATGCTGGTCACCGGCGCCAGCCGTGGCATCGGCGCGGAGATCGCGCTGCTGGCCGGCCGCTCCGGCTACCGGGTGGGCGTGAACTACCTGCGCAGCGAAGCGGCGGCCAACGCCGTGGTGGCGCAGATCCGCGCGGCCGGCGGGGAAGCCATCCCGTTGCAGGCCGACGTCGGCCACCTCGACCAGGTGGAGCGCATGTTCGCGCAGCTGGATGAGGCCTTCGGCCCGCTGGACGTGCTGGTCAACAACGCCGGCGTGCTGGCCAACTTCCGGGTCGACGCGGTGGACGACACCAACGTGGCCGACCTGTTCCGCGCCAACGTGTTCAGCATCTACTTCTGCTCGCGCGAGGCGGTTCGGCGCATGTCGACGGCCCACGGCGGCAAGGGCGGTGTCATCGTCAACATGTCGTCGGTCGCGGCGCGGCTGGGCGGCCTGGGCGGCGGCAGCGCCTATGCGGCGTCCAAGGGTGCGATCGACAGCTTCAACCTGGCGCTGGCCAGGGAGGTCGGCGCCGAAGGCATTCGCGTCAACGCCATCCGGCCGGGCCTGATCTCCACCGGGATCCATGACGTCCATGGCGGCGTCGCGAAGATGGAGCAGATGGCAAAATCTGCGGTGCCGCTGGGCCGCGCCGGCAGCGCCGCGGAGGTCGCGCAGGTGACGCTCTGGTTGGCTTCGGACGCCGCGTCCTATGTGCACGGCACCGTCGTCGACGTGGCCGGCGGCCGTTAACCCTTCAAGGAAATTCATCTCATGGCCCAGAGCCGCAAAGTCATCATCACCTGCGCCGTCACCGGCTCGATCCACACGCCGTCGATGTCGCCCTACCTGCCGGTCACGGCGCAGCAGATCGCCGACGCCGCTGTCGGCGCCGCCGAGGCCGGCGCGGCCATCGTCCACCTGCATGCGCGCAACCCGCAGGACGGCCGGCCCGACCAGACGCCCGCCGCCTTCCGCGCCTTCGTCCCCGACATCAAGGCCCGCAGCAACGTGGTGATCAACCTGACCACCGGCGGCGCTCCCACCATGACGGTGGAAGAGCGGATGCAGCCGGCGCTGCAGCTCCAGCCCGAGGTGGCCTCGCTGAACATGGGGTCGATGAACTTCGGCCTGTTCCCGGTGCTCGATCGCTACAAGGAATTCCAGCACGACTGGGAAGAGAAGTACCTGGCCGGCACCAGGGACCTGGTCTTCAAGAACACCTTCGCCGACATCGAGTTCATCCTCAAGGCCGGCACCGGCAACGGCACGAAGTTCGAGTT
>JBBQVF010000194.1:0-2767 GCA_038211805.1 Burkholderiales bacterium | reverse complement strand
AAGCGCGTGATCATCAATGAGCTGGTCTGTGAGGGCTGCGGCGACTGCGGCGTGCAGAGCAACTGCCTGTCGGTGGAGCCGCTGGAGACCGAGTTCGGCCGCAAGCGGCAGATCAACCAGAACACCTGCAACAAGGATTACTCCTGCACCAAGGGCTTCTGCCCCAGCTTTGTCACCGTCGAAGGCAGCCAGCTGAAGAAGCCGAAAAAAGAGAGCAAGCTCGACCCGTTCACGCTGGCCGCGCTGCCGCAGCCGGTGTTGCCACTGCCGCTGGATGCCCAGGGCCGCGACCGCGCCTGGGGCATCGTGGTGGCGGGCGTGGGCGGCACCGGGGTGATCACCATCGGCTCGCTGCTGGGCATGGCCGCCCACCTCGAAGGCAAGGGCGTGGTCACGCAGGACTCGGCCGGCCTGGCGCAGAAAGGCGGCGCCACCTGGAGCCATGTGCAGATCGCGCGCACCCCCGAAGCCATCCACACCACCAAGGTCGACACCGCCAAGGCCGATCTGGTGATCGCCTGCGACGGCATCGTGGCCGCCGGCAAGGCCACGTTGGGCCTGATGCACGAGGGCATGACCTACGTGGCGATGAACAACCACGCCACGCCCACCGCCGCCTTCGTCAAGGATGCCGACTGGGTGGCGCCCACCGCCGGTTGCGAGGCGGCCCTGATCGCTGCCGTCGGCCGGGAGCACCTGGGCCTGTTCGACGCCGAGCAGGTGGCCGTGCAGTTGCTGGGCGACAGCCTCTACACCAACCCGCTGCTGCTGGGCTTTGCATGGCAGAAGGGCCGTGTGCCGCTGGGCCAGGCTGCGCTGCTGCGCGCCTTCGAGTTGAATGGCACGCAGGTCGACAACAACAAGGCGGCGTTCGAATGGGGCCGGCGCTGCGCGCACGACCTGGCATCGGTGCAGGCGCTGTTCCAGGCCGCGCAGGTGATCCAGTTCGTCAAGAAGCCGGGGCTCGACGAGACGATCGCCAAGCGCGTCGACTTCCTCACCGGCTACCAGAGCGTGGCCTATGCCCAGCAGTATGCGGCCTTCGTGGCCACCGTGCGCCAGGCCGAAGGTGCGCTCAACAGCACCCGGCTGACCGAAGCCGTGGCCCGCTACCTGTTCAAGCTGATGGCCTACAAGGACGAGTACGAGGTGGCCCGGCTGCACACCGACCAAGCCTTCACCGCCAAGATCGCCGGCATGTTCGAGGGCGAGATGGGCAAGGACTACAAGGTCGTTCACCATCTGGCGCCGCCGCTGCTGGGCAAGGTCGACGCGCAGGGCCAGCCGGTCAAGCAGGCCTTCGGGCCATGGATGCGCACCGCCTTCGGCGTGCTGGCCAAGCTGAAGGGCCTGCGCGGCACCGCGCTGGATGTCTTCGGCAAGACCGAGGAACGCCGCACCGAGCGGGCCTTGATCACCGACTACCGCGCCAGCATCACCGAGCTGCTGAGTGGTCTGAACGCCGGCAACCTGGCCGCAGCCACCGAGATCGCCCGCCTGCCCGAGGACATCCGCGGCTACGGCCACGTCAAGGCCCGCCACCTGGCCGCCGTGCGGCCCAAATGGGACCGGCTGATGGCGCAGTGGCGCACCGGCGGCGTGCGGGCTGCCGCCTGAGCCTGTCGCCCGGCCGGGCCCTGCGGATCGCCACGGCCACCGCGCTGGCCACGGCTGCGGTGCCGGCCGCGGTCGCCCTGGCGATGGCCGCCGGACCATCGGCGGCACAGCCCGACCCGGCACCTTCACCGGCGCCGAGCGCCAGGGCGGCGGCCAGGTCTACGAAGCGGGCTGGACCAGCAAGCCCTGCTGGACCTGGCGGCGCCCCTTCGGTGAAACGCCGGCGCTCGACGACGACCCGGCGGTGCGCCTCAGTTTCGACGAAGCGCAGGCCTTCTGCCAGTGGAGCGGCGGCCGCCTGCCCACCGACGCGCAGTGGCTGGCGGCCGCCTACACCGACCAGCGCGCAGCCCCGCCCGCCCCGTTAAGCCGCGGCACGCGCTACCCCTATCCCAGCGGCGACCGGCCCGACGGAGCGCAATGTCTGCAGGATTGCGGCGCGGCCGCCGCCGCCCGCGCGCAGCGCCCGGAAGCCCGCCTGTGGCGTGGCGACCGGCCCGCCCGGGTGACGCAGACGCCGGCCGGCGTCAACGGCCTGCACGACATGGGTGGCAATGCTTGGGAATGGGTAGACGAGCCGCCCGGCCCCGCCGGACCCTCCGATCGGTCGGAACGCCGCACCCGCGGCGGCTCATGGTGGTACGGCGCCGCGCAGATGCGCGCCGACCACCTGCAGGCCAAGCCGGCCGACACGACCGTGGTCTACCTCGGATTCCGCTGCGTGCGGGACCGCTGATCCCCCCCGTGCCCCGCTGCTACCCGCAATAGCGGCTTCATAGACGTTCGATGGCCACCTTGAGTGCCCGGACCCGGCTGGTTGCTGACGTTGCGAGCGGCGGCTTTCTACCGCTCGTTCAAACCCGGTTCAGGTCGGTACGAGGCCGAGGCCGCCGGGTGACCGGATGACTCCGTGTCCCCCGCCAACGCGCTTGCTGGCGCAAGCCCGTCGACTCCTCCTTTACCTGCGTCATCCGGTCACCCGACGCCCTCGTCCCGGACGCTGCGGTGGTGGCCTGCGGGCTTTTGAATTCAAGGCAACGACGCCACGCGGGTGATGGCGCATCGGGGTGGGCTGGCGGGTTTTGGGCCGGGAAAGGAGGGGCCCGGGGCACATAGGCCCCCCAAGGACCCGCCGGGGGCCCCGCGGCCA
>JBBQVF010000193.1:0-3010 GCA_038211805.1 Burkholderiales bacterium | reverse complement strand
CTGGACGCGACCCAGGGCGTGACCGACCAGGACGCGCACATCGCCGGCTAGTTCCTGGAGAGCGGGCGCGCCGTGGTGGTGGCGATCAACAAGTGGGACGCGATCGATTCCTACCAGCGCGAGCAGGTCAAGCGCTCGATCGAGACCCGGCTGGCGTTCCTGAAATTCGCCGACGTCCATCCGATTTCGGCCATCAAGCGGCAGGGCCTGGGCCCGGTCTGGACCTCGATCGCGGCGGCGCACCGGTCGGCCATGGTCAAGATGTCCACCCCGGTGCTGACGCGGCTGCTGCTGGAGGCGGTGCAGTTCCAGCAGCCCCAGCGCTCGGGCATGTGCCGCCCGAAGATGCGCTATGCGCACCAGGGCGGGATGAACCCGCCGATCATCGTGGTGCACGGCAATTCGCTGGAGCACGTCACGGCCGCGTACAAGCGCTTCCTGGAAGGGCGCTTCCGCAAGGAGTTCAAGCTCACCGGGACGCCGCTGCGGATCGAGATGAAAACCTCGAAAAATCCGTACGCCGACAAGGAAGACTGAGGCGCCGGCCACAGCGGCCCTTGAAGTCGCGCCGGCGGCCCCAAACTCCCTTGCAGTCAGGGCTGATTTTCAGCTTTCAGACTACTTGCCGGGCGCTCCTGCTGTGGTAAGGTGACATTTCCAACACCACTTCCGAACACGGAGAATATCGTGAGCAACAAAGGGCAGCTACTACAAGACCCCTTCCTCAACACCCTGCGTCGCGAGCATGTGCCAGTGTCGATTTACCTCGTCAACGGCATCAAGCTGCAGGGTCAGATCGAGTCCTTTGACCAATACGTCGTGCTGTTGCGCAATACCGTGACCCAGATGGTTTACAAGCACGCCATCTCCACCATCGTCCCCGGTCGCGCCGTGAATTTCTCGACGGCCGAAACCGCCGAGGCCGGTCCCACCTGAGCCCGCTCAAGGGCGCCTGCGGCGCCACCGCCCCGGGCCTGCCGAACCCTGATTCCCTGGTCTTCAAGTTTGTCCGATTCACAATTTCCTGACACGCCGGCCGTGCTGGTCGGGGTGGACCTCGGCCTGCCCAATTTCGACACCGAACTCGAAGAGCTCGGCCTGCTGGCGCAGACCGCCGGCATGAACCCGGTCGCCCGCGTCGCCTGCAGGCGCAAGGCGCCGGACGCCGCGCTCTTCATCGGCAGCGGCAAGGCCGACGAGATCAAGGCGCTGGCCGAACAGACCGGCGCCACCGAGGTGCTGTTCGACCAGTCGCTCAGCCCGGCGCAGCAGCGCAACCTCGAGCGCCACATCGGCCTGCCGGTCAACGACCGCACCATGGTGATCCTGCAGATCTTCGCCCAGCGCGCCCGCAGCCACGAGGGCAAGCTGCAGGTCGAACTGGCCCGCCTGCAATACGTCAGCACCCGGCTGGTGCGGCGCTGGTCGCACCTGGAACGGCAGACCGGCGGCGCCGGCGTGCGCGGCGGCCCGGGCGAAAAGCAGATCGAACTTGACCGCCGCATGAGCGGCGAATCCATCAAGCGCACCAAGGAACGGCTGGTCAAGCTCAAGAAGCAGCGCCAGACCCAGCGCCGCCAGCGCGAGCGCCAGGGCGCCTTCACAATTTCGCTGGTCGGCTATACCAACGCCGGCAAGTCGACGCTGTTCAACGCGCTGGTCAAGGCCCGCGCCTATGCCGCCAACCAGCTGTTCGCCACGCTCGATACCACCACCCGGCAGCTCTATCTGGGAAACGAGGAGGGCGCTGGCCGCTCGGTGTCGCTGTCGGACACCGTGGGCTTCATCCGCGACCTGCCGCACGGCCTGGTCGCGGCCTTCCAGGCCACGCTCCAGGAGGCGGTGGATGCCGACCTGCTGCTGCACGTGGTGGATGCCGCCAACCCCGGCCATCCGGAGCAGATGGCCGAAGTGCAGCGCGTGCTGCAGGAGATCGGCGCCGGCGCCGTGCCGCAGATGCTGGTGTACAACAAGATCGACCTGCTGCCCGAGGGCCAGCAGCCGCGCCACGAGAGCGACCTGTTCGAACTGGACGGCATGATGGTGCCGCGCGTGTTCGTCAGCAGCCGCACCGGCCAGGGCCTGGGCGAGCTGAGACGCCAGCTGGCGCTGGCCGCCGGGCCGCGTCCCGGCGCACCGACGCCGGAAAGCCCTGAAATTCACGACCAGCCGGCCTGATTGGGCACAATCGGGCGGCAACAACAATGAGACCTCGCGCATGAACCTCCAATTACGCAGCCTGCCGTGGGCCGGGCTGAAGGGCCGGATCAGGGGCATGTTCAATCTGAACGATCCGCGCTGGGGGCGCGGCGACGACAACGGCCAGAAGTCCGAAGGCGGACCGCCCAAGGGCCCCAACCAGGGTCCGCCGGACCTGGACGAACTCTGGCGTGATTTCAACCGCAAGCTCGGCGGTCTGTTCGGCGGCAAGGGCCGGCGTCCGGACAACAATGGCGGCGGTTTCGGCGGCGGTGACGGCGGCGGCGGCGGGTTCCGGCCCGACATGCGCAGCGCCGGCATCGGCGCCGTCGTGGTGGCGGCAGTGGTGGTGCTGATCTGGCTGGGCACGGGCATCTACATCGTGCAGGAAGGCCAGCAGGCCGTGATCACCCAGTTCGGCAAGTACCACGGCACGGTGGAGGCGGGCTTCAACTGGCGCCTGCCCTGGCCGATCCAGAAGCACGAGACGGTGAACCTGACGCAGCTGCGCTCGGTCGAGATCGGCCGCAACAACGTGGTGCAGGCCACCGGCCTCAAGGAGTCTTCGATGCTGACGCAGGACGAGAACATCGTCGACGTGCGCTTCACCATCCAGTACCGGCTCAAGAGCGCGGCGCAGTTCCTGTTCGAGAACCGGATGCCGGACGATGCCGTGATCAAGGCCGCCGAATCGGCGATCCGCGAAGTGGTGGGGCGCGTCAACATGGACGACCTGCTGGGACGCAACAGCGAAAACATCCAGCGCGACGTCGCCAAGTCGATCCAGGAGCAGATGGACCGCTACAAGACC
>JBBQVF010000192.1:0-3054 GCA_038211805.1 Burkholderiales bacterium | reverse complement strand
CGCCACCTGCTGCGGCTGTACGAGCCCGTGCTGGGCTGGGCGCTGCGGCGGCAACGCGTGGTGTTCGTCGTCGCGGGCCTGATGCTGGTGGTGGCGGCAGGCGTCTACACCCAGGTGGGCAAGACCTTCCTGCCGGAGATGGACGAGGGCGACATCATCGTCGGCATCGAGAAGCTGCCGTCGGTGAGCCTGGAAGAAACCGCCGCGCTCGACCTGAGGGTGCACCAGGCGCTGATGAAGAACATTCCCGAGATCACCGGGGTGGTCGCGCGCGCCGGCTCCGACGAGATCGGCCTCGACCCGATGGGGCTGAACCAGACCGACACCTTCCTGGTGCTCAAACCGCGTGACGAGTGGAAGCTGGCCGACAAGGCCGCGCTGATCGCAAAAATCCGCGAGGTGCTCGACCAGATGCCCGGCATCAGCTACAGCTTCACCCAGCCGATCGACATGCGCGTCTCGGAAATGATCATCGGTGTGCGCGGTGACCTGGCGATCAAGATCTTCGGGCCCGACCTCGGCAAGCTGGGTGAGCTGGCGGGCCAGGTCGAGGCGCTGATGAAGCAGGTGCCTGGCAACCAGGACGTCTACACGGTCGAGAACGACGGCGTGCAGTACCTGCGCGTGGTGGTGGACCGGCTCGCCGCCGGCCGCTACGGCCTGTCGGTCGAAGACGTGCAGGACGCCTTGCGCGTGCAGGTCGAAGGCCAGCGCGCCGGCACCGTGATCGACGGCAACCGGCGCATCCCGATCGTCATCCGCGGGCCCGACAGCGTGAAGATCTCGCCGGCCGAGTTTGCCGCGCTGCGCGTGGTCACGGCCGACGGCCAGAGCGTGCCGCTCGAGACGCTGGCCAAGCTCACCCGAGAAAGCGGCCCGGTCAAGATCGACCGCGAAATGGGCAGCCGTTACAGCGTGGTGATCGCCAACGTCACCGGGCGTGACCTGGTCGGCTTCGTCAACGACGCCAAGGCCCTGGTCGCGGCCGAGGTGAAGCTGCCGACCGGCTACCGCATCGGCTGGGGCGGTCAATTCGAGAACCAGCAGCGCGCCGCGGCACGGCTGGCGCTGGTCGTCCCGCTGGCCCTGGGCTTCATCTTCCTGATCCTGTTCTCCACCTTCGGCTCGGTGCGCCAGGCGCTGCTGGTGCTCAGCAACATTCCGTTCGCGCTGGTGGGCGGCATCGTCGCGCTCTGGGTCACGGGGGAATACCTGTCGGTGCCGGCGTCGGTGGGTTTCATCGCGCTGCTGGGCATCGCGGTGCTAAACGGCGTGGTGCTGGTGAGCTATTTCAACCAGCTGCATGCCGAGGGACACCCGTTGATCGACTGCGTCACGCAAGGGGCGCGGCGCCGGTTGCGGCCGGTGCTGATGACGGCGTCGATCACCGCCTTCGGCCTGGTACCGCTGCTGTTCGCCACCGGGCCCGGCTCGGAGATCCAGCGCCCGCTGGCCATCGTGGTCATCGGCGGCCTGATCACCGCCACCGCGCTGACCTTGATCCTGCTGCCCATCCTGTACCTGCGCTTCGCGCAGCCGTCTGCCAGTTCGCTGAGCGTGACCAATGCGAACAACGCGAACAGCGCGAACGACGACAACAAGGGCGCAGCCCTGCCGAAGGAGGCCGCTCATGGCTGACCCAAGACCCCACTATTGCCTGACGCTGATCTGCCCACCCACCGTGGAAGAGAAGCTGCTCGACGTGCTGCTGGCCAACGCCGGCAGCGAGGTGTTCACCAGCACGCCCACCGCCAGCCACGGCACCGCACAGGGCCGGCTGACGGCCAATGAACAGGTCATGGGCCGCAGCCGTGCGGTCCAGGTGAACGTGCTGTTGACGGACGAAGAACTGAGTTGGCTGCGCGACTTGTTGCAGCGCGAGTTTGCGGGCACGGGTATCCGTTACTGGGCCTGCGCATTGGCTTGCGAAGGGGAGTTCGCATGAGCCCGCCGGGCCGCCCCAAGGGCGAATACCGGCGTGCGCAGCATGAAGGTCGGGCAGTGAAGTGCCTGCGTGTCATTCCGTTGTTGGGCCTGGTTTGTTTTCTGACGATCAGCCGGCCGCTGCTGGCGCAGGAGCAGCCGACGCCGAAGGACCTGCCGTCGACCGTGCAGGCGGTGGCCTGGATCGACAGCGACCCGGCGGTGGTCGAGGCACGCCATGCGTTGGCAGCGGCGGGGCATGGCGCTGCCGCGCTGGCCGCCGGCGCCAACGAGTGGGCGGCCCGGGCATCGACGCAGCGGCGCAATGTGCAAGGCGTCGGCAATTCCACCGAGTGGTCGGCGCAGATCGAACGGGCCATCCGCATCGGCGGCAAGGCGGGCCTCGACCGCCAACTGGGCGATGTGGAGCTGGTGCTCGGGCAGGCCCGCATCGGCAAGGCCCGCGTTGAGGCGGCGCGCGCGCTGGCCGACCTGTGGCTGGGTTGGCTTGCGGCGGGCCGTGCGCGAGCGCTGCTGACCGAGCAGCTGTCGTTCGCCGACGCCAACCTGGCCGCGGTGGACAAGCGCAAACGCGCGGGCGATGCCTCGGCCCTGGACCTGAATATCGCGCAGGCCGACTTGGCCGAGGTTCTGCGGCAGGCCAGCCTGGCCGGCACCAACCTAGCCAAGGCGCGCGCCAAGCTGCGTGTGCGCTTTCCGCTGGCGCCGCTCGACAACTTGCCGGCGGTCACGCTGTCGGACCCTGCCGACCCGGCACTGCCCTTCCAGACCGAAGCGCAGTGGCGCGAGCGCATCGTCACTCAGGCCGATCCGATGAAGATCGCCCAGGCTCAGGTGAGCAAGGCGGAATTGGGCGCGTCACGCGCCAAGGCTGACAGGGTGCCCGATCCCACCATCGGCGTGTACACGGCCTCCGAGGCCTTCCGCAACGAACGCGTCATCGGCATCAGCCTGAGCATCCCGTTGTCGGGCACCTACCGCGACGCCCGTGCGCGCCAATCGCTGCAGGAGGTCGACGTGGCCCGCGCGGCCCTCGATCGCGAGCGCCGTACCATCGACACCGAGGTGGCCGAAACCTATGCCGACGCGGTGGGCAGCACCGAGCGCTGG
>JBBQVF010000191.1:0-3269 GCA_038211805.1 Burkholderiales bacterium | reverse complement strand
TGGTGGCGGTGCTGCCGCCACTGGCCGCACTCGACCGGCTGATGGCCGAGGACCACGAGATCGATGGCATTCTGCGGGCGCTCGACGGCCGCTTCCTGCGGCCTGCGCCGGGCGGCGATCTGCTGCGCACGCCGGCCATCCTGCCGACCGGCCGCAACCTGCACGGCTTCGACCCGTTCCGCATCCCCAGCGCCTACGCGGTCAAGGACGGCGCCCGCCAGGCCCAGCGCCTGCTGGACAAGCACATGGGCGCCGGCAACCCCCTGCCCGAGTCGATCGCGATGGTCTTGTGGGGCACCGACAACCTGAAGAGCGAAGGCGGGCCGATCGCCCAGGTGCTGGCCCTGATGGGGGCACGGCCGCGCTTTGACGGCTACGGCCGGCTGGCCGGCGCCGAATTGATCGCGCTGGCCGACCTGGGCCGGCCGCGCATCGACGTGGTGATCACGCTGTCGGGCATCTTCCGTGACCTGCTGCCGCTGCAGATCAAGCTGCTGGCCGAAGCCGCCTTCCTGGCTGCCAGCGCTGACGAGGTGGCCGAGCAGAACTTCATCCGCAAGCATGCGCTGGCCTACCAGGCACAGCACGGCGGCGATCTGGAGACCGCCTCGCTGCGGGTCTTCGGCAACGCCGAGGGCGCCTACGGGTCGAACGTCAACAGCCTGATCGACAACAGCCGCTGGGAAGATGGCGACGAATTGGCCGAGACCTACAGCCGCCGCAAGGGCTTTGCCTATGGCCGCACCGGGCGCCCGGTGCAGCAGGCGGTGCTGCTGAAGAGTGTGCTGGCCGATGTCGAACTGGCCTACCAGAACCTCGACTCGGTGGAGCTCGGCGTCACCACGGTCGACACCTATTTCGACACGCTGGGCGGGGTCAGCCGGGCGATCAAGCGGGCCAAGGTGGCCAAGGACGGCGACCGGGCGGCGGTGGCGCCGGTCTACATCGGCGACCAGACCCGTGACAGCTTCGGCGGCGGCACGGTGCGCACCCTCAGCGAACAGGTGGCGCTGGAAACGCGCACCCGCATCCTCAACCCGAAGTGGTACGAGGGCATGCTCAAGCACGGCTACGAAGGGGTGCGGCAGATCGAGGTGCATGTCACCAACACGATGGGCTGGTCGGCCACCACCGGCCAGGTCCAGCCCTGGGTCTACGAGCAGCTCAGCGCCACCTTCATGCTCGATCCCGCGATGCGCGAGCGCCTGGCGCAATTGAACCCGACTGCTTCGGCACGGGTGGCCAACCGCTTGCTCGAAGCGTCGGAACGGCAGTACTGGCAGCCCGATGCCCAAACCCTGGAAGCCCTGCGCCAAGCCGGCGATGAACTGGAAGACCGCCTCGAAGGCGTGACCAGCGTGAATGAAAAGGCAGCGGCATGAGCCCGCCCGGCCGCCCGAAGGGCGAATACACCGCAATGCGAAGCATGGAGGTTATCCATTGAACACCGTCACTGAAGTCCCGATCAGCGAGATCAAGAACCGCCGGCCCGATGGCGCCGGCAGCCTGCAGGTGCAGCTCGACCCGACCGTGCAGATCGGCACCGCCAAGTGCTTTGCCATCTACGGCAAGGGCGGTATCGGCAAGAGCACAACCTCCAGCAACCTGTCGGCCGCGTTCTCCAGGCTGGGCAAGCGGGTGCTGCAGATCGGCTGCGACCCCAAGCACGACTCGACCTTCACGCTGACCAAGAAGATGCTGCCCACCGTCATCGACGTGCTGGAGTCGGTCGACTTCCACGCCGAGGAATTGCGGGTCGGGGACTTCGTCTTCGAAGGCTACAACGGCGTGATGTGCGTCGAAGCCGGCGGCCCGCCGGCGGGCACCGGCTGCGGTGGCTACGTGGTCGGGCAGACGGTCAAGCTGCTGAAGGAACACCACCTGCTGGAAGACACCGACGTGGTGATCTTCGACGTGCTCGGCGACGTCGTTTGCGGCGGCTTTGCAGCGCCTCTGCAGCATGCCGACCGCGCGCTGATCGTCACCGCCAACGACTTCGACTCGATCTTCGCGATGAACCGCATCGTGCAGGCGATCGGCGCCAAGGCCAAGAACTACAAGGTGCGGCTGGGTGGCGTGATCGCCAACCGCAGCGCGGCCACCGACCAGATCGACAAGTACAACGACCGCATCGGTCTCAAGCTGGCGGCGCACTTCCCTGACCTGGACGTGATCCGCCGCAGCCGCTTGAAAAAGTCGACGCTGTTCGAGATGGAGCACTCGCCCGAGCTCGAGCGGGTGCAGAACGAGTACATGCGCCTGGCCGCCGCGCTGTGGCTGGGTGGCGAGCCCTACACCGCAGTGGCGATGAAGGACCGCGACATCTTCGACCTGCTGGGCTTCGACTGATGACCGTCAGCCCCACCACCGTGAACGCCACTGTGAATGCCACCGTGAACGCCGCCGCCGCCACGACTGCCGCCACGACTGCCACCGCCGCCGCCTACACCGAGCGGCGCGCCGAGATCGAGACCTATTTCGATCGCACCGCCGTCCAGGCCTGGGCCCGGCTGACCTCCGACGCGCCGGTCGGCCGCGTGCGCGCCACCGTGCGCGCCGGCCGTGACCGCATGCGCAGCACGCTGATGTCGTGGCTGCCGGCCGACCTGCGCGGCCTGCGCCTGCTCGATGCCGGCTGCGGCACCGGTGCGTTGGCGGTCGAGGCCGCATGGCGCGGTGCCAGCGTGCTGGCGATCGATCTCTCGCCGACCCTGGTCGACCTGGCGCGTGAACGCCAGCCGGTCTTCGACAGCGGCGGGGCCATCGACTTCCGCTCGGGCGACATGCTCGACCCGCTGCTCGGCAGCTTCGACTACGTGGTCGGCATGGATTCACTGATCCACTACGAGCCCGCCGACGCCGTCGAGGTGCTCGCCGGCCTGGCCCAGCGCACGCGCCGCGCGGTGTTGTTCACCTTCGCACCCAGCAGCCCGGTGCTCGAAGTCTTCAAGGCCGCCGGCAAGCTGTTTCCGCGCGGCGACCGCTCTCCGTCGATCGTGCCGGTGGCCGAGCGCCGCCTGCGCGATCGGCTGACGGCCCACCTGCAGTTGCAAGCCTGGGCCACCGGCCGCAGCCAGCGCGTGGCCAGCGGCTTCTACACCTCGCAGGCGATGGAGCTGGTGCGGTCATGAGCCCGCACGGCCGCCCGAAGGGCTCATACACCGCAGTGCGCAGCACGAAGGTACTCCAGTGAGCCCGCACGGCCGCCCGAAGGGCTCATACACCGCAGTGCGCAGCACGAAGGTACTCCAGTGAGCCCGCACGGCCGC
>JBBQVF010000190.1:0-3272 GCA_038211805.1 Burkholderiales bacterium | reverse complement strand
CGACAAGCTCAACGTGGCAGCACTCGGCAACCTGGTGCCGCAGCTGCACGTGCATGTGATCGCGCGCTATACCGACGACATCGCCTGGCCACGTCCGGTCTGGGGCATGGCGGCGGCGAGGCCGTATGCGCCGGAGCAACTCGTGGAACGCGTCAACGCCCTGCGGGCTGCACTCACCCGCTGAACCTCAGGTCTTGGGCAAGGTGACGCCGGTCTGGCCCTGGTACTTGCCGCCGCGGTCCTTGTAGCTGGTCTCGCAGACTTCGTCGCTCTCGAAGAACAACACCTGGGCGCAGCCCTCGCCGGCGTAGATCCGGGCCGGCAGCGGCGTGGTGTTGGAGAACTCCAGAGTGACGAAACCCTCCCACTCGGGCTCGAACGGCGTGACGTTGACGATGATGCCGCAGCGGGCGTAGGTGCTCTTGCCCAGGCAGATGGTCAGCACGTTGCGCGGGATGCGGAAGTATTCCATCGTGCGCGCCAGCGCAAAGCTGTTGGGCGGGATCACGCAGACATCGGCCTCGAAGTCGACGAAGCTCTTCTCGTCGAAGTTCTTCGGATCGACCACGGTCGAGTAGATGTTGGTGAAGACCTTGAACTCACGCGCGCAGCGGATGTCGTAGCCGTAGCTGCTGGTGCCGTAGCTGACGATCTTCTGGCCGTCGGCCGATTGCCGCACCTGGCCGGGCTCGAACGGCTCGATCATGCCGGTCTGCTCGGCCATGCGGCGGATCCACTTGTCGCTCTTGATGCTCATCGGGAAATCCTCGGTCGGGCCCGCATTCTAGAATCCGGCTCAGGCCGGCCGCCGGCCGCGGTGCGGGCGCCGATCACACCCCGGCGGCGCTCTCCACCCGGTGGCCGGCGCCGGCAAACTGTCGCAACAGCCGCACCAGCACCGGCAGCGCCGCGTGCAGCTGGGCCTTCAGCGTGTGCGGCGGGTTGATGATGAACAAGCCGCTGCCCAGCATACCGAAGCCGCGCTCGTTCGGTTCGGCCACCGTCAACCGGGTGTGCAGCCAGCCCTTCTTGGCCAGCGCGTCGGCCACCGCCTTCAGCCGGGTGGGCAGATGGGCCGATTCGCGCAGGTCGAGCTGCGGGTACCAGACCATCACCATGCCCTCGGCAAAACGCGTCAGCGCCTCGCGGGCGGCCACCACCACCGCCGCGTAATCGGTCTTGATCTCATAGCTGGGGTCCATCAGCAGCACGCCACGCCGGCTGGGTGGCGGCAGTTGCGACTTCAGGCCGGCAAAACCGTCGGTGGCTTGCACCATCACCTGGCGGTCGCCGGCAAAGTTCTCGGCCAGCAGGGCGTGGTCGGTGGGGTGCAGCTCGAACAGCCGCAACTGGTCTTGCGGGCGCATCAGCGCGCGGGCGATCCTGGGCGAGCCGGGGTAGAGCGACAGCTCTTCATGCGGGTTGAAGGCCTGCACCTGGGCCAGGTAGTCGGCCAGCAGCGGTGGCAGGTCGGGCGCCTGCCACAGCCGGGCGATGCCCTGCTTGTATTCGGCGTGTTTTTGTGCAGGGTCGGCATGCAGCGCATAGGCGCCGGCGCCGGCATGGCTGTCGACCAGGCGCCAGGCCTTGTCCTTGGCGTTCATGTGGCGCAGCACGGCCACCAGGGTGGCGTGCTTGAGCACATCGGCGTGGTTGCCGGCATGGAAGGCGTGGCGGTAGGCGAGCATGGCCGCATGGTGCCATGGCCCAGGCCGGGCGCCACCCGGGTGCGCCGACGTACAGTGAGCCCATCGCCCGCCGGGCCGCCCCCGGGGCGACTGCCGGAATGCCCAGCCTGAAGGTATCCCCATGAACGCCGCACCCTACGCAAGCATCCCCCTGGTCAAGGGCCTTCCCATCGTCGGCAACCTGCCCAAGTTTCTGCGCGACCCGCTGGCCAACGCCCAGTCGCTGGAAGTGCACGGCAACGTGGTGCGCTCGCGCACCTTCTTCGAGACGGTGACGCTGCTCGGCCCCGACGCCAACCAGTTCGTGCTGCACGACCGCGAGGGCAATTTCTCCAGCCGCGGCGGCTGGTATTACTGGATCGACGCGGTGTTCCCCGGCGCCATCATGGCGATGGACGACCCGGCGCACAAGCACCACCGCCGCATCATGCAGGGCGCGTTCAAGCGTGCGCCAATGGAGCGCTACGTCGCCGACATGGGGCCGGTGATTGAGCGCGTCGTCGCCGGCTGGCCGGTGGGCGGGGGTCAGACCATGAAGATGTTCCCGCAGATCAAGGCGCTGACGTTGAACATCGCCGCGCGGGTGTTCATGGGCATGTCGCTCGGGCCCGAGGCCGACAAGATGAACCAGGCCTTCATCGACACGGTGGAGGCGTCGCTGGCGCTGATCCGCAAGCCGGTGGCGCCGTTCGGCATGTGGCGTGGCGTGCGGGCGCGGCGCTGGCTGGTGCAGCTGATGCGGTCGAAACTGGCTGAAAAACGCGCCAGCGAAGGCCCCGACCTGTTCAGCCAGCTGTGCCATGCGCGCAGCGAGGACGGCGAGCGCTTCAGCGACGACGAGGTCATCAACCACATGATCTTCCTGATGATGGCCGCGCACGACACCACCACCTCGACGCTGACCACGATGTTCTATTGCCTGGCGCGCCAGCCCGAGTGGCAGGACCGGCTGCGCCACGATGCCCAGGCCCTGCCCGACGCCCACCTGGGCTACGCCGACCTGGCCGGCTGCGAGCGCACCGAGTGGGTGATGAAAGAGGCGCTGCGGATGTACCCGCCACTGACCTCGATCCCGCGCAAGGCTTCGCGCGACTGCAGCTTCGGCGGCTTCCAGATCCCCAAGGGCACGCCGGTGGGCATCTCGCCGATCCACACCCACCACATGCCGTCGCTGTGGACGAAGCCGAACGACTTCGACCCCGAGCGCTTCTCACCCCAGCGCGCCGAGCACCGGCGCCACGCCTATGCCTACCTGCCTTTCGGCGGCGGCGCCCACCTGTGCATCGGCCAGCATTTCGCCGACATGGAGGTCAAGAGCGTCGTGCACCAGGTGCTGCGCCGGGTGCGGCTGAGCGTGCCCGACGGCTACCGCATGCCCTACCAGCTGGTGCCGATCGCCAAGCCCAAGGACGGCCTGCCGATGACACTGCAGGCGTTGTAATACCTAGGAGGCTGTCGGGCTTGGGGACGGGCCTGCGCCAGGGCGAGTTTCGGTGCCAGCTTAGGCGCCGGCGAGGCGTGGGATTGGCCCCCACAACGAGCCGGCAACGACAGATGGCACCGAAAATCGCCCTGGCCCTTCGG
>JBBQVF010000189.1:0-3470 GCA_038211805.1 Burkholderiales bacterium | reverse complement strand
CACCGTGGCCATCGCCGGCGCCAAGAACGCCGCGCTGCCCGAGTTGTGCGCCGCATTGCTGGTGGACGGTGTGACCACGCTGCACAACGTGCCGCAACTGCAGGACGTGAGCACCATGCTCAAGCTGCTGCGCAACATGGGTGTGGTGGCCGAACGATCGACCCCGCAGTCCGATGTCGTGACGCTCGACGCGACGAACGTGCCCAACCTCGAGGCGCCGTACGACCTGGTGAAGACCATGCGCGCGGCTATCCTGGCCCTGGGCCCGCTGCTGGCGCGCTTCGGCCAGGCCAAGGTGTCGCTGCCGGGCGGCTGCGCCATCGGCTCGCGGCCGGTCGACCAGCACATCAAGGGCCTGCAGGCAATGGGCGCCGAGATCACGGTCGACCACGGCTACATCCTGGCCCAGGCGCCGCGCGGCGCCGGTGACCGACCGCAGCGCCTGCGCGGGGCCCGCATCACCACCGACATGGTCACCGTCACCGGCACCGAGAACCTGCTGATGGCCGCGGTGCTTGCCGCTGGCGAGACGGTGCTCGAGAACGCTGCCCAGGAACCCGAGATCCGCGACCTGGCCGAGTTGCTGCTCGCAATGGGCGCGAAGATCGATGGCCACGGCAGCCGCCGCATCCGCATCCAGGGGGTTGACCGCCTGCACGCACCGGCCCAGCCGCACCACATCGTGCCTGACCGCATCGAGGCAGGCACCTTCCTGTGCGCAGTGGCCGCCACCGGCGGCGACGTGACGCTGCAAGGTGCCTACGCCCACCACCTGGATGCGCTGGTCGACAAATTGCGCGAGACCGGTGCCAACCTCAGCGATGGCGTGCAGGACGGCCAGCCCTGGATCCGCGTGCGCTCGGACGGCCGGCCCAAGGCAGTGGGTTTTCGCACCAGCGAGTACCCGGCATTTCCCACCGACATGCAGGCGCAGTTCATGGCTGTGAACTGCATCGCCCAGGGCACGGCGCGCATCAGCGAGACGATCTTCGAGAACCGCTTCATGCATGTCAATGAACTGGTCCGGCTGGGCGCCCACATCGAGGTCGACGGCCACACCGCGGTGGTCACTGGCGTGCCGGTGCTGCAGGGCGCCACCGTGATGGCCACCGACCTGCGGGCGTCGGCCAGCCTGGTGATTGCCGGGCTGGTGGCGCAAGGCGAAACGGTGGTCGACCGCATCTACCACCTCGACCGCGGCTACGACCGCATGGAAGCCAAGCTCCGCGCCATCGGTGCCGACATTGAAAGGGTGGCATGACTCGCCGCCGATGCGCCTGCGGCGCCTCGCCCCCACGGCGGCGAGGCCAGTGGCCCGGCGGAGCCGGTTCCACCGCGTCTACCTGGGTGCGCCTGTGTCATGCCGCGGGGATGCCGCTTCCGCGCCGGGGAGAATCGAATTGAACGACGTCATCACACTCGCCTTGTCCAAGGGCCGCATCTTCGACGACTGCCTGCCGCTGCTGACAGCCGCCGGCATCGAAGTGAGCGAAGACCCCGAAAAAAGCCGCAAGCTGATCCTGGCCACCAGTCAGCCCGGCGTGCGGGTGGTGCTGGTGCGTCCCGCCGACGTGCCCACTTACGTCGAACACGGCGGCGCCGACCTGGGCGTGGTCGGCCTGGACACCTTGTTGGAGCATGCGGAGGATCTGTCCGGCTGCGGCCTCTACGTGCCGGTGGACCTGAAGATCTCGCGCTGCCGCATCAGCGTGGCCGCGCGTGCTGATTTCGACTACGCCGCCGCGGTGAAGCAGGGTTCGCGCATCCGCGTCGCCAGCAAATACCCGCAGATCGCGCGCCAGCACTTTGCCGACAAGGGGGTGCACGTCGACTTGATCAAGCTCTACGGCTCGATGGAACTGGCGCCGCTCACCGGGCTGGCCGACGCCATCGTCGATCTGGTGTCCACCGGCAACACGCTGAGGGCCAACCACCTGGTCGAGGTGGAGCGCATCCTCGACATCAGCGCCCGGCTGGTGGTCAACCAGGCCGCGCTGAAGCTCAAGCGCGAGCCGATGCGCCGCCTGATCGACGCCTTTGCCCGCGCCGCGGGTTGAACCTCACCTCGCCTTGCTGCCGCCATGACTGCCGTCCAGATCCGCCACCTCGACACCGCTGCCGCTGAATTCGAGCCGGAGTTCCAGCGCGTGCTGCACTGGTCGGCTGAAACCGACGACGCGATCGAACAGCGGGTGGCCGGGATCCTGGCCGACGTGAAGGCGCGCGGCGACGCGGCGCTGCTCGACTACACCGCCCGCTTCGACGGCCTGCAGGCGCCGTCGGTGGCCGCACTGGAGCTCACCCGCGACGAATTGAAGGCGGCCTTCGAGGCCATCACGCCAGCCCGGCGCCACGCGCTGGAATTCGCCGCCGCGCGGGTGCGCAGCTACCACCAGCGTCAGTTGCAGGCCTGCGGCCTGAGCTGGCAGTACCGCGACGACGACGGCACGCTGCTGGGCCAGAAGGTGACGCCACTCGACCGGGTGGGCATCTACGTGCCCGGTGGCAAGGCGGCCTACCCGTCGTCGGTGCTGATGAACGCGATCCCCGCCCATGTGGCGGGTGTGGCCGAGATCATCATGGTCGTGCCCACGCCCAGGGGCGAGAAGAACCCGCTGGTGCTGGCCGCCGCCTACGTGGCCGGGGTCAGCCGCGCCTTCACGCTGGGCGGCGCGCAGGCGGTGGCGGCGCTGGCCTACGGCACGGCCACCGTGCCCAAGGTCGACAAGATCACCGGCCCGGGCAATGCCTACGTGGCCAGCGCCAAGCGGCGCGTGTTCGGCGCGGTGGGCATCGACATGATCGCCGGGCCCAGCGAGATCCTGGTGCTGGCCGACGGCAGCACACCGCCCGACTGGGTGGCAATGGACCTGTTCAGCCAGGCCGAGCACGACGAGCTGGCGCAATCCATCCTGCTGTGCCCCGACGCGGCCTACATCGCCCAGGTGCAGGCTGCCATCGACCGCCTGCTGCCGGCCATGCCGCGCCGCGACGTGATCCGCGCCAGCCTGGAAGGCCGCGGCGCGCTGATCCTCACCCGCTCGATGGACGAAGCCTGCGCGCTGAGCAACCGCATCGCGCCCGAGCACCTGGAAGTCAGCTCGGCCGACCCGCACCGCTGGGAGCCGCTGCTGCGCCATGCCGGCGCGATCTTTCTGGGCGCCTTCACCAGTGAAAGCCTGGGTGACTACTGCGCCGGGCCCAACCATGTGCTGCCGACCTCGGGCACGGCGCGCTTCTCGTCGCCGCTGGGCGTCTACGACTTCCAGAAGCGCAGCAGCCTGATCGAGGTCAGCGAAGCCGGCGCCCAGGCGCTGGGCCCGATCGCTGCCGAGCTGGCCTACGGCGAAGGGCTGCAAGCCCATGCCCAGGCGGCCGAACTCCGACTGAAACGCGGCTGACGCGCTGAGCCTGAAACATCTGGCTTGACACGAAGTTCGTGCAACACGAAAATCGTGCAACACGAACTC
>JBBQVF010000188.1:0-3634 GCA_038211805.1 Burkholderiales bacterium | reverse complement strand
AGCGCGAGTTGGCATCTGACTCGATGCGCTTGTTCGAGCGCAGCGCCGGCACGGCGCGTAGCGAGTTGCGCATCGGGCCGCAAGACTGAGCACCGGAAGGCAGTCGGCGCGCAGCGACGACCGCCGCAGTGAAGCGCCACGGCCTGCCCGGACGCGCCATGGCGCCGCTGGACAACCAGGCACGAAGAAGACTTTCAAAGTCAGCAACGAGCCGAAACTGGACACCCGCGAACGCCGATCGACTCCCGCCTTCGATCGAGGCAACGCCAAGCCGCGACGGACCGCGACGGACCAGGCGCAGGCGCTACGGCTCGCGCGAGGCCCGGGTGGGCGCAGTGGGCAGCCGCCACATCCACAGCGCCACCGCCGCGCAGCAAAGCACCGGCAGCCAGGCCCAACGCGACGGCAGCACCCAGGCAGCCCAGGCCGAGCCGCCGGCCATCATCGTCCAGGCCAGTTGCTTGGCACGCAGCGGGATGGCATGGCTGGCGCGCCAATCGCTCACCATCGGACCGAAGCGCGGGTGTTCGACCAGCCAGCGCTCGCAGCGGCTGCTGGAGCGCGAGAAGCAGAACGCCGCCAGCAGCACGAAGGGCGCGGTCGGCAACAGCGGCAGGAAGATGCCCGCCACCCCGGTGACCAGCGCCAGCACCCCTGCCGCCAACCACAGCAGCCGTTGCCACATCGGGCGATCGATCAGCGGCGGCGGGACCGGCGCGTGGGCACTCGGCATCGTGGACGGGCGGTGAGGTCCGGGCAGCGGGGTTGGCGACATCGGCCGATGCTAGCGGCCCGGGCGGCCCGGGCGGCCCGGGCCGCCCGAGCGAGCATGCCGGTGCGGTGAAGGCCCGCTGATCGCGGGCACACGGCCCGGCTTGATGCGGCACAAGACCAGAGCCCGGCGCCCCGGCTAGGATGCAAGCCCTTTGCGACGCCGGACGTAGGCCATGACCCCCTTGACCTGGAGCGATGCGCTCTCCCTGGACCATCCGACGATGGACGCCACCCATGTGGAATTCGTCGCCCTGCTGGCCGCCGCCGACGACGCCCTGCCCGGCCCCGACGCCGCGCTGCTGGCCGCCTTCGACCGCCTGGTGGACCACACCGTCGAGCACTTCGCACAAGAGGATCGCTGGATGGTCGCCAGCGGCTTCGAGGCCGAAAACTGCCACAGCTTCCAGCACCGCGCGGTGCTGCAGGTGATGAGCGAGTGTTTCCGCCGCGCTCGCGACGACCGCGATTTCGAGCCGCTGCGGCTGGCAGTGGGCGAATTGGCGATCTGGTTTCCGCAACACGCGCAGCAGATGGACGCGGCGCTGGCCCAGCACCTGGCCAGCGTCGGTTTCGACGAGGCCAGCGGCCGCTGCCGAGAAACCGTGGGCGCCGGCGAGACGACCACCGGCTGCGGTAGCGGTGGCGGTAGCGGCCGCTGCGGCTGACCGGCGCGCCCGGCGGCGCCCAGCGCCTGGCCCGCGCGGCGGCCTGCAGCCGCCGACTCGACGCAGCGCGGCGGCACATGACCGGGTGGCAGGTGGCGGGTGGCGGGGGGCGGGGGGCGGATGGCGGATGGCGAGGTGGCAGGTAAAGTCAAGCGCCATGGCCGCCCCGCCTGCCCCCCGACCCGACCTGCGCTTGCCCTCGATCGACGGCCTGCGGGCCTTTGACGCCGCGGTGCGGCTGGGCAGCTTCGAGCGCGCCGCCGACGAACTGGCGATCACCGCCAGCGCCGTCAGCAAGCGGGTGGCCACCCTCGAAGACCTGCTGGCCACGCCATTGCTGCAGCGCACCGGCAAGGCCCTGGCGCTGACCGCCGCCGGCAAGGAATACCTGGCCCAGGTGCGTGCCGCACTCGGCCTGCTGGCCGCCATGCCGCTGCACCAGCGCACGGCGCAGCGGCTGAAGCGCCTGCGGGTGACCACACCGCCCACCTTCGCCCGGCAGATCCTGGTGCCGCGGCTGGAGCGCTTCACCGCCGCCCATCCCGAGATCGAGCTCGAGGTGCTGCTGTCGATCCCCTCCCTGGATGTCGCAGGGCCCGAGTCCGACATCGAGGTGCGTGCCGGCGACCGCGCCAGCGGCAGCCTGCTGCTCGACGACCGCGTGCTGCCGGTGGCCGCACCGGCGCTGATCGACCGCCTGCCGCCGCTGCGCAGGCCGGCCGACCTGGCGGCCGCGCCGCTGCTGCGCACGCCGCTGGAGCCCTGGACGCCCTGGTTCCAGGCCGCCGGGCTGGACTGGCCCGAGCCCGCCACCGGCCCCAAGCTGGTCGACCTGGGGCTGACGCTGGAGGCCGCCGTGTCGGGCCAGGGCGTGGCGCTGGCACGGCCGTCGCTGGCCCGGCACTGGCTGGCCACCGGCACGCTGCGGCCGCTGTTCGCCATCACCACGCCGGCCAGCCATCCCTACCTGCTGCTGCCGCATGTGGAGGCCGGCGCGGCCGGGGTGTTTGCACGCTGGCTGCGGGCCGAGTGTGCCCAGGCGCAGGCCGACGCGGCGGCCTGGCTTTCCAGCCTGGCCTGAGCAAGTTTCCGGCTGGCGCGCGGGCTGCGCCGCTAGCATCGCGGCCTTGAGGAGACAAACCCATGACCGTCATCACCACCATCGAAGACCTGCGCCAGCTGGCCGAAAAGCGCGTGCCGCGCATGTTCTACGACTACGCCGATTCCGGCAGCTGGACCGAAGGCACCTACCGCGCCAACACCAGCGACTTCCAGAAGATCAAGCTGCGCCAGCGGGTGGCGGTGAACATGGAAAACCGCAGCACCGCCACCACGATGGTGGGGGTGGCCAGCAAGATGCCGGTCTGCATCGCCCCGGTGGGCCTGACCGGCATGCAGCATGCCGACGGCGAGATCCACGCCGCCCGTGCGGCCGAGAAGTTCGGCATCCCGTTCACGCTGAGCACGATGAGCATCTGCTCGATCGAGGACATCGCCGCCGCCACGCAGGCGCCGTTCTGGTTCCAGCTCTACATGATGCGCGACCGCGAGGCGATGGCCCGCATGATCGACCGCTGCAAGGTCGCCAAGTGCAGTGCAATGGTGCTCACGCTCGACCTGCAGGTGATCGGCCAGCGCCACAAGGATTTGAAGAACGGCCTGACCGCGCCGCCGCGGCCCACCATCGCCAACATCATCAACCTGCTGACCAAGCCGCGCTGGTGCCTGGGCATGGCCGGCACCCGGCGCCACACCTTCGGCAACCTGGTCGGCCATGTCAAAGGGGTCAGCGACATGAACAGCCTGGCCGCCTGGACCAACGAGCAGTTCGACCCGCGGCTGAGCTGGGCCGACGTCGAGTGGGTCAAGCAGCAGTGGGGCGGCAAGCTGATCCTGAAGGGCATCATGGACGTCGAGGACGCCCGGCTGGCAGTGCAGAGCGGCGCCGACGCCATCGTCGTCAGCAACCACGGCGGCCGCCAGCTCGACGGCGCGCCCAGCAGCATCGAGGCCTTGCCGGCCATCGTGGCGGCAGTGGGCGACCAGATCGAAGTCTGGATGGACGGCGGCATCCGCAGCGGCCAGGACGTGCTGAAGGCCTGGGCGCTGGGCGCCCGGGGCACGATGATCGGACGCGCGATGGTCTACGGCCTGGGTGCGATGGGCGAGGCGGGGGTCACCAAGGCGCTGCAGAT
>JBBQVF010000187.1:0-3733 GCA_038211805.1 Burkholderiales bacterium | reverse complement strand
CATCGCCGCGCTCAAGCGTCGCGCCGCTGCGCTGGGCTTCCAGATCAATCCAACCCCAGTCCAGGCGTGAAACCGGACTTCAACCCGTTTTGTTTCTCATGAGCGTGGGCGGCAGAAATCCGCACCCGCGCCAAGGCGAGTCGCGGTGACTGGCAAGGCGCATGCGAGGCGCATGGCGGGCCCCCTGCAACGAGCATGTAACGCCGCCGGCCGCCGCGAATCGCCTTGGCCCTTCGGGTTGGGCCGGGTTTGGGGCCCCTGCGTCGTTGCAACGCTGGCCCGGGCGTCAAGCCCGGGCTGCCCGCTGCGCCTAGCCCGGGCCCCAAACCCGGCCCAACGCGGGTGCGGATTTCTGCCGCCCACGCTCCTAGGCGCGGCGCGCTTGAAAAGCCGGGCGGCCGGGAATGAGCCGGCCGCCCGGCTTTGACGCTTGAATGCGGCGGCGCCTCGGCACCGCCGCGTTTCAACCGATCAAGCCAGCCCGCGGGTCAGCAACTCGGCGATCAGCGCGTTGACGCCGCCTTCATGCTGGTCGGCGCGCTCGCGCAACTGCTGCGCCAGCGGCGCCGGCAGCTTGCAGGCGAAGGGCACCAGGCCGGCAGCGGCGTCGATCTTGCGCTGCGCCTTGCGGTCGGGCACGGCATCGGCTTCCTGGCCAAAACGCCCGGGCACGCCAGCACGTTTGCGCTGGCCCTCGAGCTTGCTTTCGAGTTGGCGGACGAGGTCGGTCTTCTTGAAGCTCATGGGGGGCTCGGTCTGGGGCGTCTGGTCGACAATATGCAATTGTCGTTCACCACTGAACTTGGGCCTGCCATGCCACCGTCCGATCTGCACATCCGCCGCGCCGTGCTTGGCGACGCGGCGGCGTTCGCCCGCATCATGGGCGAGCCCGCCGTGCTGGCCAACCTGATGCAGACGCCCTACACCAGCGAGGCGCTGTGGCAGGCCAACCTGAGCGACAGCCTGGCGCCCGGCAAGCCCAACCTGGTGCTGGTGGCCGAGCGGCCCGACGCCCATGGCGACTTGCAGGTGGTGGCCAACGCCGGCCTGCACCCCGTCAGCAACCAGTTGCGCCGCCGCCACGTGATGGGTTTGGGCATCGCGGTGCAAGCCGACGCCCAAGGCCATGGCGTGGGCCGGGCCCTGATGGCCGCGCTGTGTGACTGGGCCGACCGCTGGGGCCAGGTGCTGCGCATCGAGCTGACGGTGTTTGTCGACCATCCGCACGCGATCCGGCTTTATGAAAGTGTCGGCTTCCGCCCCGAAGGCCGGCATGTGGGTTACGCGCTGCGCGACGGCCGCTATGTCGACTCCCTGTCGATGGCCCGGCTGCACCCCGATCCGCCGCGCCTGGGCGGCGACGATTCCCTCTGACCTCCCCCCAACCCCCATCTTGCCCCTGCCCCTGCCCCTGCCCCTGCCCCTGCCCCTGCCCATGCCCATGCCCATGCCCATGCCCATGCCTTCGAAACGCCCACCCCTCAGCACCCCCACCGTTGCCCGGAGCCGGCCATGAGCCGCGTCGCCCGCCAGAGCAGCGAGGCCGACATCCAGGCGCTGGAGCAGCTGTGCGAGCGCATGGTCGGTTTCGACGCCGACGTGTCGGTCGAATGGCTGGACGGCTACCTCACCGCCCTGCTGGCCAGCCGCCGGGTCATCGCGCCCAGTGAATGGTTGCCGGCGATGTTTGGTGATGCGTTCGAGCGGGCCTTTGCCGACCCGGCCGACGTCGAGCAGGCGATGACCGCGCTGCTGGGCCGCTGGAACGTGCTGGCCAGCCAGCTCGATGTCGAATCGCTGCTCGACGATCCGGAAGACATGCGTCTGTCGCCGCTGATGTGGGCCTACGACGACGACGCCCGTGCCGAGGTGGTCGCCGGCGGCCACCTCAGCGCCGAAGAAGCCGTCGACCTGCTGCAGACCGGTGCGATGTGGGCCGAAGGCTTCAGCGACGCGGTCGAGGCCTTTGCCGCCGACTGGCCCGAGCCCGATGTCGACACCGAGGACGGCCGCTGGTACGACGACTGCCTGACCCGTGTGCTGGCGCTGATGCTGCCGCAGGCCGACCTTGCCGCGCACCTGGCCGAGCATTACCCCGGTGAATCGCTGGAACGCGACCAGCTGGTCGACGAAGCCTGCTACGGCGTGCAGGACCTGCGGGTCTACTGGCTGGACCATGCGCCCAAGCCCGAGACCCGCCGTGTCGAAGCCACGCCCGGCCGCAACGACCCCTGCCCCTGCGGCAGCGGCAAGAAGTACAAGAAGTGCCATGGCGCGGCACCGACCTGAGGTGATCCAACTCGCACTGCGCCGCGGTTGAGCCGCGCCAGGCCGGCATCAAAACAGGCAGCCCGGCCGCGCTGCGCTACATTGCCCGCCATGTCGATCCCCGTTCCCCATTCGCCGCTGCCGCTGGGCGGCCGCCACATCGTGCTGGGCCTGTCGGGCGGCATCGCTTGCTACAAGTCGGCCGAGCTGGTGCGCGAGCTGGTCAAGGCCGGCGCCTCGGTGCAGGTCGTGATGACCGAGGCCGCCTGCGCCTTCATCACCCCGGTGACGATGCAGGCGCTGTCGGGCCTGCCGGTGGCGCTGAGCCAATGGGACGCGCGCGAGCCCAACAACATGGCGCACATCAACTTGAGCCGCGAGGCCGATGCCGTGCTGGTGGCGCCAGCCTCGGCCGATTTCATCGCCAAGATCGCCCAGGGCAGGGCGGACGAGTTGCTGTCGCTGCTGTGCGTGGCGCGGCCGATCGCGCGCTGCGCGCTGCTGCTGGCGCCGGCGATGAACCGCGAGATGTGGGACCACCCGGCCACCCGGCGCAACCTGGCGCTGGCCGCGGCCGATGGCGCCACCGTGCTGGGCCCGGGCTCGGGCGACCAGGCCTGCGGTGAAGTCGGCGACGGCCGCATGCTCGAGGCGGTGGAATTGCGCGACGAGCTGATCGCGTTCTTCCAGCCCAAGCTGCTGACCGGCAAGCGTGTGCTGATCACCGCCGGCCCCACCTTCGAGGCGATCGACCCGGTGCGCGGCATCACCAACCTGTCGTCGGGCAAGATGGGTTTTGCGATCGCCCGCGCCGCACAAGAGGCCGGCGCCGAGGTCACCCTGGTGGCCGGCACGGTGCACCTGCCCACGCCGCGCCACGTGCGGCGCATCGACGTGGCCAGCGCCTTGGAGATGCACGCGGCGGTGCTGCCGCTGGCGGCGTTGCAAGACGTGTTCGTGGCCACCGCCGCGGTGGCCGACTGGCGGCCGGCGGCGTCGGCCGAGCACAAGATCAAGAAGGACGGCTCGGGCCAGGTGCCCGGCTTCGCCTTGACCGAAAACCCCGACATCCTGGCCGAGGTGGCGCGCCTGTCGCCCCGGCCCTACTGCGTGGGCTTCGCTGCCGAGAGCCACGACCTGGCGCAGCACGCCCGCGCCAAGCGCATCCGCAAGAACGTGCCGCTGATCGTCGGCAACCTGGGGCCGGCCACCTTCGGCCGCGACGACAACAGCTTGCTGCTGGTCGACGCCCGGGGCGAACGGGAAATCGCCACCGCCGACAAGCTCACGCTGGCCCGCGAGTTGGTGCGCGAAATCGCCAGCCGCCTGGCCGGTGCGCCCGACGCTATCGACGCAGCCGCATGAGCCCGCACGGCCGCCCGAAGGGCTCAACCACCGCAGTGCGCAGCACGGAGGTTGCCTGATGAGCGCCATCGACCTCAAGGTACTGGATGAGCGTGTGGCC
>JBBQVF010000186.1:0-4176 GCA_038211805.1 Burkholderiales bacterium | reverse complement strand
GTCGATGCTCTCGGGGCGGCCGCTGATGCCCAGCATCATCGGCTGGCTGGGGCCGTAGATGTCGGCGTCCAGCACGCCCACCGTGGCGCCCTCGGCGGCCAGCGCCAGCGCCAGGTTGCAGGCGGTGGTGCTCTTGCCCACACCGCCCTTGCCCGAGGCCACGGCGATGATGTTCTTCACCCCCGGCAGCAGTTGCACGCCGCGCTGCACCGCATGCGCGGTGATCTTGCTGCTGACGTTGACGCTGACGTTGGCCACGCCCGGCAGCTTGCGCGCGGCCTCGATGAACTGGCGGCGCAGCCCGGCGAACAGGCTCTTGGCCGGGTAACCCAATTCGATGTCGAAGGCCACGTCGTCGCCGTCGATCCTCAGGTTCTTCAGTTGCCGGGCGCTGACGAAATCTCGGCCGGTGTGGGGGTCGACGATGTGCTTCAGGGCATCGAGCAGCAGGGCTTCGGTGACGACGGACATGGTGGCGGGTGCGGGTGGCAAATCGGTGGGGGGGAGGGTCGCCGGCAGTACGCCAATGGAGCGCTGCCGGCGGTAAAAGTGATCAAGAGTCTAGCGGAGCGGGTCACACGACAAGGCAGCGCGGCCTTGCCGGGGCCGCGCCGGCCTGTGCCGGCCTTTGCCGCGCCCTTGCCACTGCCCGCCCATCCCGCCCACAGGACGGCTTCTAGAATCGCAGGCTGCCCGCCCAGGAAGCCGCCATGCCCCGCCAGCTCTTCGTCACCACCGCCCTGCCCTACGCCAACGCGGCCTTCCACATCGGCCACATGATGGAGTACATCCAGGCTGACACCTGGGTGCGGGCCCAGCGCATGAAGGGCAACGACGTCAACTTCGTCTGCGCCGACGACACCCATGGCGCGCCGATCATGATCGCCGCCGAGAAGGCCGGCCTGACGCCGCAAGCCTTTGTCGCCGGCGTGGCGGCCGGCCGCGCCGCCTACCTCGACGGCTTCCACATCGCCTTCGACCACTGGGATTCGACCGACTCACCCGAAAACCACCGCCTGGCGCAGGACATCTACCGCGCGCTGCGCCAGAACGACCTGATCGACGTGCGCACGATCGAGCAGTTCTACGACCCCGAGCGCGGCATGTTCCTGCCAGACCGCTTCATCAAGGGCGAATGCCCGAAATGCGGCACCCAGGACCAGTACGGCGACAACTGCGAAAACTGTGGTGCGGTCTACGCGCCAACCGATTTGAAGAACCCGTACTCGGCGCTGTCGGGCGCCACGCCGGTGCTGCGCAGCAGCGAGCACTTCTTCTTCAAGCTCAGCGACCCGCGCTGTGTCGAATTTCTCGAACAGTGGACGCAGGACGGCAAGCTGCAGCCCGAGGTGGCCAACAAGGTGCGCGAGTGGTTCAGCCGCGACGAGAACGGCAAGAGCGGCCTGGGCGACTGGGACATCAGCCGCGATGCGCCCTACTTCGGCATCGAGATCCCCGACGCGCCGGGCAAGTATTTCTATGTCTGGCTCGACGCGCCGATCGGCGACCTGGCTTCGCTCTACAACCTGTTCGCCCAACGCGGGCTGGACGCCGCCGCTTGCGACGCCTACCTGGCCCAGCCCGGGCTGGAGCAGGTGCACTTCATCGGCAAGGACATCGTCACTTTCCACACCCTGTTCTGGCCGGCCACGCTGCACTTCAGCGGCCGCAAGGTGCCGGACCATGTGCATGTGCATGGCTTTCTCACCGTCAACCACGACAAGATGAGCAAGAGCCGCGGCACCGGCATCAGCCCGCTGAAGTACCTGGAACTCGGCCTCAACCCCGAATGGCTGCGCTACTACATCGCCGCCAAGCTGAATGCCCGGGTCGAGGACATCGACTTCAACAGCGACGACTTCATCGCCCGCGTCAACAGCGACCTGGTCGGCAAGTACATCAACATCGCCAGCCGGGCAGCGGGCTTCCTGGCCAAACGGTTTGGCGGCACGCTGTCGGCCGACCTGGGCGTCGAAGGCCGGGTGCTGCTCGACGGCCTGCGCGCCCACCGCGCCACGATCGAGAACCTGTACGAGACCCGTGAGTTCGGCAAGGCCGTGCGAGAGACCATGCTGCTGGCCGACCGTGTCAACGGCTATGTCGACCAGCACAAGCCGTGGGAGCTGGCCAAGAACGCCGGCACCGACCCGGCCGCGTCTGCAGGAAACGCCGCCGGAAACGCCGCCGGAAACGCCGCCGCAAACGCCGCCGCGCTGCACGATGTCTGCTCGGTCTGCATCGAGGCCTTCCGCCTGCTGACGATCTACCTCAAACCCATCGTGCCGGCGCTGGCGGTGCAGGTCGAGGCCTTCCTACAGGTGGCGCCGCTGCAGTTCGCCGATGCCGACCGGGCGCTGGGCCGCCACCACATCGCCGCCTACCAGCACCTGATGCAGCGGGTGGATGCCGCCAAGCTGGACGCGCTGCTGACGCCGCCTGAACCGGCCGCCACCGCGGCGGTGGTGCTGCCGGGCGGTGAGGCCATCGTCGACGAAATAGGCATCGACGCATTCAGCGCGGTCGACCTGCGGGTGGCGAAAATCGTCAACGCCGAGCGGGTCGAGGGCAGCACCAAGCTGCTGCGGTTGACGCTGGATGTCGGCGAGGGCCCTGATGCGCAAGGTCGCCCCGTCTTGCGCAACGTGTTTTCCGGCATCCGCAGCGCCTACGCACCCGAGCAGTTGATCGGCAAGCTGACCGTGATGGTGGCAAACCTGGCCCCGCGCAAGATGAAGTTCGGTGTCAGCGAAGGCATGGTGCTGGCCGCCAGCCAGGCCGACGAGAAGACCGCGCCCGGCATCTTCGTGCTGGAGCCAGGGCCGGGCGCGCAGCCAGGCATGCGGGTGCGGTGAAAGCCGGCGCGATGCCGGCGCGCCGCGCCGTGCAGGCCACCCGGTCCGCGGCAGCCAGCACAGCCCTGCGGGTCGGGCTGGCCCTGCTTTGCTGCCACCTGGCGGCGGCTCCGGCGGGCGCGCAAGCCCCGGTGCAAACCTCCGCCATGACCGCCCCGCCGGCACCGGTGGCCGCCGGCGCGCCGTTCGAATTCGTGGCGCTGGGCGACATGCCCTACGGCCCCGACCTGATGGCCGGTCCGGCCTACCGCCACCTGATCGGGCTGGTCAACCAAGCCGCTCCGCCGTTCACCCTGCACGTCGGTGATTTCAAGGACGGCACGGCCGACTGCGGCGATGCCGAGTACCAGCGCCAATGGGCGTACTTCCAGCGCTTCGACAGCGCCCTGGTCTACACCCCGGGCGACAACGACTGGCTGGACTGCCACCGCCGCGGCGACGACCCGCTGGAGCGCCTGCAGGCCCTGCGCGATCGCTTCTTCGGCGCGCCACGGTCGCTGGGCCGGCAGCCGATCGCCGTCGAGCGGCAGTCCGATCACATGCCGGCCTTTGCCCGCTACCGCGAGAACCTGCGCTGGGTGTACCCCGCCGGGCCCGGCGGCGTGGTCTTCGCCACGTTCCACACCGTGGGACCGCGCAACGGCCTGGATGCCGCATCGCCCGCCGTGCGCGACGAGGCCCGCGCCCGCGAAGCAGCCAACGCCGCCTGGATCCGCGAGGCCTTTGCGCTGGCCCGCGCCCGGGGCGCACCGGCCCTGGTGCTGGCCACCCAGGCCGAGTCACTGACCTACCCCGACCGTCGCCAGCCCAAGCGCAGCGAAGTGCACGAAGCCTTTGCCGCCAGCATCCGCGACACCCTGCTGCCGCTGGCCGAGGCCGCGCCCTTTCCGGTGCTGCTGGTGCACGGTGACTTCCACCGCTACACCACCGACCAGCCGTTCTTCAACCGCCGCGGCCAGCGCATCGCCAACCTGTGGCGGCTGCAGGTGTTCGGCGACCCCAGCCTGCACGCGGTGCGGGTGCGGGTGCAGCCGGGCGTGAGGAGCGCACAGCCTTTCGTCTTCACGCCGATCTTCAACCCGATGGCCAACGATCCTCGGGTGCGTGCGCGGACCGGCGACTGATCGCTCCGACCGGCCACGGCCCGGCCACGGCCCGGCTACAGTCAGCGCATGCCAGCCAATTACGCGCGCTTTCTGATCGGGCGGCAGCGCACGGTGGCGGCCAACCGGCAATTGGGGCTGGTGCTGGCGGCAGTGGCCGGCGCGATCAATGCCGGTGGCTTCCTGGCGGTGCAGCAGTACACCTCGCACGTCACCGGCAT
>JBBQVF010000185.1:0-4207 GCA_038211805.1 Burkholderiales bacterium | reverse complement strand
GTGTCCTTGATCAGCAGCGCGTCGTGGTAAGCCATGAAGGCGCGCCACTCGGCCGGCCGGTGGGCCAGCGCCAGGAAGACGTTGGGCACGAAGCCGGCCTTCTCCTGCACGCCGAGGATGCGCTCGCGCAGGTCGTCGGGCAGGTCTTTCAAATCGGGGATGGGGTAGCGGCTGATTTGGCCAGTGGGGTTGGACGGACTGGATGGGTTGGACGGGCTGGTGGGGGCTGGGGCGGGCTTGGCGGTGGTCATGGTGCGGGTCTCCTTCAGGTACGGAATTGCATCGAATGCAGCCGGGCGTACAGGCCACCGGCCGCCAGCAACGCGGCATGCGACCCTTGCTCGACCACCTGGCCGGCCTTCATCACGACGATGCGGTCGGCGTGCTCGATGGTCGACAGCCGGTGGGCGATGACCAGCGTGGTGCGGCCGCGCATCAGCGTTTCCAGCGCGGTCTGCACCGCGCGCTCGCTCTCGCTGTCGAGGGCCGAGGTGGCTTCGTCGAGGATCAGGATCGGCGCGTCCTTGTACAGCGCCCGGGCAATCGCCAGGCGCTGGCGCTGGCCGCCCGACAGCTGGCCGCCGTTGTGGCCGATGGGGCTGTGGATGCCCTGCGGCAGGCTGGCGACGAACTCGCCCAGGTTGGCGCCGGCCAACGCGGCATGCACCCGGGCCTCGTAGCCGGGCTGCGCCGGGTCGTCGCCCAGCGCCACGTTGGCAGCGATGCTGTCGTTGAACATCACCACGTCCTGGCTCACCAGGGCGAACTGGCGGCGCAGCGCGTCGGTCTGCCAGTCGCCCAGCGGTACGCCGTCGAGCAGCAGTTGGCCGCTGCTGGGCAGCACGAAGCGCGGCAACAGGTTGATCAGCGACGATTTGCCGGCGCCCGACGGGCCCACCAGGGCCACGGTCTCGCCGGCGGCGATGTCCAGCGTCAGGCCGTCGAGCGCGGGGGTCTGGTCGTCGCGGTAGCGCAGCACCACGTCCTGCAGCTGCAACCGGCCTTCGGCGCGGGGCACGGCGTAGGCGCCGCCGACCTCGGCCGGGCTGTCGTCCAGCAGTTCCAGCCCGCGCTCGATCGCTGCCAGGCCGCGGGTGATCGGCGCCATCACGTCCGACAGGTGCTTGACTGGCGCCACCAGCATCAGCATCGCGGTGATGAAGGCAACGAAGCCGCCCACCGTGACCCCGGTGCCGGCCGCACTGCTCTGCCACAGCGCGACGACGATCACTGCCGACAGCGCCATCGAGGTGAACAGCTGGGTCAGTGGCGTCATCACGCCGCTGGCCGCGACGATCTTCATCAGCACCCGGCGCAGCGTGATCGCGTGGTGCTCGAAGCGGCGGGACTGCGCCGGCGCGGCATCGTGCAGCCGCACGATGCGCCAGGCCAGCACGTTTTCCTCGACCACGTAGGCCAGGCCGTCGGTGGCGTCCTGGCCCTCGCGTGCCAGCCGGTGCAGCCGCTTGCCGACGCTGCGCATCAGCAGCGCCACCGCCGGGAACAACACGCCGACGAACAGCGTGAGCTTCCAGTTCAGCCAGAACAGGTAGACCAGCAGCGCCAGCAGCGTCAGCGAATCCTTCAGCAGCGTGAGCACCGAATTGACCAGCTGCTGCGCACCGTTCTGCACCTCGTAGACCAGGGTGTTGGTCAGGTTGCTGGTGGAGTGGCGGGCAAACATCGCCGGCTGGGCGGTGAGGATGCGCTCGAACAGCACCTCGCGCAGGTTCTGCACACCGCGGTGGGCGGCCCACGACAGCGCGTACTGGGCGATGAAGCCGGCCGCGCCGCGCAGCGCGAAGATGCCGACGATGGCCACCGGCACCATCCACAGCGGCAACTTGCCACCGGTGAAGCCCTGGTCGAGCAGCGGCTTCATCAGCTCGGGGATCAGCGGCTCGGTCAGCGCGCCGAGCAGCGACGCCACGAACGCCACCGCCACCGCCAGACGGCTCTGGCGAAAGTACGGGGTGATGCGGGCAAAGCGCTGCAGCAGGGTGGGCATGAGGCGCCGCGGTGCGAACGGGCAGGGCGCCGGCGTGGCTGGATTATCCGGCCCGGTGCCGGGCGGGCGGCGCGGGTGTGGCGGCAGGCCGACAGCGCGGCAGGCCGGGCGGGCAGGCCGGCAGCGCCGAAATCCGTGACGGGTTGCGGGTATCCGGCGGGTATCCGGCGGGTGGGGGCGGGTGTGGGCGGGTATGTGCAGGTGCCGGCGGCTGGTCGACAGGATTCGCAGCCGCAAGCCACTTGCCGTCGATACTGTATGAACGTACAGTTATGGTGTGAACCTGTCCCTGCCCCTTTTCGACTTCGCTGCGCCCGATGACCGGGCGTTGCCGTCGCTGCCGCTGCCGCCGCCGCCGCCGCGGGCAGGCGCCGGGGTTGGCGCCAGGGCCCATGCGGTGCCGCCGCTCGGGCCGGCGACAGCGGAGGCGGGTGTCGCGGTTGTTGCGGAGGTTGCGGAGGTTGCCGGCGCTGCGCGTGATGAGGTCGGCGCAGGGGCTGCAAGGCCGCCAGAACCTGCCGGCGCTGCCGACCTGCCCGCCGCCGCACCCTGGTCGCCGGTGTTCGACCTGGCGCAGTACCCCGCCGTCTGGCGCGCCAGCCAGATCGGCGGCGTGGCGCGGCCGGTCACCACCAGCGGCTTTTCGGCACTGGATGCCCAGTTGCCCGGCGGCGGCTGGCCGCACGGCGTGTTGACCGAGCTGCTGCTGCCCGAGCCCGGCGTGGGCGAGTTGCGCCTGCTGGCGCCGGCGCTGGCCGCGGTCACGGCCGGGGTCGCGGCACGCGCTGGCGGGGCCACGGCGGCACGCGCCAGCGGGGCCGCGGCGGCGGCAAACCCTGCCGGCAATGCACCGGCCGACGGCCGCTGCGTGATGCTGTTCGACCCGCCGGCGTTGCTCAATGCCTGGGCGCTGGTGCAGAGCGGCCTGGCCAGCCGGCACTGGCTGGTGGTGCAGGGCCGGGCCGGGCAAGGCCGGGCCGGGCCGGCCGGTGCCATCGCCCCTGGCGCGCCGCGTGGCGCCAACCGGCTGGCACCGCTGCTGCCCAGCGCCGACTTGCTGTGGGCGCTGGAGCAGTCGCTCAAGAGCGGCCATGTCGGCGCGGTGCTGGCCTGGCTGCCGCTGAACCTGCGCGCCGACGCGCTGCGCCGCCTGCAACTGGCCGCGCAGTCGCACGACGGGCCGGTGTTCATCTTCCGCGACGCCCTGGCCCGCAGCCAGCCCAGCCCGGCGCCGCTGCGCCTGCTGCTGCAGCCGGCCGGCATCGATCAACTGTCGGTGCGCCTGCTCAAGCGCCGCGGCCCGGCGCTGGCCCAGCCGCTGCGGCTGGTCTTGCCGCCGGTGCTGGCGCCGCACCAGCAGGCCCAGGCCGAGGCGCGGCAGCGGGCGCTGTTGCCCGCCGCGTCGGGCTTGCCGGCCGGCCCGCACCGCAGCACCTGAACATGGCCGCCCCGACCCCGTTGTGGCTGGCCCTGCACCTGCCCGCGTTGTCGCTCGAATCCTGGGCGGCCAGCCGCGGGCCCGACCAGGCCGGCCGGCCGCTGGCGCTGCTGCACGAGCACCAGGTGCTGCATGTCGACGCGCTGGCGCGGGCCCGCGGCGTGCGCCCGGGTTTGAAGCGGGCCACCGCGCTGGCGCTGGCGCCCGACCTGCTGCTGGGCCTGGCCGATGTCCGGCGCGATGCGCAGGCCCTGCGCGCGGTGGTCGATGTGGCGCTGGGTTTCAGCCCGTCGGTGACCTGGCTGCCGCCGGCATCATCGGGCGCGCCGGGTGCCAGCCCGTCGCTGGTGGGCGTGCGGCTGGAGGTGTTGTCCTGCCTGCGCTACTTCGGCGGCCTGCCGGCGCTGCTGGCCCGGCTGCGCGACGCGCTGGCGCCGCTGGGCCACCGGGTGCAGATCGCCAGCGCCCCCACCGCGCTGGGTGCTGCGCTGCTGGCCGGCTGGCGCGATGATCTGGCACAGGGCCCGCACAGCGGCGGGCCCGACGCGCGGGCCGCGCTGCAGACCCTGCTCGACACCGCGCCGCTGGCGCTGCTGGCGTCGGGCGGCGGCCATGCCGCAGCCTTGCAGGGCATGGGCCTGCACACCCTGGCCGACCTGCGGCGGCTGCCGCGTGACGGCCTGGCGCGGCGCTTCGGCCCCGAGTTGCTGGCCGACATCGACCGCGCCCGCGGCCACCTGCCCGAAGCCCATGCCTGGCTC
>JBBQVF010000184.1:0-4280 GCA_038211805.1 Burkholderiales bacterium | reverse complement strand
CGGCCGGTCCCCCGCGGGGACAGCGGGCCGGCTTGGGAGCGGCCCGGCGCTCGGCCCGCCACAGGTGAGCCCCTCGTCCGACGAATACGTCGGCCGGTCCCCCGAGGGGACAGCGGGCCGGCTTGGGAGCGGCCCGGCGCTCGGCCCGCCACAGGTGAGCCCCTCGTCCGACGAATACGTCGGCCGGTCCCCCGCGGGGACAGCGGGCCGGCTTGGGAGCGGACCGGCGCTCGGCCCGCCACAGGTGAGCCCCTCGTCCGACGAATACGTCGGCCGGTCCCCCGCGGGAACAGCGGGCCGGCTTGGGAGCGGCCCGGCGCTCGGCCCGCCACAGGTGATTGCCACAGGGCGTGTCATGCCGGCACCTCCGAACGCGGCACCGGGCGCAGCTGCGGCCAGGTGGCAAAGGCGAGGTGGCGCAAGGCCGACGACAGGAACATCCAGGGCAACACCAGCTGGATCGGCCAGACCAGGATGGGAATGGCCATGCCGCGCTCGCCCAGCCGTGCCGAGCCCAGCACGAACTCGACCGCAAACCAGCCCAGCCCCAGGCAGATCAGCGCCGACACCATTTCACCGATGCGTTCGATGTGCGGCTCCAGCGATTTGGGCACCAGGGCGTCGGCAAACTGCGGCCGCAGGTGGCCACGCTCGGCGGTCACCAGCGCAAACCCCAGCAGGCCGGCGATCGCGTTGCTCCAGACCGCAAAGCGCTGCGCGCCGAACAGGCCGTTGCCGAAGAGCTCGCGTGCCAGCACGTCGGACATCAGCGCCAGCGCGGTGCCGGTGAAAGCGATGACGCAAATCGTGGCCTCCACCCGCCACAACCAGCGGAGGAATTTCTGAACAGCGTGCATGGAGGTTCCGCAGGCAGAGGTGGGGCGCGCGGCCGTGGCCGACGCGCAGGTCAGACGGTCGGGCCAGCGCGGCCCGAAAATGCGTCTTGCTTGCCGCCTTACTTGCCGCCGCGGGCGGCGAACTCTTTCTTGCCCTTCTGGATGGCGGCCCACAGCTCGGGCGCGCCGCCGCCGATGTCCTTGATCAGCTGCTCCTGGTTGGGCTCGACCAACTTGCGCCACTCGGTACGCTGCGCGGCGGTCAGTTCATGGACAAAGCCGCCCTTCTTCTTGAACTCTTCCATCTTCGGCTTGACTTCCTCGTCCACCGCCTTGCGCATGCGGGCGACGTCGGGCACCGCGGCGGTCACCGCCTTGCGCTGCTCGGCGTTCAAGCCGTCCCACGCGGCCTTGTTGACCACGATGGTGCTGCCGTGGTGCAGGTGCTGGGTCAGCACGTAGTGCGGTGCGCTCTGGGCGGCCGGGGTGGTCACGTAATACGGGAAGGGCAGGTCGGCGGCTTCGACCAGGCCGCTCTGCAACGCCGGGAACAGCTCGGACAGCGGCATCTGGACGCCATTGGTCGCCAGCGAAGCCCAGAACATCTTCGACGCCGCCGACGGCGACACCCGCACCTTCATGCCCTTGACCGACGCCGGCGTCAGGCAGGCGGTCTTGCAGACCACGTCGTTCCAGCCCACCTCGCCCAGGCCCAGGATCACCAGGCCCTTGGCCTCGTAGATCTTCTTCATCACCGGCAGGGCAAACTGGTCGGTGACGAAATCGCGCTCGGCCGCATTGGTCCACAGGTAGGGCATGTTCAGCACCGACGCCTCGGGGATCAGCCCGGAGGCGCCGGTGTAGGACACGCTGCCGAGCTCGAGCCGGCCGCGCACCACCTGCTGCACGGCTTCCTGCTCGCTGCCGATGAACAGGCGTTCGACCTTGATCTCGCCCTTGGTGCCTTCGCCCACCTTCTGCGCCATCTCGTCGACGAAGGTCAGCAGCACCGTGCCCGGCTGGGCGGCCGAGCCGACCTTCCAGCTCTTTTGGGCCCAGGCGGCGGTGGTGGTGGCGGCCAGCGTGGCGCAGGCCAGCAGGATCGAAGCGGCAAGTTTCATCGGTGTCTCCAGCGAGAGGGGATGGGCGGTCGCGGCCGCCTGTCGTTGGCGCGCGGCAAGGGCTTGATGATGATCACGCCCACCAGCCATTCAACCGTCGCTTTCGACGATTTGAATCGGCGTTGACCCTGCTTCGTCGCTTCGGACGATGGGACTGCCCCCGGCTAAACGGCAAGATCGGGCGTCGGGGGAGGGCCGGCAGGTGGTCCGACCGCCTTGCCGCGATCCCGATCGCCTCCCGGTTCTGGCGCGCGCTCCTGCCGCCATCTCCCGCAACTCTCAAGGCCCCGTCCATGCGCAGCACCGAATCCGACCTTACCGCCCACGGCACACCCCGCTCGCCGATGGCCGGGCTGCGGGTGGTCGACCTCAGCACCGTGGTCTTCGGCCCCTACTGCACCCAGACCCTGGCCGACCTGGGCGCCGACGTGATCAAGATCGAGCCGCCGGAGGGTGACACCGTGCGGGTCATCGGCACGCCGGCGCATACCGTGGGCATGGGCCCGGTGTTCCTGCGGCTGAACCGCGGCAAGCGCTCGGTGGTGTGGGACATGAAGTCCGCCGCCGGCCGCACCGCGATCGAGCGCCTGCTGGCCACCGCCGACATCCTGGTGCACAACATCCGCCCCGAGGCGGTGGACCGCCTGGGCCTGGGCTACGACGCGGTGCGCGCGCTGCGGCCCGACATCATCTACGTGCACTGCACCGGCTTCGGGCTCGACGGACCCTACGCCGGCCTGCAGGCTTACGACGACGTGATCCAGGCCGCCTCGGGCGCAGCCGCGCTGCTGCCCCGGGTCGACGGCAACCCGCGGCCGCGCTACCTGCCGATGCTGTTTGCCGACAAGGTGTCGGGCCTGCACGCCACCTACGCCGTGCTGGCGGCGCTGGTGCACCGGCTGCGCACCGGCGAGGGCCAGCATGTCGAGGTGCCGATGTTCGAATCCATCAGCAGCTTCAACACCGTCGAGCACCTGTGCAACATGACGCTGGTGCCGCCCACCGGCGACTGGGGCTACGCCCGCCAGCTCGACCCCACGCGCCAGCCGATGGCCACCAGCGACGGCTGGATCTCGGTGGCGCCCTATGTCGACGAGCGCTGGCAGCGCTTCTTCGAAGCCGTCGGCCGGCCCGACGTGTTCCTACGGCCCACCCTGGCCGACAAGAACCTGCGGCGCCAGAACATGTCGGAGATGTACCTGCTGATGACCGACATCCTGCCCTCGCGCAGCAGTGCCGACTGGCTGGCGCTGTTCAAGCAGATCGCCATACCGGCGATGGCCGTCAACGACATCGGCGACCTGAAAGACGACCCGCACCTGCAGGCCGTGGGCCTGTTCCGCGAGCGCGAACATCCCAGCGAAGGCGCCTACCTGGAGGTGCGCCAGCCGGTGATCTTCGGCGGCTGCGAGCTGCCGGAGCTGCGCCACGCGCCCCAGCTGGGCGAGCACAGCGATGAGTTGCTGCGTGAGCTGGGCCTGCTGCCGGCCGACACGACACCGCCCGATATCCCCTCAGCCACGCCCTGATCCACCCGCGCACACGCTAAGCCGCCCACCGAGCGCGCCGCCCCTCTATACCGCCACCCCAGGAGACGCCGCGATGCCCGAACAGACTTTCATCGAGATCGTGCAACACCAGGCCCGCAGCAAGCCGCAGGCACTGGCCTACCGCTGCGGCGACCGGCGCTGGACCTATGCCGACATCGAGCGCGACAGCAACCGCATCGCCAACGCCCTGGCGGCGATGGGCATCACAGCGGGCGACCGCGTGGCCGCGCTGACCAAGTTCCATGTCGAATCGCTGCTGCTGACCGTGGCCGCCGCCAAGCTGGGCGCCGTGTGCATGCCGGTGAACTGGCGTCTGGCCCCCGGCGAGGTGCGTTACATCGTCGACCACGGCGGCGCCAAGCTGATGATGGCCGACCGCGCCTTCCTGTCGCTGGTCGACCGCGCCGGCATGCCGGCCTTGCAGCAGGTGGTGGTGACCGACGGCGCGCACGACGGCCTGCCCGGTTTTGCCGACTGGTTTGCCACCGGCGCCGACCACTTCAACCCGGTGGCCGCCCAACCCGAAGACCCGATGCTGCAGTTGTATTCATCGGGCACCACCGGCCTGCCCAAGGGCGTGGTCTTGTCGCATGCCGGGCTGGCCTACAACTGCCGCCTGGGCGTGGAGGTGTGGAAGGTGAACGAACACAGCGTGATCGGCAACGCGCTGCCCACCTTCCACATCGCCGGCGCCAACATGGCCTTGTTTGCGCTCTACTGCGGCGCCACCGGCTCGTCTTACCCCGACTTCGACCCGGGCGCCTACATCGATG
>JBBQVF010000183.1:0-4308 GCA_038211805.1 Burkholderiales bacterium | reverse complement strand
TGTCGGGCTTGGGGACGGGCCTGCGTTGAAGCTGGAAATGGGCTCAGCATAGGCGCCAAGCACAGCCATGCCTGTCGGCATGGCGCGCATTGGCAACGACGGATCAGCCCATTTCCAGCTTCAACCCGAAGGGCCAGGGCGCGGGCCGGGCTTGACGACAGGAACCGCGGGTCTTGGGCGATGGGTTGCAGCGCGAGGCCGGGCGCCTTGACCTACGGGCGCCAGTCGCTGCCGCCGGGGCGGTGGCGGGCCAGCACAATGCCTGGATGCCCCTGGAGCCTGCTGCTGCCGATGCCTGGTTTGCCCGTCGTGGCTGGCGGCCGTTCGATTTCCAGCGCGAGGTCTGGGCGGCGATGGCCGCCGGCCGTGGCGGCCTGCTGCACGCCACCACCGGCGCCGGCAAGACCTATGCGGTGGCGCTGGGTGCGCTGGCGCGTGCGGCGGCGCTGGGGCTGCCGGCCATAAACGCACTGGCCGCTGGAGCCCCGGCCAAGACCCCGGCCAAGACTGCGACCGAGACCGCAGCCAAGACCCCGCGCAAAACCGCGGCCAAGACCGCGCCACCGGTGGGCGTGCTGTGGATCACCCCGATGCGCGCGCTGGCGGCCGACACCCAGCGTTCGCTGGCCGCCCCGCTGGCCGACCTGGCACCGGCCTGGACGATCGGCCTGCGCACGGGAGACACCGCCAGCGCCGAGCGCGCCCGGCAAGACCGCCGCCTGCCCACCGTGCTGGTCAGCACGCCCGAATCGCTGACCCTGTTGCTGACCCGGCCTGATGCCGCCGAGCGGCTGTACAGCGTGCACACCGTCATCGTCGACGAATGGCACGAGCTGGTCGGCAACAAGCGCGGCGTGCAGGTGCAGTTGCTGCTGGCCCGGCTGGCCGGCTGGAACCCGCGGCTGCTGGTCTGGGGCCTGTCGGCCACGCTGGGCAACCTGCCCGAGGCGATGGCCATGCTGCTGGGCCCGCGCCCGCCCGGCGATGCGCCGCCGCTGCTGGTGCGCGGTCGCCTCGACAAGGCCCTGCTGATCGACACCCTGCTGCCAGCGAACCCCGGCCGTTTTTCATGGGGCGGCCACTTGGGCGCGCAGATGCAGCAGCCGGTGGTCGACGAGATCGCCCGCACCGATGCCGAGGGCGGCGTCACGCTGGTCTTCACCAACGTGCGATCGCAGGCCGAGGCTTGGTACCAGCTGCTGCTGGCGGCCAAGCCCGAGTGGGCCGGCCAGATCGCGCTGCACCACGGCTCGCTGGCCCGGGAGGTGCGCGAATGGGTCGAGGCCGGGCTCAAGGCCGGCACGCTGAAGGCCGTGGTTGCGACCTCGTCGCTCGACCTGGGGGTGGATTTCCTGCCGGTCTCGCGGGTGCTGCAGATCGGCTCGGCCAAGGGCGTGGCGCGGCTGCTGCAGCGCGCCGGCCGCTCGGGCCACCAGCCGGGCCGGGCCAGCCGCATCACGCTGGTGCCGACCAACACGCTCGAATTGATCGAGGCACTGGCCGCGCGGCGGGCGGTGGCCGCCGGCCGGATCGAGCCGCGCCATGCGCCGAGCCAGCCGCTGGACGTGCTGGTGCAGCACCTGGTCAGCATTGCGCTGGGTGGCGGTTTCCGCGCCGACGACCTGTTCGACGAAGTGCGCCGCGCCTGGAGCTACCGCGACCTCAGCCGAGAGAGCTTCCAGTGGGCGCTGGATTTCGTGGTGCGCGGCGGCGTATCGCTGGGCGCCTACCCCGAGTTCCACCGCGTGGTCGAGGTCGACGGCGTCTACCGCGTGCCCGACCCCGGCATCGGCCGGCGCCACCGGCTGCAGGTGGGCACCATCGTCGGTGAATCGGCGATGCTGGTGAAGTGGTGGTCCAGGGCGGGCAGCGGCGGCGGCACGCTGGGCCAGGTGGAAGAGAGCTTCATCGCCCGGCTGAACAAGGGCGATTGCTTCGTCTTCGGCGGCCGGGTGCTCGAATACGTGCGCACCCAGGACATGGCCGCCTACGTGCGCAAGGCCACCGGCAAGCGGGGCCTGTTGGCCATCTGGGCCGGCAGCAAGATGCCGCTGTCGTCCGAACTGGCCGACGCCACGCTGGCGGTGCTGGTGGGCGTGGCGGAAGGGACGGACCAGGCGAACCGGGCAGCATCGGCGGGGGCGGCCGGCTCGGCTGACGCAGTCAAAGCGGTCAAGGCGATCAAGGCGGTTGATGCGGTGGATGCGGTGGATGCGGTTGAGGCGGTCGAGGCGGCAGGCACGGCCGACACGGCGCTCGCCGATGAACCCGAATTGCGGGCTGCCGGCCCGATGCTGGCGGCCCAGGCCCGGCTGTCGCGCCTGCCCGGGCGGGACAGCCTGCTGGTCGAGCAGTACCGCTCGCGCGAGGGCCAGCACCTGTTTCTCTACCCCTTTGCCGGCCGCCATGTGCACCTGGGGCTGGCCAGCCTGCTGGCCTGGCGGCTGTCGCGGCAGCGGCCCAACACCTTCAGCATCAGCGTCAACGACTACGGCTTCGAGCTGCTTGCGGCCGACGACGTGGACCTGGCCGCCGTGCTCGACCGCAGCGCCTTCGCCGAGCGCAGCGCCGACGGCGCCGACCTGCTGCACGACGTGCTGGCCAGCCTGAACAGCAGCGAATTGGCGCGCCGGCGCTTCCGCGAGATCGCCCGCGTCGCCGGCCTGGTGTTCACCGGCTACCCCGGTGCGCCCAAGAGCAGCAAGCAGTTACAGGCCTCGTCGGGCCTGTTCTACGACGTGTTCCGCCAGTACGACCCGGCCAACCGCCTGCTGGGCCAGGCCGATGCCGAGGTGCTGGCGCAAGAGCTGGACATCGGCGCGCTGGGCGCTTGCCTGGCCCGGCTGCGGCGCTGGCGGGTCGAGCCGGTGGTGCTGAAGGCGCCCAGCCCGTTCGCGCTGGCACTGATGGTCGAGCGCTTCCGCGAGCAGCTCAGCACCGAGAAGCTGGCCGACCGGCTGGCCCGCATCGTGGCCGATGCCGAGGCCTGCCTGAGCGACGGCGCCTCGGCCGTCGACGCCGCGCTGGCGGGCAAGCGCCGCCGGCCGGCGCGCCCACGGCCCGCGGCCGCTCGATCAAGGCCCGACCGCGCCGGCTGATCGGTCGATTGCCGCCGCGCCCGGGCGGCGACGATGGCGGTTGCGATGACCGTCTCCCTGTCGATTCCAGCCGTTCGCCTGCGCCGCCGCCTGACCGCGCTGCTGTGGTTGCTGGCGCTGGTGCTGGCCACGGGCGTGTCGTTGTCGATGACGCACCAGCACGGCGCCCGGCTGGCCGAGGTCGACGACGTGGTGCTGCCGTCGCTGCGGCTGGTGCACGAGATGACGGTGGTGGTCGACGAGGCGCGTGGCTTGTCGGCGCTGCACCTGCTGCGCGCCGATCCGGCCGAGCAGCGGGCGCTGGAAGACCGGATGCAGGCCGCGCGGCAGCGCATCGAACGCCGCATGGCGGTGTCGCGGCAGCGGCTGGCCGACGACACCGAGCGGCGGCATTTTCAGCAGGTGCGGGCCAGCCTGACGGCTTACTGGGCGGCGCAGGCGCGCTTGCTGTCCGCTTCGCGCCAGGCCGCCCACACGCCGCCGGCGGCCGCCCAGGCCCGCGCGCTGCTGGTCGGCGACTCGCAGGCAGCCTTTCAGCAACTGCGTGCCGACCTGGAGGCCTGGTGGGCCTACACCGACGAGCTGGCCAGCATGGCGCTGGCGCAAGCGGCCAGCCAGGCGCGCCAGCAGCAGCTGCTGCTGGGCTTGCAGGCGCTGCTGGCGCTGGCGCTGGGCGCCTGCCTGCTGGTCGGGCGGCCGCTGCGGCGGGCCGGCGCGCAGGCGCCGGTGGCGCCCTGGCCGCCGACCCTGGCACCGACGCCGGCGCCGACCTTGGTGTCGACCTTGGCACCGGCGTTGGTGCCGGCGTTGGTGCCGGCAACCTCGACGATGGCGACGCCGCCGCTGCCTCACGGCGCGGCCGACCTGCCGTTGGCGGCGCTGGACTCGCTGGCTTTGCAGGCCCGCCTGCTGGCGTTGAACGCGGCCGTGGTGGCGGCACGGGGTGGCGCGGTCGGGCCCTCGGCAACGCTCGCCGAGGAGGATGTGCGCCGCCTGGCCGCACAACTGGGCGCCACCGCAGCGCGTTTGTCCGCGCTGGCGGCCGGCCTGCCGGCCCTCGCCGACGCCGGCGACCCTGGCCATCTCGCCGACGCCGGCGACCCTGGCCATCTCGCCGACGCCGGCGACCCTGGCCATCCCGCCGACGCCGGCGACCCTGGCCATCCCGCCGACGCCGGCGACCCTGGCCATCCCGCCGACGCCGGCGACC
>JBBQVF010000182.1:0-4318 GCA_038211805.1 Burkholderiales bacterium | reverse complement strand
CATCGTGCTGGGCGGCGGTTACGTCAACACCGAACTGCGCGAGCTGAGCGAGCCGCGCGTCTTCGACCACGTCGACTACGTCACCCTCGATGCCGGTGAGCGCCCGCTGCTGGCGCTGCTGGAGCACCTGGCCGGCCAGCGCGGGCCCAGCCGGCTGGTGCGCACCTTCCGCCGCGATGTTCATTCCCCCACGGACGACCACAGCGGCGCCGCCACCGGCCAGCCGGTGGTGCGCTATGTCAACTTCGCCGAGCCCGACATCCCGTTTGCCGACGTTGGCACGCCCACCTGGGACGGCCTGCCGCTGGACCGCTACCTGTCGCTGCTGGACTTGCTGAACCCGATGCACCGGCTGTGGAGCGACGGCCGCTGGAACAAGCTGACGGTGGCCCACGGCTGCTACTGGAAGAAGTGCAGCTTCTGCGACGTCAGCCTCGACTACATCTCGCGCTTCGACGCGGCCACTGCCGAAACCCTGGTCGACCGCATCGAGGCGGTGGTGGCCGAGACCGGCCAGACCGGCTTCCACTTCGTCGACGAGGCCGCGCCGCCCAAATCACTGAAAGCACTGGCCGAAGAGCTGCAGCGCCGCAATGTCGCGATCAGCTGGTGGGGCAACATCCGTTTCGAGAAGACCTTCTCGGCCGCGTTGTGCCAGCAGCTGGCCGACAGCGGCTGCATCGCGATTTCCGGCGGGTTGGAAGTGGCCAGCGACCGGCTGCTGGGGCTGATGAAAAAGGGTGTATCGGTCGACCAGGTGGCGCGGGTGACCAAGGGCTTTGCCGACGCCGGCATCCTGGTGCACGCCTACCTGATGTACGGCTTTCCCACGCAAACGGTGCAGGACACCGTCGACGCGCTGGAGTACGTGCGCCAGCTCTTCGCCGAAGGTTGCATCCAGTCGGGCTTCTTCCACCGCTTTGCCTGCACCGTGCACTCGCCGGTGGGGCAGGACCCGCAAGCCTACGGCGTGACGCTGCAGCCGCTGCCCGACCCGGGGCCGCAGCGTGGCTTCGCGAAGAACGACGTCGGCTTCATCGACCCCACCGGAGTCGACCACGACGCATTGGGTGTGGGCCTGAAAAAGGCGGTCTACAACTTCATGCACGGCATCGGGCTCGACGACGACGTGCGGCGGTGGTTCGACTTCCCGGTGCCCAAACCGAAGGTGTCGCGCCAGTTCATTGCGCGGGCGTTGGCGGCGCCGGCCGGCGCCAAGCACAGCCGCAGGTGACGGGTCCGATCGGGGCGCAGCAGGCACGGTTCTGCCCTGCCCTGCCCTGCACTGCAGGGCAGGGCAGGGCAGGGCAGCCCGCGGCACCGGCGATTTTGCTGTGTGCGACATCGCACCGACATCCGGCAGGGGCTGGGCCAGACTGGTGACAGTTCACCCGTCCACCCGCTGTTGCGGCCGTCGCGAACGCCTGAACTGATCCTTTGTAGAACGCTGCGCTGGTGGCGCGGCCGGATGAGCTTCAGGCGACCGCAGGGCCATCGCAAGAGCTCCAAAGGCTTCCCATGCACTCGAACAGATCCATGCCCCGCGCGGCATCAGGCCACTTTGCAACTGCAACCGGCCGTCACGGGTGGGTTCGGGCGGCCACCGCGGCGCTGTGCATCGGGCTGGCGGCCTGTGGGGGTGGTGGCGGCGGCGGTGGCGGATCCGGCAGTGATCAACCGGTGGCGCTCGGCCTGGTCAGCGTGACGGTGAGCGACCGCTTCGGTGCGGCGGTGCCCGGTGCGGCCGTGCGGGGCCCCCTCGGCACGTACGCCACCGATGTGAAGGGACTGGCGCTGGTGCCGCTCGACTCGCCCGACAGCACCGCCGGCCTGACGGTCTCGCACGCGAGTTTCATCGACCAGACGATTGCCGCCACCAGTTCGACCGGCCAGGTGAACACGGTCAACGTGGTGCTCGACCGTGCGCGCACGGCGGCGGGCGGCTCGCTGAGCAGCCGCAGCGGCATCGTGCCGACCGTCGACGCCGCCGGTCAGACGATGACGTTCGAAATCGAGTTGCTGGCCGTCGACGGCGACTCGCGGCCGATCGAAAACTTGTCCACGGCGAACTTCGTGCTCAGCAGCTGCACGCCGAATCCCGCCAACGACCGGGTCGACTGTGTGCGGGGTTCGGGCGCAGCCGTCGATGTGGCCTATGCCCCGACGGGCGCCACGCCGGAGGTGCTGGCGCAGGTCGCGGGGCGAGCGGCCACGCCGTTCGCCGCGGCCTTGCTGCTGGACCAGAGCGGCAGCATCCTGCAGTCTGACCCGACCGGTGCCCGGCTGTACTCGACCAAGGCCTTCCTCAACGGCCTGGGTTCGGACGACACCGTGCTGCTGACCGCCTTCGCCGGCGACCCCGGCGCGACCATCCCGACCGCGCCATTGACGGTTTACGGGCCGTTCCGGGGCCAGGCGTCGGCATCGACCTATTTCCCCACGCTGGACGCACTGGCCGGGCAGGTGGGTGGCAACACGCCGCTGTACGCCTCGCTGGACGCCGTGCGACAGCGTCTGGCCGAGGAGCCGACATTGGCCGCCGGCCTGGCCAAGGCGGTGGTGGTCTTCACCGACGGTGCGGACACCAGTTGTGCCGACGCAGCCGCCTGCCACGCCAGCCGCCTGCAAACGATCCGCAGCGCCCAGCAGGACGGGGTGCGGCTGTTCACGATCGGGCTGTCGAGTGGGGTGGACATCGTCGCGCTGGGTGAGCTGGCGAACCAGACCGGTGGCGCCTTGCTCTATGCCGACAGCACCGCGCAACTGCTGCCGTTGTACGGCAGCGTCGGCCAGTTGCTGAGCCTGAGCCTGCCGACCTATCGCTTGCGCTGGACCGTGCGCGCCAGCACGCCCGGGGCGTTCCTGCCGGGTCATTCGATGCTCGGCCGGGTGCAGGTGACTGCTGGCACCCGCCAGTTCGAAGTGCCCTTCGTCGTCGGCGTGCCCTGACGGCCTCCTGGCTCAAGGTGGTGAAGAATGCAGGCTTGGCAGCCTCTTCGAAAGCGACCCCATGCATTACCGCCACCTGGGCAAGAGCCCGCTGAAAGCGTCCACCCTGTGCCTGGGCACGATGATGTTCGGCGACCAGACCGATGCCGCCGAAGCCCGGCGCATCGTCGACCACGCGCATGGCCAGGGCGTGAACTTCATCGACACCGCCGACGTCTACACCACCGGTGCCAGCGAGACGATGGTCGGCCAGGCGATCCGCGCCACCCGCCACGACTGGGTGCTGGCCAGCAAGGTCGGCAACAAGATGTCGGAGCGGCCGAACGAGGGGCGCTACTCGCGCACCTGGGTGATGCGGGCGTGCGAGGCCAGCCTGCAGCGGCTGGGCACCGACCACATCGACATCTACTACCTGCACCGCGACTTCAACGGCATGGACCTGGAAGAGCCGCTGCGTGCCATCGACGCGCTGCTGCGCGCCGGCAAGATCCGCCACTGGGGGGTGTCGAACTTCCGCGGCTGGCGCATCGCCGAGATGGTGCACATCGCCACCCAGCTGAACATGCCGGGGCCGGTGGTCTGCCAGCCCTACTACAACCTGCTCAACCGCATGCCCGAGGTCGAAGTGCTGGAGGCCTGCGCCCACTTCGGCATCGGCGTGGTGCCCTACAGCCCGATCGCCCGCGGCGTGCTGGCCGGCAAGTACACGCCGGGCAGCGCACCGGCCGAAGGCAGCCGGGCAGCGCGGGGCGACGTGCGCATGCTGCAGACCGAGTTTCGCGACGAATCGCTGCTGATCGCCCAGACCCTGAAGCTGCACTGCGACCGCAAGGGCGTGGCGCTGTCGCACTTTGCCACCGCCTGGGTGCTGGCGAACAAGGCGGTCAGTGCGGTGATCGCCGGGCCGCGCACGCTGGCGCAGTGGCAAGACTACTTCGGCGCGCTGGACTGCAAGATCACCGCCGAGGACGAAGCCCTGGTCGATTCGCTGGTCGCCCCGGGCCACCCGTCGACACCGGGCTACAACGATCCGGCCTACCCGCTGGCAGGGCGCTGAGGCCGGCCAACCGATCCTGGTGCCCGCGCCCGGGCGCGCCCCGGTTCAGGTCTCGGGGTGGCGCCGGTGCCAGTCGGTCACCTGCTGATAGGCGTGGCCGCTGCGCACCAGCAGGGCTTCTTCCAGGTGCCGGCCAACGAACTGGAAGCCGATCGGCATCCCGCCCGCGGTGGCGCCGCCGGGCAGGGTGATCGTCGGGCTGCCCGACATGTCGAACGGCGCGGTGTAGCGCAACACGTCGTCGATGCCGTTGGGCGTGTTGAAGATCTCGTCGAGCTGCGCCGCCGACGGGTTGCCGAACGGATGCACCGG
>JBBQVF010000181.1:0-4338 GCA_038211805.1 Burkholderiales bacterium | reverse complement strand
TGTCGTTCTTGAATTCTTCGATCGGAACGTAGGCTTCACTCTTGAGGCCGGCGTTCACCACCACATGGCTGTGTTCGATACGCACGACTTCGGCGGAGATGACCTCGCCGGCGCGCATGTCGTTTTTCTTCAGCGACTCTTCGAACATCGCGGCGAAGCTGTCGGTCGCGAAGGGGCTGTCGGGAATGTGGTCAAGCGATTGGGTTTGGGACATTCAGAGGTTCCTTGGTGCCGGCGAAAACCAAGTGAGCAGAGGCCGGCGGGGTTGGTTGCAACGGATGTTGCGGTGGGGCTGGCAAAGTCGCTGGGCGCCGCATGCCTGTCGGCAGGGAAGCGGAACCCGGCGGGCGGTGTTGGGCACGTTCAGCGCAGCCGATGAGCTGCCGGCGTCGGCAGATCAGGTGGTGGCGTCGATCGAGCTGAACGGCCCGCGCTGCGCCCACCAAGCCAGGACCTGATCGACCGATTCGTCGATCGTCTGGCCCGAGTTGTCGAGCAGCTGCGCGTCGTCGGCTGGCTTCAGGGGCGCGATCGGGCGGTTTCTATCCCGCTCGTCACGCGCCTCCAAGTCAGCGCGAAGGTCTGCGATATTAGCTTCAAATCCCTTTGAAATCAATTGCTTATAACGGCGCTCGGCGCGCATGGCAGGGCTGGCGGTGAGAAACACCTTCAGTGGCGCCTCGGGGAAGATCACCGTGCCCATGTCGCGGCCATCGGCCACCAGGCCGGGCAGGGCCTGGAACCCCAGCTGCAGCGCCTGCAGCGCCCCCCGCACCGCCGGCCAGGCGGAGATGCGCGAGGCCATGCTGCCGACCTGCTCTTGCCGCAGGGCGAGCGCCACATCGGCGTTGTCATCAGGCCGGCCCAGCAGCACGCGCTCGCCGTCGAAGCGCAACTGCAGCTCGGCCGCCACCCGGGCCAGGCCAGGCTCGTCGTCGGCCGCCACGCCCTGGCGCTGCGCGGCCAGCGCGGTGGCGCGGTAGAGCAGGCCCGAATCGAGCTGGTGCCAGCCCAGCCGGGCAGCGAGGGTGGCCGCCAGCGTGCCCTTGCCCGACGCTGTGGGGCCGTCGATGGTGATCACCGGGATGTCGGCCAGTGCCGCCTGCGACACCGAGAACAGGGTCTCGAAGTAGTCGGGGAAGGTCTTGGCGACGCACTGCGGGTCGAGGATGCGCACCGCCACCTCGTGGCCGGCGGTGGCCACCAGCGGGTTGAAGGCGGCCAGCGCGCCGCACATCGCGATGCGGTGGTCGTCGTAGGTGCGCAGGGCGGCGGCCCGCCAGCCGTCGGCCGCCGGTGCGGTGACTTCGATGAAATCGGCGCCTTCGACCACCGTGGCACCCAGTTTGCGCAACTCGTTCGCCATCGCGGCGATGCGATCGGTTTCCTTCACCCGCCAGCTGGCGATGTTGTTCAGCCGGCTGGTGCCGCTGGCGTACAGCGCCATCACCGCCAGCGTCATCGCCGCGTCGGGCATGTGGTTGCAGTCGAGTGTGACGGCGTGCAGCGGCCAGGCGCCGCGGCGCACCGTCAGCCGGCCGGGCTCGCCGTGCACGTCAGCGCCCATCAGGCGCGCCGCTTCGACGAAACGGATGTCGCCCTGGATCGAGTCGAGCCCCAGGCCTTCGATCACCAGCGGTTGGCCGGTGGCGGCGATCGCGCCCAGCGCAATGAAATACGAGGCCGACGACGCATCGGCCTCGACATGGATCTCGCCGGGCGTGCGGTAGCGGCTGCCGGCGGGAATGGTGAAGCGCTCGAAACCCTGGCGCTCGATGGCGATGCCGAAGCGCGCCAGCAGGTTGAGCGTGATCTCGACATAGGGTTGGCTGATCAGCTCGCCATCGACTGCGATCACCACCGGGCCGGCGGCGCTGGCCAGCGGCAGCGCCAGCAGCAGGGCGGTGAGGAACTGGCTGGACACATCGCCACGCACGCGGATCTCGTGCTGGGTCTGCAGCGTGGCGCCGGCGGCGCCGTCGGTCGGGCCTTGAAGCAGCAGCGGCGGGTAGCCGTCGTTGCCCAGGTAGTCGATCCGGCAGCCCAGCTGGCGCAGCGCGTCGACCAGGTCGCCGATCGGCCGCTCGTGCATGCGCGGCACGCCGCTCAGCTTGAAACGCCCGCCCTGCAGCGTGGCCAGCACCGCCAGTGCCGCGGCCAGCGGCCGCATCGCGGTGCCGGCGTTGCCCAGGAACAGGTCGGCCCGGTGCACCGGCAGCCGCCCGCCCAGCCCGGTGACGGCCAGTGCGCCATCGGCCCGCGGCTGCAGGCCGCAGCCCAGGGCCTTCAGCGCCGCCAACATCACCTGGGTGTCGTCGCTGTCCAGCAAGTCGCGCACGACGGTGGTGCCCTCGCTCAAGCCGGCCAGCAGCAGCACCCGGTTGGAGATGCTCTTGGAGCCCGGCAGGCGCACCGTGCCGGCGGCACCGCGCAGCGGCGGCAGGTCGAGGTGGGGGATCTTGTACATGGTGGAGTGGTTGTCGTGCGGCGCGGCCGAGCCGGGCGTGTCGGGGCCGGCGGCGGACGGTCAGGCGCCTGACACGCCAGAAGGGCCGGACGTCCCCGAACTGCTTGGACCACCGGAGCTGCCAGCGCTGCCCCCGGCCGCGACGCGCGGGCCACCGATCTGCCAGGCGCCGCGGGCTTCCGACGCGCTGCGGATCAGGTCTTCCAGCGCCTGCGCGTTGTTGGCGGTCATCACATGCTCCAGCGCGTCGAGGGCGAAGCGAAAGCGCTGGCTCTGCTTGAGCACTTCTTCGCGGTTGGCCAGCAGGATGTCGCGCCAGACCGCCGGGTCGCTGGCGGCGATGCGGGTGAAGTCGCGGAAGCCCGGACCGGCCAGCGACAGGTAATCTCGCCCCGCCGGCTGGTTGGCGATCGCCGAGAAGCAGGCAAAGGCCAGCAGGTGCGGCAGGTGGCTGACGGCGGCAAATGCGGCGTCGTGGTTCTCGGGCGTCATGCGCAGCACCTGCGCGCCGATGGCGGTCCAGACGTCGGTGGCTTTCTGTACCAGTTCGGGCAAGGTATGCGACAGTGGCGTGACGATGACCTGGCGGGTGTTGTACAGCGCCGCGTCGGCATGGGCCACGCCGGATTGCTCGCTGCCGGCGATCGGGTGGGCCGGCACGAAGTGGACCACCTTCTCCCGCAGCACCCGGCGCGCGGTGTCGACGACATCGCGCTTGGTCGAGCCGACGTCCATCACCAGCATGCCGTCCTTGATGCCGTGGCGGATGGCATTGAAGGTGGCTTCGGTGGCCGCCACCGGCACGGCCACCAGCACGATGTCCGAGCCCGACACCGCCAGCAGCGCCGATTCGGCCGCCACGTCGATCACACCCAGGCGCTTGGCCAGGTCGGTCGTGCTCGGCGACTTGCTGTAGCCGACCACCCGCTTGACCAGCCCGGCGCGCTTGAGCGCCAGCGCGAACGAGCCGCCCATCAGGCCGCAGCCGATGACCCCCAGTTGATTGAACATCTCAAACGCTCCAACGCGCCCAGCGCGCTGTGGGTGGGCGTGCCACGGTGCAAGCAAGCGGCAGCCGCGGAGCCGGCTTTGCCGGGCCGCTGGGTGGCCTTGCAGGCCGCGCCGGGCTTCGCAGCCCGACTCCTCGCCAGGCGGGCAAGGTCCACTGGACCTTGCCTGTCCGGGCTCGGCCCCCTTGGGGGTGGGCGCCGAAGGCGCTACGGGGGGGGGCCATCAGTGCACGTCGATCGGATAGGTGCCCAGCACCTTGAAGAAGGCGCAGGCCTCGCGCAGCGCGCGCAGCGCTGCTCCCACGCGGGGCTCGTCGGGGTGGCCTTCGAGGTCGATGTAGAAGTAGTACTCCCACTGGCCCGAGCGCGCCGGACGCGACTCGAAGCGGGTCATCGACACGCCGTGTTCCTTCAACGGCACCAGCAGGTCGTGCACCGCGCCGGGCTGGTTGACGACGCTGACCACCAGGCTGGTGCAGTCGTGGCCCGAGGGCCGCGGCGCGGGGTGGCGGTCGGGGTGGGTGATGACGGCGAACCGGGTGCGGTTGTGGGCATCGTCCTGGATCGCCGGCGACACCAGGTGCAGGCCGAACTCCGACGCCGCGCGGGCACTGGCGATCGCGGCCAGGCCGGCGTCCTGCCCGGCCAGCCGCGCGCCTTCGGCATTGCTGCTGACCGGCCGACGCTCGACATCGGGCAGGTGGTGGCTCAGCCAGCCGTGGCACTGGGCCAGCGCCTGCGGGTGGGCGCAGACCGCGGTGAGGCCGGCCAGGTCATTGGTCTTGCGCAGCAGGTTGTGGCGCACGATCAGGCTGGTCTCGCCGATGATGAACAGCGGCGTGCTCAGGAACAGGTCGAGCG
>JBBQVF010000180.1:0-4341 GCA_038211805.1 Burkholderiales bacterium | reverse complement strand
AGGCCGTGCACGCGCACGATGCCGTCGGTGACGGACACGACGGTGCCCTGGTTCTTGATGTCTGCCGAAGCGCCAAGACCCTCGATGCGGGACTTGATGAGTTCGGAAATCTCTGCGGGGTTCAGTTGCATAACTTTCTCCTTGAGACCGCGTGCGGGCAGCGGGCCGAAACGGCCCGCGGCGCTCACGCCGTCAGGGCGACTTTCATTTGTTCGAGGCGTGCCTTCACCGAGGTGTCGAGCACTTCGTCGCCCACCACCACGCGGATGCCACCGATCAGGTCGGCGTCGATCACGACCGTGGCCTTGAGCTTGCGCGCAAAGCGCTTTTCCAGCGCCGCCACGACATCGGCCAGTGCGGCGTCGTCGATCGGAAAGGCGCTGTAGACCACCGCATCCGACGAGCCAGACTGCGCGTTGACCAGCGCATTGAACTGCGCGGCAATCTCGGGCAGGGCCGCCAGGCGGCCGTTCTCGACCACCATCTGCAGCAGGTTGGCCACCTTGGCATCCAGCGCGCTAGGCTGCGTGAACCCGGCAGCACTGGCCACCAACTCGACGATCGGGCTCACGCCCACTTTCGGGTTGTCGGCAAACTGGCGCACCTGTTCACTGCCGGCCACCTCGGCCAGCAGACCCAGCGGCGCCGTCAGTCGGGCGCCCTGATCACCGGCCGCCTTGAACAGCGCCTCGGCGTAGGGACGCGCAATGGTTGCAAGCTCGGCCATGGTCAGAGTTCCGCCTTCAGACGGCCCAGCAACTCGGCGTGCACGCCGGCGTTGACCTCGCGTCGCAGGATCGCTTCCGCGCCCTTGACAGCCAGGCTGGCGACCTGCTCACGCAGCACCTCGCGGGCCTTGGTGGACTCTTGCTCGGCTTCGGCCTTGGCGGCGGCGACGATCTTGGCGCCTTCTTCCGTGGCCCGCGACTTGGCTTCTTCCACCAGTTGCTGGCCCAGGCGCTCGGCATCGGCCAGACGCTTGGCGGCGTCGTTGCGGGCGGCCGACAGTTGCTGCTCGACACGCTGATTGGCAGCGGCCAGGTCGGACTTGGCCTTGTCGGCGGCCGACAAGCCTTCGGCGATCTTCTTCGCGCGCTCGTCGAGCGCGGTGACGATCGGCGGCCAGACGAAGGACATCGTGAACCAGACGAGGATCGCGAAGACGATCATCTGGGCGATGAGGGTACCGTTGATGCTCATGTCATTGACTCGATCAAAGGTGATGGAGTGGAGCGGCCGGCCCAAAGGCCTGCCGCAGCGTCGAACCCCCCAAGCGAACGCCGTGGAACCGGCTTTGCCGGGCCACTGGCGTTGCCCCCTAGAGGGGGACCGGCAGAGCCGCTTCGGGGGTGGTCGTCATCACTTGGGCAGGTTGGCGATCTGGCCGAGGAACGGGTTGGCCGTGGCGAACCACAGCGCGATACCGGTGCCGATGATGAAGGCCGCGTCGATCAGACCGGCCAGCAGGAACATCTTGGTCTGCAGTTCGCCCATCAGTTCGGGCTGGCGCGCAGCGGCTTCGAGGTACTTGCTGCCCATGATGCCGATGCCGATACAGGCGCCGAGGGCACCCAGACCAATGATCAGACCGGTGGCGAGGGCGACAAAGCTGATGACTTCCATGATGAACTCCTAGGGGGAAAGTTAGTTAGAGAGAGAACTGCGAGAAAAAAACCAAAGCCAGTAGCCGGCCCGGGGGAAGATCGAAGCGCCTGGCTTCGAAGTACAAAGAGCCCGGGGGGCTCAGTGCGCGTCGTGTGCCTGACCCAGGTACACCAGGGTCAGCATCATGAACACGAAGGCCTGCAACGCGACGATCAGGATGTGGAAGATCGCCCACACGGTGCCGGCGACGATATGGCCGAGGAACAGCGCGATGCCGGTGCCGGTGAAGGCGAAGGCACCACCCATCAGCGCGATCAGCATGAAGATCAGCTCGCCGGCATACATGTTGCCGAACAGCCGCATGCCGTGCGAGACGGTCTTGGCGACGAACTCGATCATCTGCATCAGGAAGTTGACCGGGTAGAGCACGATCTTGTCGCCGAACGGCGCGGTGAAGAGCTCATGCACCCAGCCGCCGAAACCCTTGATCTTGACGTTGTAGTACAGGCAGATCAGCAGCACCGAGAGCGCCAGCCCCATCGTCACCGACAGGTCGGCGGTCGGCACCACCCGCAGGTAATGGATGCCGAAAGCTTCGCCAATCCTGGGCAGCAGATCGACCGGCAGGAAGTCCATCGAATTCATCAGGATGATCCAGACGAACACGGTCAGGGCCAACGGGGCCACCAGCTTGCGGCTGGCCGCGCTGTGCACGATGCCCTTGGCCTGGCCGTCGACCATCTCGACCAGCAGTTCGACGGCTGCCTGGAACCGGCCGGGCACGCCCGAGGTGGCCGACTTCGCCGCGCGCCACAGGAAGAAGCTGCCGATCACACCGACCAGCACGGCGAAGAAGATGCTGTCGAGGTTGAAGACCGAGAAATCGACGATGGCCGTCTGTTTCTTGTTCTGCAGGTGCGTCAGGTGGTGAATGATGTATTCACCAGCGGTGGGCCCGTGTGTCGCGGCCCCTGCTGCGGCGTGTTCTGCGGCTGCCATGTCTTGTTGTCCAGTCCCGAACTTTTTGATCAAGCCTTGCGGCGCCGCCAGAGCAACGCCACCCAATAAACCTTCATGCAGACCACCATGGCGACCAACAAGGCCGGCCACACCAACGGCTGCACGATCTTGCCGGCGACGACCAACATCGCCACCGACACACCAATTTTGACAAACTCCCACAACATGAAACTGACAGCGGATGCGCCGGGCGCCATGCTGGTCAGCTTGCTGGTCATGCCGCGCGCCATCAAGGCCCCCGGCACCACCACCGTGGCCGCGCCGTAAAGCATCGACCACGCCACTTCGGCCCTGCCCGTGATCGCCCACCCGATCAGGGCGGCAAGCACACCCACCACCACCTGCACGGTGATGACCCGCCAGGGTGACACCGGCGGCTCCTGGGCCCTCAAGACCGCCGCTTGTTCCCGGCTCAAGCTCTTGAAGCCGGATTTTGTCACCCCATCTGCATCGTCATCCCAGAGGGCATGACGGCCGCTGTGTTGGATCGGCCGGTTTGTCATGGAAGAGTCGCTGGCAAGGGTCGCTGGCATTCGGTTGCGGCAAACCGCGGGAGTATACGTGGTAACCCGCTGGCGCCGACCTTCCCCCGCACCAAACTCGGGCTTGTCCCGCCCCTTGTGGCATGCGGCGATCGCTAAGCTGGATATCCAGGATCCACCAGGTGGGCCGGCAATCCGGGCACGTCGACCCGCAATCGCAGCACGCAGCCGGCCAGCGGCTGGGCCGCCAGTTCCTCGGCGGGGCGCTTGTCGCGGGCAGTGGTGATGTACAGCGTCTTCAGGTCGGCACCGCCAAAGCACGGCATCGTCGGGCAGCGCACCGGCAATGGCAGTTCGGCCAGCAGGGCACCGTCGGGCGCCAGGCGCAGCAGGCGTTGGCCTTCGAACATCGCGACCCAATACGCACCTTCAGCGTCCACCGCGGCACCGTCGGGCCGGCCGCCGTAGGTCGACAGCGGCTGGCCTTCGACACGCGGACTGAATTGCCTGAACACGCGGCGCCGCGACAGGCTGCCATCGTGGCCGTCGCAGTCGAAGGCCTGGATCAGATGGGCCTTGGTGTCGGCCCAATACAGCGTGCGACCATCGGGGCTGAAGGCCAGGCCGTTGCTGACGCTGATGCCGTCGGCCACCCGGGCCAGGCCCGCCCCGTCGAGCCGGTACAGCGCGGCATTGGGCAGGCGCTGGTCGTCGATCGTGCCGATCCAGAAGCGCCCCTGGGCATCGGCCTTGCCGTCGTTGAAACGCTGGCGGGCCGGGTCGTAGGGCGGCTCGGCGATGCGGTGGCGCTGGCCGCTGGCGGGATCGAAGCGCCACAGGCCATCGCGCATCGCCAGCAGCAGTCCACCGCCCAGCAGCGGCACGCAGCAGGCCGGCTCGCTGTCGACATGCCATGCGTCGTGGCGGCCGGTGACGGGGTTGAACCGGTTGAGCTGCAGGCCGGGGATGTCGACCCAGTACAGCACCTGCTCGTCGGGGTGCCACAGCGGCGATTCGCCCAGCAGCGAGGGCGCCACCGGCAGCGCGGTGATGTCGGCAAGGGTCATGGGTGGAAAGTGCGGGCGGCGGTGCAGGCGGGGGTGGGAGCTCGGGCGGCGGTGCAAGCGAGCGTCAGGCCAGCTCGACTTCGAGCCGGAACGACGCTTCCAGCGTGGCGCCGGCGGCCAGATCGCACAGCCCGTGGGCGGTGGGCTCGGTCATCTGGATCGCATTG
>JBBQVF010000179.1:0-4356 GCA_038211805.1 Burkholderiales bacterium | reverse complement strand
AGCGCAAAGGCGGTCTTGCCCATCGACGGCCGTGCGGCCAGGATGATCAGGTCGCCCTTCTGCAGGCCCGCGGTCATGCGGTCCATGTCGTAGAAGCCGGTGCGCACGCCGGTGACGTCCTCGGCGCCGTTTTCGGCCAGTTCGGTCACCCGGTCGATCAGCTGCATCGTCAGCTTGTCGATACCGATGAAACCCTGCTTGTTGCGCGAGCCTTCTTCGCCGATCTTGAAAATGCGGCCTTCGGCTTCATCCAGGATCTGGCTGACCTGCCGGCCCTGTGGATTGAATGCGTTGGTGGCGATTTCGTCACTGGCCTAGATCAGCTTGCGCAAGATGGCCCGCTCACGCACGATTTCGGCGTAGCGGCGCAGGTTGGCCGCGCTGGGCACGCTCTGCGCCAAGGCGTTGAGATAAGCCAAACCACCGCAGGCCTCGGCCTTGCCGGCGCTCTGCAGGTGTTCGAACACCGTGATCACGTCGGCCGGCCGGCTGGCGTTGATGATTTGCGCGATGGCGGTGAAGATCTCGCGGTGCTCGTAGCGGTAGAAGTCGCTCTCGCTGACCTGGTCACCGGCGCGATCCCAGGCCAGGTTGTCGATCAGCAGGCCGCCCAGCACGCTCTGCTCGGCCTCGACCGAATGCGGCGGCACCCGCAGGCGCGCCACCTCGTCGTCGGGGGGCGAAGCGGGTTGGGTCGAGCGAAAGACGGCGGACATCGGCGGTGGTTTCCAGAGCGAAAGGTCGGTGAGCAGGACGGCGGCCCTGCAGGCGACGGGGCCCGACGTCCGTCGAAGGAATGATAAGGCGCTGGCCTGCACCGGCCTGTGGGCAAGGCTGTGGAAATCCGGGGGAGCGTGGTCGGACAACACGGGAACAACGCGGGGACAACGCGGGACAAGCTGAGGACAACCCCACCCGCAGCCATTCGCCGCCCCAAAAAGCCAAGGGCCGGCATGAAGCCGGCCCTTGACGGTCAAGCGCAGTGACCGGGATCAGTCGACCTGCGGCATGACCTTGACAGTGACTTCGACCACCACGTCGGTGTGCGCGGCCACCGACACCGGGTGCTCGCCCACGGTCTTCAGCGGACCGGTGGGCAGGCGCACCTGCGACTTGGCGATGTCGAAACCGATCTTCTTCAGGCTGTCAGCGATGTCGGCATTGGTGACCGACCCGAACAGGCGGCCATCGACACCGGCCTTCTGGGCGATGACGACCAGCTTGCCGCTGAGCTTCTCGCCCACCGCTTGCGCGGCGGCCAGCTTGTCGGCCGCAACCTTTTCCAGCTCGGCGCGGCGGCCTTCGAATTCCTTGATGGCCGATTCGGTGGCGCGGCGGGCGTGCTTGCCGGGGATCAGGTAATTGCGGGCGTAGCCGTCCTTGACCTTGACGACGTCACCCAGGTTGCCCAGGTTGGCGACTTTTTCGAGCAGGATGATTTGCATGGAAACAGTCTCCTCAGACGCGGTGCTGGTCGCTGTACGGCACCAGCGCCAGGAAGCGCGCGCGCTTGATGGCAGTGGTCAGCTGACGCTGGTAGAAAGCGCGCGTGCCGGTCAGGCGGGCGGGCGTGATCTTGCCGGTTTCGCCGATGAAATCGCGCAGCACGTCGACATCCTTGTAGTCGATCTCGACCACGTTGGCGACGGTGAAGCGGCAGAAGCGCTTGCGCTTGAACAACAGCGACTGGGTGTTGCGCTTGGGCTTGCGATCCTTGGAAAACTTACCTTTACCTCTTGGCGGGGGCATGGTGTACCTCTTTCAAATTGCTGCCGACGGCTTGTGACGTCGGCGTTGAAACGGATGACGGGGCGGGCTCGGGGGCGGGAGAAAAAGCAGTCGCTTGATCGGGCTCGACAGCGTCGGGGGTCAGCTCGGTGATGTGAAACAACATGCCGCGTCCGTTGCGTGTGGTGGCAAGGAATCCGGCAAACATCGCCGAACTGCCCAGCGCCAAGACACCCAGGGGCCGTGACAGCGCGCCGATCGCCAGGGCCTTGATCTCCAGGGAGACCAGCCGAGGCGAGCCGTCTTCGGTGACCGTCGACGCATGCAGGAGCTTGCAATCGATGGCCGGAAGGCCGGCCGGCGTGTAGCGCACGGCACCACGTTCCAGCAACTGGGCCGACAGAACCATGCGGTTCATGTCTGCAGCCACCCGCGAACGTCGGTAGCAGGCTCAGGCGGTTTCAATCAGGCGCTGGCCTCCTGCGGGGCGGGCGACTTGCGGGCTTCTTCTTTCTCGACTGCCTTCATCATGACCGACGGTGTCGTCTCGGCCTTGGCCTTGGACACCGTGAGGTGGCGCAGCACAGCGTCGTTGAACTTGAAGCCGGTCTCGATTTCAGCCAGGGTTTCCTTGCTGACTTCGATGTTCAGGCACAGGTAATGAGCCTTGCCCAGCTTCTGGATCTGATAAGCCAGCTGGCGACGACCCCAGTCTTCGATCCGGTGCACCTTGCCGTCGGCAGCGGCGACCAGGGCCTTGTAACGCTCCAGCATGGCGGGAACTTGTTCGCTCTGATCCGGGTGGATCAAGAGCACGATCTCGTAATGACGCATGGACACTCCTTGTGGATTCCGTCGACCGGAAGCTGCCCGGGGGCGTCGCAGCCGTTCGATGATTCGAGCGGCCGCTACCGGTGCAGCAAAGGGAAAGCCGATGATTATAGCGCGGAGGGCGGACCGTTCCGGCTGTTGTCCCACTCTGCGGGCTCGGGCTTGCGCAGCGCGTCGACCATCGCCTGCTGCGGCGGCGCTGGCGGCGCAGTCACCAGGCTCACCAGCACCAGGGCAAGGCAGCCCGCCGGCACGCCGAAGACGCCTGCGGCGACCGGGTCGATGCCCAGCCAGCGGCTGTCCAGCGCCGCCTCGCCCAAGCCCAGCCAGGCACGCGGTCCGGCCAGGTGCTGGGCCATGTACCAGAGGCACACGCCGGCGCCGGTGAGCATGCCGGCCACCGCACCGGCCCGGTTGGCCCGGCGCCAGAAGATGCCGATCACCAGCGCCGGGAAAAATGTGGCCGCAGCCAGCGAAAACGCCGCGGTGACAAAGGGCAGGATGGTGGTGATGCGCAGCGACGCCACCCAGGCCGCCAGCACGGCGGTCAGCAGCACCATCAGCTTGCTGAGCATCACCCGCTTGATCGGCGAGGTGCTGCGACGAACGATGCGAAAGATGAAATCGTGCGAAAGCGCATTGCTGATGGTCAGCAACAACCCGTCGGCGGTGGACAGCGCGGCCGCCAAGCCGCCGGCGGCCACCAGGTAGGTGACGACCAGCGGCAGGCCACCCAGCTCGGGTGCGGCCAGCACGATCATGTCGCCGCCCAGGTGCAGCTCGGCGAACTGCAGGAAACCGTCGCCATTGATGTCGCGCACCGACACCAGCGTCGAGTCGAGTTTGTTCCAGCGGTGGATCCAGTCTGGCAGGCTGCCGAAGGACATGCCGACCAGCTCGGTGAAAACCTGGTATTTCACCATCACCGCCAAAGCTGGCGCGCTGAGGTAGAGCAGCACGATGAACACCAGCGACCAACCGACCGAGTGCCGGGCGTCGCTGACCGAGGGCGTGGTGTAGTAGCGCGTCAAGACATGCGGCAGGGCGGCGGTGCCGAGCATGAGGCACAACACCAGGGCCATGAAGTTGAGCCGGGCCAGGCCGCCGGACGCACCCGGCGCGGTGCTGCTGCCGGCCGGCGGGGCCAGCCCAGCCAGCGGCTGGGCCTGGGCCCGTGCCAGGTCTTGCTCGCGCTGGTAGGCGGCGCGGGCCTCGGCCTCGTTGCGGGGCATGCGCTCCAGCCGGCGCTCGGCCTGCTGGATACCGGCCAACGGCGCGTTCTCGGCGCGCATGCGCTCGATCTCGCGTGCCAGCAACTCGGTGTCGCTGGCCATCGCGGCAGGCACGTCGCGCAGCTTGCGCTGGGCGTCGTCGGCGCGCTCGGTCAGCAACTGCCGCACCTCGATTTCGGCCGGGTCGACCAGCAACTGCGCCTCGCGCTCGCCAATCACCGCCAACTGCTGGCTGTAGCTGAACACCGGCAGCCAGGAGCCGGTCTGGTGCAGGCCCAGCCAGACCACCGGCACGGTGTAGGCGATGATCAGCACGATGTACTGCGCGACCTGGGTCCAGGTGACCGCCCGCATGCCGCCCAGAAACGAGCACACCAGCACCCCGCCCAGGCCGACGAAGGTGCCGATCTCGAAGCTGAACCCGGTCAGGTGCGAGGTGATCAGCCCCACACCGTAGACCTGCACCACGACGTAGACAAACGAGACCAGCACGGTGGCGGCAACCCCGATCAGGCGCGGCGCGCTGCCGCCGTAGCGTGCGCCGAGAAAATCCGGGATGGTGTAC
>JBBQVF010000178.1:0-4362 GCA_038211805.1 Burkholderiales bacterium | reverse complement strand
GGTGGCCAGCACCTTGCCGGTGTCGCTGACCACGGCCACCTTCACGCCGGTGCGGATGCCCGGGTCCAGCCCCATCACCACGCGCTTGCCGGCGGGCGCGGCCAGCAGCAGATCACGCAAGTTCTCGGCAAAGACCTTGATCGCCGTGGCCTCGGCGGCCTCGCGCAGGCGTGTGAACAGGTCGCGCTCCAGGCTCAAGCTCAGCTTGACCTTCCAAGTCCAGGCGACGGTCTTGCGGATCAGCTCGTCGCCCGGGCGCTGGTCGTGGCGCCAGCCCAGGTGCACGGCGATGCGGCCTTCGGCCAGCGACACTGCAGGCACGCCCGGTTTGCCCGCAGGCCTGGCCGGCGCGGCGTCTTCGGGCAGGGCCAGCTTGGCGTCCAGGATCTCCAGCGTGCGGCCGCGAAACACCGCCAGCGCGCGGTGCGAGGGCACGCGGCGGATCGGCTCGTCGTAGTCGAAGTAGTCGCGAAACTTGGCGTGGTCGGGCAGGTCGGGCGATTTGCCGCTGGCCAGCGTGCTGCGCAACAGGCCTTCGCCCCACAGCCATTCGCGCAGCGTGCCGACCAGACCGGCGTCTTCGGCCCAGCGCTCGCTCAGCAGGTCGCGCACACCGTCCAGCACCGCGAAGGCATCTGCGAAGCCGGCCTCGGCCAGCTTCGCCGCGCCGCCTTCGTAGCCGGCGACGAAGTCCGTGGCCTCGGCCAGCGGGTCGAGCGTCGGGTCGGCGAACAGCCGGTCGGCCAGCGGCTCGATGCCGGCCTCGCGGGCGATCATGCCCTTGGTGCGGCGCTTCACCTTGTAGGGCAGGTAGAGGTCTTCCAGCTCCTGCTTGGTCGGCGCGGCCTCGATGGCGGCCTGCAGCTCGGGGGTCAGCTTGCCTTGATCGTGGATGCTCTTCAGCACCGCGGCGCGGCGGTCTTCCAGCTCGCGCAGGTAGACCAGCCGGGTTTCCAGCTCGCGCAGCTGGATGTCGTCCAGGCCCTCGGTGGCTTCCTTGCGGTAGCGGGCGATGAAGGGCACCGTGGCGCCACCGTCGAGCAGGTCGACCGCGGCCTGGATCTGGCGCGGCGCGGCCTTCAGCTCGACCGCGATTTGCAGGAGTATCTTGTCCAAGAATCGTGGCCCGGCAAGGGCCCTCACAGGCAAAGGCGGCGAGTGTGCCATAGGGGCGGAAGCGGCCGGCGATCTGCGGCAGGCCCAGAATGCACACCAGATCCCCACCCTGTGCCGCCGATGAACGCCCCCACCCTTGCCCCGGCCCCGCTGCGTCGCCGCCTGCTGGGCCGGGCGCTGCTGCTGCCGCTGTCGCCGCTGATCGGGCTGACAGCCTGTGTGTCACGCTGGCCCGAGGTGCCGGCCGGGCCCGGCTCGCCGAGCGCGCGCAGCCGCTTGCAGGAGAGTGCCGACGCCCACGGCCTGACGGCCTGGCGCCGACTGCAGAGCGTGAGCCTGGGTTTTGCCGGCTTCTGGTCGCCGCTGGGCGCTGCGGCGGGCGCCGGCGCCGAGGCGGTGCAGGCCCGGTGGCGGCCCGGCGACGGCGTGTTGGCACTGGGCTGGCCCAGCGCGGCCGGCCAGCGCCAACTCTGGCGCCGAACCCCGGGCACTGAGGTGCGGCTGTGGCGCGACGGCCGGCCGATCACTGACCAGGCTGAACGCCAGGCCGCCGCACTGCTGGCCGATCTTCACCGGCTGTTGTGGCTGGGACCGATGGCCGTGGCCGACACCACCGCGGCCGTGCAATGGGCCGAGCCGCAAACCCTGCAAGGCCTGCGTTGCGACCACCTGCACCTGGCGCTGGCGCCGGGGCTGGGGCTTGCCGCGACCGACCGGCTGTCGCTGTTCATCGACCGCGACCGGGGCCTGCTGCGCCGACTGCGGGTGTCGCTGTCGAATCTGGGCACATCGCCGCCGGGGTTGGCCGAGGTCGACCTGTTCGACCACCGACGGCTGCATGGTGTGGCGTGGCCGACCCGCTTTGAAACCAGGTCACCAGGTGCCGGATCGTGGCGCTTGATGGGGCTGGATGTGGACCGCGGTTTCAGTGCCGACGACATGAGTGACGCCGCGTGGCGTGGCAAGGCGGCGCAGGCGGCGCACACGCTGCCGACCACTTGACGGCGCCCAGACCACTCAGATCGGTCGATCACGCTGGACACCTGAGGTGCGGGGCGGTGCGGCATGCGAGCGTCCGGTCATGCAGCGGGTCCGTTCGGCCGAGGGACGCGCGCTGACGGCCATCGGCTGGCCTTGGCCGACGGCTACCGAGTACCCGCTTGAGACTGGTTGCTGACACTCAGATTTCCCGGCCCAGTGACCCAAGCTACCGATACCTGCCGCTCGGTGTTCCCGGGACCAATCGGCAGCTTCGCCCACAAACTTGACTTTCACCTGAATCCGTGGGCCCACCTCGGTGAGGAGTACACCCGCAGGGTGAGCGCCGATGGCGTGACGGCGAGGGTTTGGGGACACTTTGGTGATGCGCCGAATTGAAGTCAAGCAACTGGATTACGAACTGAGGCCCGTGGGTGGGCTGGCCTTGGTGGGGCACTACCTGGAGGCGCTGACGCCGCAGTGGGCCAGACTGGATGGCGCGCTGCCGGTGCGAGGCGGGGTGAGCAACAGCGACGTGCTCCGCAGTTACCTCGGCCTGCTGGTGCAGGGCAAGAGCGACTTCGACGCCGTCGAGAACTACCGGGGCGACAAGTTCTTCAAGGAGGCGCTGGGCATCGGTCTGTTGCCGTCGAGTCCGACGCTGCGTCAGCGTCTGGACACGCAGGCCGGCGCGATGTTCGAGCATGTGCCCGGGATGATCGAGCGGCTGCTGGGCAGCCAGAGGCCCGACTACGGCGTGCTGGCGTGCGGCTGGCTGCCGCTGGACGTGGACACCTTCGCGATGGACAACGGCGGCACGAGCAAGGAAGGCGTGGGCCGCACCTACGCCGGGGTCGACGGCTACTGCCCGCTGGCGGCCTACCGGGGCTCGCACGGCTTCTGCCTGGAGTTGGCACTGCGCCCTGGGGTGCAGCACTCCACGCGCGGGACCGACTTCAACCTGGAGCGGGTGATCCCGCTGGCGCAGCGTTTGAGCGCGGCGGGTCCGAAGGCGCCGATCCTGGCGCGGCTGGACTCGGGGTTCGACTCGGCCGCGCTGATGCGCAGCATCGAGGCGTGCAACCAGGGCGGGCAACCGCAGGTCGACTGGCTGATCAAGTGGAATCCGCGCAGTGTGGACCGGACGGCCTTGCTCGCGCGCCTGGACGCCGATCCCGACACCCGCTGGCACAAGCCGCGAGCGGGCAAGCGCGTGACGGTGTGGGAGGAAGCCATCAAGGTCGATGGCATCACCCGACCGCTGCGCCGCGTGCTCAGGCTGGTCGAGCGCGACGTCGATCGCAGCGGCCAGCAGTTGATCGTGCCCGAGGTCGAACTCGAGGGCTGGACCACCAGCCTGATCGGGGAGCAGTACAGCGCGGACAAGATCATGGCGCTGTATGCCGACCACGGCACGCACGAGCAGTTCCATTCCGAGTTCAAAACCGACCTCGATCTGGAGCGCCTGCCCTCGGGCAAGTTCGACGACGGTGATGCAGGAGCTCATCTACCGGGCCGGCCGACTCATCGAGCACGGGCGCCGGCTGATCCTGGGGCTGGGGGCCAATGACCGAGCGGCCAAGGCATTTTCCAGACTGAACGGCGAGTTGTTCGCGGCCAGCAGTTGAAGCGCCCGCCAGAGGGCGAACCAACTCACGGATCCCGAAAACAGCGCATCGCGCTGGTTGCGGCGTGGCGCCGGCAGCGAAATCGTGAGCACGAGCAGCACCAAACTCCTCACGTACGCGTCCAAATGCCTTGGGCGAGCGCGACTCGCCGCCATCGGCGCAGGACTTGGCGATATTCAGGGCGTTGGGCACGGCAAACTCGCTCGGGCGGGTATCGACATCACGGATTCAGGTTTCAGTCTAGCCTTGGGGAGGACCTGCGAGGTGATCACAGCACTGGCGCCCAACGACAGCTCCCACCTTCCGCGAAGTGGCGCTGCGCGCCCTTTGCCGACCTGCGCCCGGTCAGATCGAGTGCCCGAAATCAGTCGGTGCCTGCCGAGGTCGAGCCGTCACATCTTGCCGTTGGCGCGAGGCGCCAACATGCAATCACCGAACCTTGCAACCTTCAAGGCAAACGCCTGAAGAAGGGCCACCCCGCGCACCCCGATGCTTTCGCATTGAGGTGCGTGCTGCGCGGTGCCGGGTGCCCTGCCCTACGGCGGGGTGGCTCCGGAAGCGCGGTAGCTCAGCCCATAAAGGCGCTATACGTGGCCGATTCAAGGTTCATATAGCCGACGAAAGACGCTGTGTCGCCGAA
>JBBQVF010000177.1:0-4861 GCA_038211805.1 Burkholderiales bacterium | reverse complement strand
CACGAAACGTGGCACTTTGGATCAAGCCACGTAAACTATTATGGCACTACATTTCATCGTGGTGACGAAACCCAATGCAGGCAAGGGGTTGCAGGGAGCAAGGGCCGAGAGAGGGCGGAATCTTGACAAAGTCGGGCTAGGCGGGGGCCTTGGGCGCCCGCCGCACCGCCCTGGCACCCTGCCAGAAGCGGGGTGCCAGGGTTTTGGCAGGCGGCCAGCCGCAGCAGCCGCAGCAGCCGCACCAGCCTGACCAGCCTGACCAGCTGAAAATCCTGACCAGCTGAATGGCGAGCGATCGAGCTCGCTGGGTTTTGCCGGCCGGGCGCCAATCCCAACAAACATTGAACTAACGGCAAAGCCATTTTTACAAGCTTTGTTTTTCGTTGAAAAAACCGCAGCTGTTAGTTCAAATTAGATTGCGCAGCATTCAAGGCGATCGACAAGCGGCCATCGCGGCGCCGCGACAATCGCACCGGCCCGTCATTTCCAACGGGCCTCCGCATAAAGGCAAGGCTCCATGGCCATTCAATGGTTTCCCGGTCACATGTATTCGACGAAGAAGGCCATCGCCGAACGCCTGCCCGACATCGACGTGGTCATCGAATTGCTCGATGCCCGACTGCCGGGCTCCAGCGCCAACCCGCTGCTGGCCGACCTGACCCGCGGCAAGCCGGCGCTGAAGGTTCTCAACAAACAAGACCTGGCCGACCCGGAACGCACCGCCTTGTGGCTGGCGCATTACCAGGCCCAGGTCGGCACCAACGCACTGGCGCTCGACGCCAGCGCAACCGCGCCGGCACGCCAGCTGATCGACGCCTGCCGCGCGCTGGCGCCGCTGCGTGGCGGCATGGTCAAGCCGCTGCGGGTGCTGATCTGCGGCATTCCCAACGTCGGCAAGTCGACCCTGATCAACACCTTGAACGGCCAGCGCTCGGCCAAGACCGGTGACGAGCCCGGCATCACCAAGATGGAGCAGCGCATCCAGCTGGCCAGCGACTTCTACCTGTTCGACACACCCGGCATGCTGTGGCCGCGCATCACCGTCACCCAGACCGGTTACCACCTCGCGGCCAGCGGCGGCATCGGCCGCAACGCCTATGACGAAGAAGACGTGGCGATGGACCTGCTGGCCCGGGTGCGGCACCACTACGCCGACCGGCTGCAGGCGCGCTACAAGCTCGACGAGCTTTCGGCTGTCAGCGACGAAGGCCTGCTCGACGCCCTGGGCCGCAAGCGCGGTGGGCTGTTGCCCGGCGGGCGGGTCAACCTGCAGAAGGCAGCCGAGATCGCGATCAACGACTTCCGCACCGGCGCCTGGGGCCGCATCACGCTGGAGACACCCGACGAGTTCTTGCAGTGGTGGGCCGAGGGCCAGGCGATCGACGCCCAGCGCCTGACCAAACAAGAGAAACGCGCCCTGCGCCGCGGCACGCCGCAGCGCGGCGCCGCCGGGCAGGACGACGAATCGACTGCGCCGCCCATCACCGACTGATACCCGACTGATACCCGACTGATACGCTGCAGGCCGCCCGACGCCACCACTTCCGCAGGAGACATGAATGAGCTTCAACTTTGCAGGCCGACGCATCGTGGTGGCCGGCGGCAGCCGCGGCATCGGTCGGTCGATCGCCCTGGCCTTTGCGGCCGCAGGGGCCGACGTGTCGATCTGCGCCCGCAGCGCCGGCGCACTCGAAACCACCCGCGGCGACGTGGCGCAGTTCGGCCACCAGGTGCATGCAGCGCCCTGCGACCTGGCCAACGCCGCCGAGGTGGCTGCCTACGTCGCGGCGGCGCGCGACGCGCTGGGTGGCATCGACGTGCTGGTCAACAACGCCTCGGGCTTCGGCATGGGCGACGACGAGGCGGGCTGGGCCGCCGGCCTGTCGGTCGACGTGATGGCGATGGTGCGCGCCTCGCATGCGGCGCTGCCGGCGCTGCTGGCCAGCCCGGGCAGCAGCATCGTCCACATCTCGTCGATCTCGGGCTTCGGGCCGTCCACCCGGGCACCGGCCTATGCCGCGGTGAAGGCCGCGATGATGAGCTACACCCGCAGCCAGGCGGCGATGCTGGCCCGGCAAGGCGTGCGGGTGAACTGCATCGCGCCGGGCTCGATCGAGTTCGCGGGCGGGGTCTGGGACCAGCGCAGGCAGGCCGGCGACGCGCTCTACGACCGCACGCTGCAAGGCATTCCGTTCGGCCGCATGGGCACGCCCGAGGAGGTTGCCGAGGTGGCGCTGTTCCTGGCCTCGGCGCATGCCCGCTGGGTCACCGGCCAGGTGATCGCGGTCGATGGCGGGCAGCTGCTGGGCGGATGAGCAGCGGCTTGCCATGAAACTGGCCATGGCGGTGCACCGGGTGGGCGAGGGCGCCGTGGCGGCCGCCGTGGCCTTCGACGAATGGGATGCGTCCGAGGCCTCGCGCACCTACACCTGCCCGGTGGCCCGGCTCGAAGAATCCGGCCGCGGTGAACTCGATCTGCGTGATCTGCCCTGCCTGCTGCAGTTGCTGCGGCTGCACCGGCTGCAACCCGAGCTGATCGTGATCGACGGCTTTGTCCACCTCGACAGCGACGAGATGCCGGGCCTCGGGCGGCACCTGCACCATGCGCTGGAGGGCCGCACCGCGGTCATCGGTGTCGCCAAGACCGGCCTGCCGGGCCTGCCCGCGCAGTTCGAGGTGTGCCGCGAAGAAGAGACCCGGCCGCTGGTGGTGACCTGCATCGGCATCGACCTCGGCGCGGCCAAGGCCCGGCTGCGGGCCATGCACGGCCGACGCCGGCTGCCCACGTTGCTCAAGCTGGTGGCCAGGATCGCGAAAGCGCCGCCGGCCTGATCGCCGTCCCCTGCCTACAGTCCCGGGGTCGCCCAAAAACCGCCCACGAAAGACCGCCATGAAGACCTACGCCATCGCCACCATCCCCGGAGACGGCATCGGCAAGGAAGTGGTCCCGGCCGGCCAGCAGGTGCTGGAAGCCCTGGCCCGATCGAGCAGTGCCTTCCGTTTCGAGTTCGAGAATTTCGATTGGGGTGGCGATTACTACCGCGCGCACGGCGTGATGATGCCGGCCGACGGCCTGGACGCACTGCGCGCCAAGGACGCGATCCTGTTCGGCTCGGCCGGTGATCCGCAGATCCCCGACCACATCACGCTGTGGGGCCTGCGGCTGAAGATCTGCCAGGGCTTCGACCAGTACGCCAACGTGCGGCCCACCCGCATCCTGCCGGGCATCGACGGCCCGTTGAAGCGCTGCGGCCCCGACGACCTGAACTGGGTCATCGTGCGCGAGAACTCCGAAGGCGAGTACTCGGGCGTGGGCGGCCGGGTGCACCAGGGCCACCCGATCGAGGCCGCCACCGACGTGTCGATCATGACCCGCGCCGGGGTCGAGCGCATCATGCGCTTCGCCTTCAAGCTGGCGCAGTCACGTCCGCGCAAGCTGCTGACCGTGGTGACCAAATCCAACGCCCAGCGCCACGCCATGGTGATGTGGGACGAAATCGCCGTGCAAACAGCCAGGGAATTCCCCGATGTGACGTGGGACAAGGAACTGGTTGACGCCTGCACGGCGCGCATGGTCAACCGCCCCGCGACGCTGGACACCCTGGTGGCCACCAACCTGCATGCCGACATCCTCAGCGACCTGGCCGCGGCGCTGGCCGGCAGCCTGGGCATTGCACCCACCGGCAATATCGATCCCGAGCGCCGCTACCCCAGCATGTTCGAGCCCATCCACGGTTCGGCCTTCGACATCATGGGCAAGGGTCTGGCCAACCCCGTGGGCACCTTCTGGAGCTGCGTGATGCTGCTGGAGCACCTGGGCGAAACGGAGGCGGCCAGGACCCTCATGGCCGCCATCGAGCAAGTCACCGCCGACCCTTTGCTCCATACGGGCGACCTCGGCGGCAAGGCCACGACGGCGCAGGTGACGCAGGCCGTGTGTGCGCGCATCGCGGGCGCGGCGCAGGCATAAGGTCTACGCCGCTGACTCAACAGCCGCCGCCGGGAGCCGCCGGATCGCAATGCTAATTTCTACAACCGAGGAGACACTCATGCGCGAATTCAATCTTAGATCTTCATTGCTGGCGTCAGTCACCGCGCTGGCGTTGAGCGCCGCCGGAATCAGCGCCGTGGCGCAAATCGCCCCGGCCTGGCCAAGCAAACCCATCAGCATGATCGTGCCCTTCCCGGCGGGCGGAACGACCGATGTGCTGGCGCGTGCGCTGGGCCTCGAACTGTCGAAAGCGGTTGGTCAGCCCGTGATCGTCGAGAACAAGCCCGGTGCCGGCGCCACGCTGGGCGCCGATTTCGTCGCCAAGGCGAAGCCGGATGGTTATACCTTGCTGATGGGCGCGGTGCACCACACCATCGCCAGCAGCGTGTACAAGAAACTCCCCTATGACTTCCAGAAGGATCTGGCGCCCGTCACCACTGTGGCGCTGGTGCCCAATGTGCTGGTCGTCAACCCGAATGTGCCGGCCAAGAACGTGAAAGAGCTGTTGGCCCTGGCGAAGGCCGAGCCCGGCAAGCTGGCCTATGGCTCCAACGGCAACGGCACCGGCCAGCACCTGATTGGCGCGCAGTTCGAGGGCATAGGCGGCGTGCAATTGCTGCATGTTCCCTACAAGGGCAGCGGACCGCTGACCGTTGACCTGTTGGGCGGTCAGATCGCGATGTCGTTCGACACCATCACGCCCGTGCTCGCGCAAATCAGGTCTGGCAAGCTCAGGGCGCTGGCCGTGACCACCCTCAAGCGATCACCGGCCCTGCCCGACGTGCCCACGCTGGACGAGGCCGGCCTCAAGGGCTTTGACCTGGGGACCTGGTTCGGCATCCTCGCGCCGGCCGCCACGCCCAGGGAAGT
>JBBQVF010000176.1:0-4867 GCA_038211805.1 Burkholderiales bacterium | reverse complement strand
GGATCAGCCCATTTCCAGCTTCAACCCGAAGGGCCAGGGCGATTTTCGGTGCCATCTGTCGTTGCCGGCTCGTTGTGGGGGCCGATCCCACGCCTCGCCGGCGCCTAAGCTGGCACCGAAACTCGCCCTGGCGCAGGCCCGGCCCCAAGCCCGACAGTCTCCTAGAATCGGCAGCCGATTTCGGCTGAATCCAGGACTCCTGCATGCCCGTCAACCTTGTCGCCCCTGACCCCGCCAGCCTGCATGCCGTGCCGGGCGTCCGGTTGGGTGCCGCCCAGGCGGGGATTCGCAAACCGGGGCGCTTCGACCTGCTGGTGCTGTCGCTGGCCGAAGGCGCCAGCGTGGCGGGTGTCTTTACCCGCAACCGGTTTTGCGCGGCGCCGGTGCAGGTCTGTCGCGAGCATCTGGAACACCTGGAACACCTGGAGCACCTGGAGCACCTGGGTGCTGGCTCCGGCATCCGCGCGCTGGTGATCAACACCGGCAATGCCAATGCCGGCACCGGCGCCGATGGCTTGGCACGGGCCCGCAGCACCTGCGCGCGCGCGGCTGAGTTGCTGCAGTTGTTGCCGGCGCAGGTGCTGCCTTTCTCTACCGGCGTGATCATGGAAACCTTGCCGGTCGAGCGCATCGAAGCAGGCCTGCCGGCAGCCATCGCCAACCTGCAGTCCGACCACTGGCCGCTGGCAGCCCAGGCCATCATGACCACCGACACCCTGCCCAAGGCCGCGTCGCGTCAGGTGACCATCGCGGGCCGCACGGTCACCATCACCGGCATCGCCAAGGGCGCCGGCATGATCCGGCCCAACATGGCGACGATGCTGGGTTTCGTGGCCACCGACGCGGCCATCGCCTCCGATCTGATGCCGGCCCTGGTGCGCGAAGCCGCCGACGCCAGCTTCAACCGCATCACCATCGACGGCGACACTTCGACCAACGACTCGTTCATCCTGATCGCCACCCACCAGGCCGGCAACCCGGTGATCACCGCACTGGACTCGGCCGACGGCCAGGTGCTTCGCGATGCCGTGATCGACGTTTCACGCCAGCTGGCCCAGGCCATCGTGCGCGATGGTGAAGGCGCCACCAAGTTCATCACCGTGCAGGTCGAAGGCGGCCGGCACGAAGACGAATGCCGCCTGGTGGCCTATGCCATCGCCCATTCGCCACTGGTCAAGACAGCCTTCTTCGCCAGTGACCCCAACCTGGGCCGCATCCTGGCGGCCGTCGGTTACGCCGGTATCGACGATCTGGACCAGACGCTGATCGACCTGTTCCTCGATGACGTGCATGTGGCTCACCGAGGTGGCCGCCATCCGGCTTACCAGGAGGCGGATGGCCAGCGCATCATGAAGCAGCAAGAGATCACCGTGCGGGTGCAACTGCACCGCGGCAGTGCGTCGACCACGGTGTGGACCTGCGACCTGTCGCACGACTACGTCAGCATCAATGCCGACTACCGCAGCTGAACCGGCTGCGCAGTTGAAACAAGACGCAAGTCGCCCGCGGGCGTCGGGTTGGTTTGGCATGGGATTGGCCCCCGACGATCTGCTGCGCGACCGCGTCTACCGGCGCTTGTGGCTGTCGATCCTGATCAGTTCGGTCGGCAACCAGGTGACGCTGCTGGCGCTGCCGCTGACCGCCGCGCTGCTGCTGAGTGCCACGCCGACGCAGATGGGCCTGCTGATCGCCATCGAAACGCTGCCGTTCGTGCTGTTTTCGTTGCCGGCCGGTGTCTGGCTGGACCGCGTGCGCAAGTTGCCGGTCTACATCGTCGGTGAGGTGACGATTGCGCTGGCGGTGCTGGTCGTGCCGCTGCTGTGGTGGCTGGATGCGCTGAGCATGCCCTGGCTCTATGCCGTGGGCTTCGTGCTGGGGTCGGTGTCGACCGTGGCGGGCAGTGCCGCGCAGATCGTGCTGACCCAGGTGGTCGCGCGGGACCGGCTGGTCGAAGCGCACGCCAAGAACGCGCTGGCAAGCTCCAGTGCCGAGGTGGCCGGCCCCGGCGCGGCGGGCGTGCTGATCCGGCTGGTCGGCGGTCCGTTGGCGCTGCTGGTCGACGCCGTGTTGTTGCTGGCGTCTGCCGCGATCCTGCGCGGCGTGCGTGTCGTCGAGCAGCTTCAGGTGCGGACCGACGCCCACTTCGGACGCGACTTGCGCGAGGGCCTGCGCTTCGTCCGCCACCAACGGCTGCTGTTGCTGCTGGCGCTGACGGTGGGTGGTTGGCAGCTGTGCCACCACGCGGCGCAGGTGGTGGTGGTGCTGCACGCCACCCGCACGCTGGGCCTCAGCGAGCAGGCCATCGGCCTCTGTTACGCCGGGCTCGGCCTGGGCACGCTGGCGGCCAGCGTGTTCGGCAACCGGGTCAGCCGGCGCTTCGGGCCGGGCCCCAGTCTGTTGATCGGTTTCAGCGCCAGCGGCGTCGGCTGGCTGTTGCCGGCGGTGTTGCACCAGGGCCCCTGGGGCGTGGCTGCGCTGGCTGCCATGCTGGTGCTGGGCGGCATCGGCGGCGTGCTGATCTTCATCAACTTCCTGGCGCTGCGCCAGGCCGTCACGCCCGACCCGCTGTTGGGCCGCATGACCACCACGATGCGCTGGTTGATCCTGCTGCCGGCAGCGCCGGGCGCGCTGCTGGGCGGTTGGGTCGGTGAGCAGGTCAGCCTGCATGCCGCGCTGGGCACGGCCGGCGTGCTGGCGTTGACGATGGTGGCGCTGGTGTGGCACCTGTCGGACATCCGGCTGGTGCGCAAACTGCCGTCACCCGAAGGCTCGGGCGGCTGATGGGGCCAGCCGGCACCGTGACGGCTGGCGGCTCAGGCAGCGGCGGGTGAGAACCGGTCCACCGCGTCGGTGATCACGCCGTCGATGCCCAGCGCCAGCAGGCGTTGCGCGTCCGCGGGCTCGTTGACGGTGTAGACCATCGCCCGCCAGCCGGTGCGCCGTGCCAGCGCCAGCAGGTCGGCATCCATCAGCCGGTGGTTCGTGACGATGGCCACGCAGCCCAGCGACACGGCCACCTGGTCCCAACCCGGCCACAGCGTGTCGAGCAACAAGGCCCGCGGCAGCGCAGGCGCCACCTCGGCCGCCGTGGCCAGTGCATCGGGACGAAACGAGCTGAGCAACGGCGGCACGGCTGCGCCCGCCCATAGCCGCGCAGCGTGCTCGGCCACCACGCGCCCGGTCAGCGCTTCAGCGCCTGGGGTGGGCTTGATCTCGATATTCAGCTGCAAGTCGTTGCACCGCACGAACGCTGCGATGGCCGCCAGGCTGGGCAGCGTTTCACCGGCAAACTGCCGGCTGTGCCAGCCGCCGGCATCCAGTTGCGACAGCGCTGCCCAGGGGCGATCGCCGGCGCTGCCGGTGGCCGAGGTGGTGCGCTCCAGCGTGGCGTCGTGCAGCAGGAAGGGCACGCCGTCGGCCGACAGCTTGACGTCGCATTCGAAGGCCCGGTAGCCGTGTGCTGCGCCGAGGCGAAAAGCCGCCAGCGTGTTTTCGGGCGCCAGCTTGCCAGCGCCCCGGTGGGCGATCCAGCGCGGATAAGGCCAATGTGGCCCGGCGGGTGGGCGGCTCATCGTGGTGCCCCGGCGCTCAGTGGCCCACCCGCAAGCCGGTGTCGGCGTCGTACCAGTGCAAGCGGTCGGCGGGGGCGGCGATGGTGATTGCCTGGCCGACCGCGGGCGGCGCCAGCATGGCGTCGATGCGCACGGTGAACAGGCCGTCGCCGATGCGGCCATGCACCAGGCGCTCGGCGCCCAGCATCTCGACGGTGTCCACCGTCATCGGCCAGCGGCCCTCGGCATGGATCTCCGCATGCTCGGGCCGCAGGCCCAGCACCAGGGCGCCCGCGCGTGGCGCGGCGACCGGCAGCGCCAGCGTGACGGCCTGCACACCGTTGCCGGCGGTGAAGCGCGAACCGTCGGCCATGCCCGTCAGCAGGTTCATCGGCGGCGAGCCGATGAAGCTGGCGACGAAGCTGCTGGCCGGCTTGCCGTAAACCTGCTCGGGCGTGCCGATCTGCTCGACCCGGCCGGCGTTCATCACGATCATGCCTGGGCCAGCGTCATCGCCTCGACCTGGTCGTGGGTGACGAACAGGCTGGTGACGCCCAGTTCGCGGTGCAGTTTCTGGATCTCCAGCCGGGTCTGGGCGCGCAGCTTGGCATCCAGATTGGACAGCGGCTCATCGAACAGGAAGGCCGCCGGTTGGCGCACGATGGCACGGCCCATCGCCACCCGCTGACGCTGGCCGCCCGACAGCTGGCGCGGCGTGCGCTGCAAAAACGGGCCGATCTCCAGGATGCGCGCCGCCTTCTGCACCCGTTCCTCGATCTCGGCCTTGGGTACCCGCGCAATCTTGAGGCCATAGGCCATGTTGTCGTAAACGCTCATGTGCGGGTAGAGCGCGTAGTTCTGGAAGACCATCGCGATGTCGCGGTCGGCGGGCTCGACATCGTTGACGACACGCCCACCGATGCTGATCTCGCCTTCGCTGATTTCCTCCAGCCCGGCCACCATGCGCAGCAGCGTGCTTTTGCCGCAGCCGCTGGGCCCGACGATGACGATGAATTCGCCATCGGCGATGTCGGCCGACACGCCGTGGATGACCTGGTTGGCCTTCGGGCCGCGCCCATAGCGCTTGATGACGTTGCGGATGCTGATCGCGCCCATGTGCCTAGTCCAGTGAAACGGAGAAATCGAATGTGCGTGAACGCCTGCCAGTGGCGCCATCTAGGAGGCTGTCGGGCTTGGGGACGGGCCTGCGCCAGGGCGAGTTTCGGTGCCAGCTTAGGCGCCGGCGAGGCGTGGGATCGGCCCCCACAACGAGCCGGCAACGACAGAGGGCACCGAAAATCGCCCTGGCCCTTCGG
>JBBQVF010000175.1:0-5036 GCA_038211805.1 Burkholderiales bacterium | reverse complement strand
CGGCCCATGCTGCGCGCGCCCACCAGCGCGGCGCGGCGCTGCAGGTAGGCGTCTTCCAGCAGGCTGCCCCAGCCCCCCACGGGCGGCGGCACGAAGTCGGGGTCGGCCACGTGCTGGGCGCGGTCGGCATAGGCCAGGCGGGCGGCTTCGGTGTAGGCGTGCAGCCAGTCCGGCACCGGCCGGCCATCGACCATCGGCTGCGCCACCGCCGGCAGACGCTCCAGGATGCCCAGGATCTGCATCACCGCCAGATGGCCCGACGACGGCGGTGGCATGCCGCAGACACGCCAGTGCGCTTTCCAGTCGGTGCAGATCGGCTCGCGCAGCTGGACGGTGTAGGCCGCCAGATCGGCCTCGCTGAGCCGGCCCGGATGGCGGGCGTCGCCCTGCACCCGGCGGGCGATGTCGGCCGCCACCGGGCCGCTGTGCAGCGCTGCGCTGCCCTCGACGGCGATGCGGCGCAGCACCTCGGCCAGCGCCGGGTTGCGCAAGCGATGGCCCACCGGGTGCGGCCGGCCGTCGGGCCGGTAAAAGTAGGCCGCGGCCAGCGGGTCATCGCGCAGGTAGGCGTCACCGGACAGCAGCGTGTGCAGCCGGGGGCTGACCGCGAAGCCTTGCTCGGCCAGCCGAATAGCCGGCTGGATCAGCGTTGCCCACGGCAGCCGACCCTGGGCGCGGTGCGCCGCTTCCAGCAGCTTCACCGCGCCGGGCACGCCCACCGGCCGGCCGCCCAGCATGGCCTGTGCAAACGGCGCCGGCCGGCCGGCCGAATCCAGAAACAGGCGCTCGTCGGCCGCGGCCGGCGCGGTCTCGCGGCCGTCCCAGGCGGCCAGCGCGCGGCCATCCCAGTGCAGCAGGAAGGCGCCGCCGCCGATGCCGCTGGATTGCGGCTCGACCAGGGCCAGCACCATCTGCACCGCCACCGCCGCGTCCACCGCGGTGCCGCCTGCCTGCAGCACCCGGAAGCCGGCCTCGGTGGCCAGTGGGTTGGCCGCCGCCACGGCAAAGCGCTGCGCCGACCAGCCGGGCTTGACGGTGTAGCCGCTGGCCGCTTCGGGCATCTGCGGGATGGCGGTGTCCGGCGGGGGTGCGGCGCAGGCCGCCAGCAGCAGGCCTGTCAGCAGCACGCTGCGCCGCCACCAACGGCCGCTTGCAGGAACGACTCCGGCGGGTGCGGCCACTGTCACGCAAGAGCCTTCGTGCTGTGCGCTGCAGGTTTCGCCCTGGGGGCGGCCCGGCGGGCTCATCAGGCAACCTCCATGCTGCGCATTGCGGTGAATTCGCCCTGGGGGCGGCCCGGCGGGCTCATGCCGCCGCGGTGGCGGCCAGGGCCTGGTCGATGTCCCACAGGACGTCGTCGATGTGCTCCAGCCCGACCGACAGCCGCACCATGTCGGGCAGCACACCGGCGGCCTGTTGCTGCGCGTCACTGAGCTGGCGGTGGGTGGTCGAGGCCGGGTGGATCATCAGCGTGCGGGTGTCGCCGATGTTGGCCAGGTGGCTCATGAAGCGCGCCGATTCGATGAACTTGACACCCGCCGCCAAGCCGCCCCCGTTCGACGACTTGACGCCGAAGGCCAGCAAGCCCGACGCGCCCGGCACTCCGCCGACCGACCGCATCTGCCGCTGCACCAACGCGTGCTGCGGGTGGTCGGCCAGGCCCGGGTAGTTGACCCAGCTGACCCGGGCGTGGCTGCGCAAGAACTCGGCCACCTTCAGCGCGTTGCTGCAATGCCGCTCCATGCGCAGCGGCAGGGTTTCGACACCCTGCAGGATCTGCCAGGCGCTCATCGGGCTGAGCGCGGCGCCGTAGACCCGCAGCGTCTCCATGCGGGCACGCATGGAAAAGCCGAAGTCGCCGAAGGTCTCGTAGAACTTGACGCCGTGGTAGCCGTCCGACGGCTCGGTCATGCCGGGGAACTTGCCGTTGTCCCAGGGGAATTTGCCGCCTTCGACCATCACCCCGCCCCGCGAGGTGCCGTGGCCGGCCAGGTACTTGGTGGCCGAGTGCACGACGATGTCGGCGCCGAAGGCCAGCGGGTTGCAGAGGTACGGGCTCGGCACGGTGTTGTCGATCACCAGCGGCAACCCATGCGCGTGGGCGACGTCGGCCACCGCGGCGATGTCGAGCACCGACAAGCTGGGGTTGCCCAGGCTCTCGGCAAACACCGCGCGGGTCTCGGGCCGCATCGCCGCGGCGAAGGCCTCAGGGTCCCGGGCGTCGACAAAGGTGGTGGTGATGCCGAACTTGGCCAGGCTGACCGCCAGCATCGTCACCGTGCCGCCGTACAGCGCGCCGGCGGCCACCACATGGTCGCCGGCCTGCAGCAGCGTCATCAGCGCCATCGCCTCGGCGGCCATGCCGCTGGCGCTGGCCACCGCGGCGCGGCCGCCTTCCAGCGCCGCCACGCGTTCTTCCAGCGCGGCCACCGTTGGGTTGCTCAACCGCGAGTAGACGTTGCCGAAGGTCTGCAGGTTGAACAGCGCGGCCGCGTGTTCGGCCGAATCGAACACGAAGCTGGTGGTCTGGTAGATCGGCAGCGCCCGCGCGCCGGTCTCGCGGTCGGGGATCTGGCCGGCGTGGATGGCCAGGGTTTCGGGCTGGAAGACATGGTCGGTCATGGTGGGAGGAGTCTGAGCCCGAAAAAGTGGTCCGCGCCCGTGGGCGATGTCGATTCCCGTAGGCTTTGCCGAAGCCCGTGCGCCGTGTCGGTGCCCGAGCGCTCAGGCGCTGCGGCGCGCCGAGATCACGCCAGTGTTGACGCCGGCCCAGTGCAAACCGCCGAACAGCCGCGCATGCTCGATCTTGACGCAGCGGTTCATCACGCTGTCCAGCCCGGCAGCGCGGGCGGCGGCATCGGCGTCGAGGTTCACCACGCCCAGTTGCTGCCACAGGCACTTGGCACCGATCGCCACCGCGCTGGCGGCGATCGGCGCCACGTCCTCGGCCTTGCGGAACACGTCGACCATGTCGACCGGCTCGGTCAGGTCTTCCAGCCGCGCGACGCAAGGCATGCCCAGCACATGGCCGCCGGCATAGCGCGGGTTGACCGGCAGGATGCGGTAACCCTTGCCCTGCAGGTACTTGGCGGCAAAGAAGCTGGGCCGGTGCCATTCGGCCGACAAACCGACCACGGCGATGGTGCGGCAGCCCTTCAGGATGCGGCGCAGGGCGGCATGGTCGTTGACGGTCGGGGTGTCCATCCCGCGATGCTAGCCTGCCGTCACCGAGGTCGGCCACGGTCGTTTCCATGCGGCCCCCACCGCAGGTGCTGGCCGCCAGGTGCTGGCCGCCGCGGCGGCTGCTACACTGAAATTTGTCAGGAGAGCGCTTCACCCGAAGCCGCCGAAGGCGCAGGGCACAGCCCCGAACGCTCAGGCAAAAGGACTGGCAGGCGCCTTGTTTCAGCGAGGCGTTCCTCGTCTGGAGAGAGGCGTGCACACCGCGAGCGGTGGAGCCCGTCCACCGAAGGGGCAAGTGGTGCCGGCATCCCCGGCGCCGCCAATCTCTCAGGTAAAGCGGACAGCGAGGGCATCCCCCACCCCGGTGGGGTTTGGCATTGCCCTTGAAGGAACACCATGTCCGCTGACACTGCTGTCGCTGCTGCTTCCGGTACCGCTACCGCCCTTCAACTGACGCCGCTCAGCGCCCTGCATCTCGAACTGGGCGCCAAGATGGTGCCCTTCGCCGGTTATTCGATGCCGGTGTCGTACCCCGCCGGCATCCTGGCCGAGCACCGCCAGTGCCGCGAAGCCGCGGCGTTGTTCGACGTCTCGCACATGGGCCAGATCCGCCTGCACGGCGCCGATGCCGCCGCCGCGCTCGAAACCCTGGTGCCGCAGGACGTCGTCGATCTGGCGGTGGGCAAGCAGCGCTACGCCTTCTTCACCAACGCCGCCGGGGGCCTGCTGGACGACCTGATGGTCACCCGCCGCGCCGACCACCTGCTGCTGGTCGTCAATGCCGGCTGCAAGGCGGCCGATCTGGCGCACCTGATCACCCACATCGGCCACCGCTGCCAGATCGTCAACCTGCCTGACCACGCCCTGCTGGCGCTGCAGGGCCCGCAGGCGGTGACCGCGCTGGCCCGGCTCGACCCCGGTGTCGCGACGCTCGGCTTCATGACCGGCGGAGATTTTTCACTGGCCGGCGCCGACTGTTTCGTCACCCGCTCGGGCTACACCGGCGAAGACGGCTTCGAGATCTCGGTGCCCGCGCACCAGGCCGAAGCCCTGGCGCGTGCGCTGCTGGCCCAGCCCGAAGTGAAGCCCGCCGGCCTGGGCGCCCGCGACACGTTGCGCCTGGAAGCCGGCCTGTGCCTCTATGGCCACGACATCGACGAACGCAGCACGCCGGTGGAAGCCGGCTTGACCTGGGCGATCCAGAAGGCGCGGCGCCCTGGCGGGGCCCGGGCTGGCGGTTACCCCGGTGCAGCGGTCATCGAATCTCAACTGGCGCTGGGCGCGCCCAGCAAACGTGTCGGCCTGATCGGCCTGGAGCGTGTGCCGGTGCGTGCCGGCACACCCATCGTCGACGCCCAGGGTCGCAAGATCGGCACGGTGACCAGCGGCACGCTGGCGCCCACCGTCAACCTGGCCATCGCCATGGCCTACCTGCCCACCAACCACGCGCTGCCGCAGCACGAGGTGTACGCCGAAGTGCGCGGCAAACGACTGCCGATGCGCGTCAGCCCCATGCCGTTCGTCCCGCACCGCTACTTTCGCGGCTGACCCCCACCGGTTTCAGCATCCCCCACCCCAGGAGCCCCGCCCATGACGACCAAGTTCACCACCGACCACGAATGGATCAACATCGAAGATCACGACGCTGCGGTCGTCGGCATCACGCTGCATGCGCAAGACGCGCTGGGCGATGTGGTCTTTGTCGAATTGCCCGAGGTCGGCCGCAGCTACGCGCAAGGTGAGATTGCCGGCGTCGTCGAGTCGGTGAAGGCCGCCGCCGACCTCTACATGCCGGTGTCGGGCGAGGTGGTAGAGGTGAACGACGCCCTGAAAGCCGACCCGGCGCTGGCCAA
>JBBQVF010000174.1:0-5037 GCA_038211805.1 Burkholderiales bacterium | reverse complement strand
GCTGGTCTGAGGCAGCCGTGCATGCGGGCTCGACAACCGGCAGGCAGCTGCAAAGACGTAGTGCCATACGCGCCGAAATGACGCTCTAAGTTGTTGATTTCATTGGGGTTGGTTGGGGAGGGTGACAAACTTGGGCTAGCGCTCGGCAGCTTCTCGGGCGGCGCGTTCACCGTCCTCGAGCATATGGCGTGCGGCATAGCGCGTGAAGTACACACCCATCGACAAGGTGATGGCGATCACCGCGGCGCTGAGCAGACCGTAGTCGGTGGTGAAGAAGTCGCGCAAGGCATGCATGAGGGCTCCTGTCGGGATCGAGGCCTCCATCAGGCACCCGCCGGCGCCAGCCCGGCATGCGCCAAAGCAAGACCGACGGCCTCGCCCCGCTCGGGTTTGACCCAGCGCAAGCCCGATCAACCCAGCGAGATGCCCAGCCCCTCGGCAGCGGCCAGCAGCGGGTGGTTGGCGGGCACTGGCCGGTTCTTGCCGGCCACCTCGGCCAGCGCCACCTGGGTCACTCGGTCGCCCTGCAGCGCCACCATCACGCCGAACCGACCCTGGCGCAGCAACTCGGCCGCAGCCCAGCCGAAGCGGGTGGCCAGCACCCGGTCGAACGGCGTGGGCGAGCCGCCGCGCTGCACGTGGCCCAGCAGCGTGGCGCGCACCTCGCTCTGCAGGCGCGGCTGCAACTGCTGGGCCAGCACCGCGCCCACGCCGCCCAGGCGCAGCGGGTCGGGGCTGTCGGCAATCGTCTGCGCCACCGTCATGCCGCCGCCGACCTGGCGTGCGCCTTCGGCGATGCAGATCAGCGTGTAGCCCTCGCGGGCCTCGCGGGCCTGGCACTGGCGCACCACCGCGTCCAGCGAGTACGGCCGTTCGGGCAGCAGGATCACGTCGGCGGCGCCGGCCATGCCGCCTTCCAGCGCAATCCAGCCGGCGTAGCGGCCCATGGTCTCGACGATCATCACCCGGCCGTGGCTGCGGGCGGTGGTCTCCAGCCGGTCGAGCGCCTCGGCCACCACCGCCACCGCGCTGTCGAAGCCGAAGCTGCGGTCGTTGTGGCAGAGGTCGTTGTCGATGGTCTTGGGCACGCCGACCACCGGCAGGCCCAGGCCCGACAGCTTGTGGGCGATGGCCATGGTGCCGTCGCCGCCGATGGCCACCAGCGCATCGAGCCCCAGCTCGCGCACGAAGGCCATCGCCTGGTCGGACACATCGGCGCCGCCGGCACCGAAATAGTGGAACGGATCGCAGCGGTTGTGGGTGCCCAGGATGGTGCCGCCCTGCGACAAGATGCCGGCCACCGCAGCACGGTCGAGCGGCATGGTGTCGCGGGTCAGCAGGCCCAGAAAGCCGCGGCGGATGCCGGTGACCCGCGCGCCGTCCTGGTGGGTGAGCGCCAGCGTGACGGCGCGGATCACCGCGTTGAGGCCCGGGCAGTCGCCGCCGCCGGTGAGGATGCCGATGTGCATGGGGTTTTCTTCCCGGTCAGGCCCGCCAGGCGGCGAGGTCAGCTTTGAGTTGCGCCAGGTCGGCGCGGCGGGTGTACATCATGTGGCCGGCGTCGTAGTAGCGGTGCTGGATGCGGGCCAGCACCTCGGCCGGCGCGTCCAGATGGGCCAGCGACCAGTCGCTGGCCGAGTACGGCGTGCCCAGGTCGTAACGGCCGCTGGCCACCAGCACGCGCATGTTCGGGTTGCGGCGCATCGCGCGCGCCAGGTCGTCGCCGGTGGTGGTGAAGCCGCCGGGGTCGCCGCTGCCCACCTGGCTGGCGCGCTGCCAGTTCCAGGCCTTGTGGGCGTCGAGCGAGAACACTTCGTAGCGCACGTCGGTGGGCAGGCCCAGCGCGGCGTAGTAGGCCAGCGCGGCGGCGGTGTAGGGGATGGCCACGCCCTCGATGCCGGGGTCGAAGGCCATCTGCCGCTCGCGGCGGGCAGCCAGCGGCGCGGTGGCGCGGGCATCCAGCCGGCCCACCAGCAATCCGCGCGGGCGCAGCGCCTCGACGAAGAAATTGCTGTCGGCGATGCGCAGGTTGTGCTCCTGCACCACCGGCAGCGCCAAGCCGGTCAGCTCGGCCAGGCGCTTCTCGATGCGGCTGCGGGCGGGGCCGGTCAGCCGGGCGCCGGCGGCCAGCGCGGCCAGGTAGTCGTCTTGCACGAAAGCCTCGGCCGCCGCGCGGGCGGCCTCGCCCGACACCGCCAGCGGCCCCTTCAGCGTGCCGTGGAACTGCGCCACCGCGGCGTACGCCGGCAGGAACAGCGCGTAGGGCAGGTCGTTGCGGGCGGTGAAGACGAGGCTCTGCAAATCCATCGCGCACGACACCAGCACCACGCCCGCCAAGCCCAGCCCGTGGTCGAGCAGCTTGTCGGTGATGCCCGCGGCCCGGGTGGTGCCGTAGCTTTCGCCGCACAGGTACAGCGGCGCGCCGAAGCGGCGGTGGGCCGCCAGCCAGCCGCGCACCACCTCGCACATGGCGTCGATGTCGCCGTCCACCGACAGGTGCTTCTTGCGTGCCTCGTCGCTGGCACTGACCGACCAGCCGGTCTGCGGCGGGTCGATGAACACCAGGTCAAAGTGGGCCAGCCAGGTCAGCGGGTTGTCGACCACCTGGTAGGGCGCCGGGGCCAGCGAGCCGTCGTCGTTGACCGGCACCCGCTTCGGCCCCAGCGCGCCCAGGTGCAGCCAGATCGACGACGAGCCCGGCCCGCCGTTGAAGACGAAGCACACCGGCCGCAGCGGCTGCGGCGCGGCGCTGCCGTCGGCGGCGTCGGGACCGGAAGCCAGCGCCTGGTAGGCGATGGTGAACACCGCCGCCTCGGGCTCGCCGCTGCGGTCGCCCATGCCGGCGGCCAGCACCGGCACGAAGGCCGCGCAGACCTGGTAGGCCAGCACCGCGCCATCGGGCAGCGTGACCTGGTCGGTGGTCCGCACCGGCGCGCGGGCCAGCAGGCCGTCGACCCGGGCGCGCTGGCGCTTGGTGGCGTCGCTGTCCGCGGGGGTGGCGGCAGTGGCCGGCGTGTCTGGCTTGGCGCTATCGCTCATCGTGGGTTCTTTCGGGCAAATGATTGGTCGGGTGGGCGGGTGGGCGGGTGGGCGGGTGGTCGTGCGGCCCTGCGGTCAGGTGGCCTGGGCCAGGAAGCCGGCGTAACGCGGCAGGTCGACGTTGCCGCCCGACAGGATCACGCCGACGCGGGCGCCACGCCAGTCCTCCACGCCCTCCAGCAGCGCAGCCGCGCCGAGGCAGCCGGTGGGCTCGACCACCTGCTTCATGCGCTGGGCGAAAAACTGCATCGTGCGCACCAGTTGCAGATCGCTGACGGTGACGATGCGCGCCACCAGCGCCTGGATCACCGGGAAGGTGAGCGTTCCGCTGGCCTGCGTCTGCGCACCGTCGGCAATCGTCAGCGGCACGTCGATGTGGACGATTTCGCCCCGCGCCAGGCTCTGCTGGGTGTCGTTGCCGGCCTCGGGCTCGACGCCGACCACGGTGATGCCCGGCAACCGGTGGCGGGCGGCCACCGCGCTGCCCGAGATCAGGCCACCGCCGCCGACGCAGACCAGCAGCGCATCGAGGTGGCCCACCTCGTCGATCAATTCGAGTGCGGCCGTGCCCTGCCCGGCCATCACCTGCGGGTGGTCGAAGGGCGGGATCAGCGTCATGCCGCGCTCGGCGGCGATCCGCGCGCCAATGGCCGACCGGTCTTCGCTGTAGCGGTCGTACAGCACGACCTCGCTGCCGGGCTGGCCGGCCTGGTAGTCGCGGGTGGCGGCCAGCTTGGCGGCGGGCGCGTCGGTCGGCATCACGATCACCGTGGGAATGCCCAGCAGCCGGCCCGACAGCGCGACCGCCTGGGCATGGTTGCCCGAGCTGAAGGCCAGCGCGCCGCTGCGCCGCTGCGCCGGCGTGAACGCGCTGAGCGCGTTGTAGCCGCCGCGGAACTTGAACGCGCCCATGCGCTGCAGGTGCTCGGCCTTGAAAAAGACCTGGGCGCCGCATCGCTCGTCGGCGGTGCGCGAGCGCAGCACCGGCGTGCGGTGGGCCACGCCGCCTAAGCGGACGGCGGCGGCTTCGATGTCGGCAAAGGTGATGGCGAGCGGTGTCATGCCGTGAGCATACCGAGCCATCGACGGCGGCCCGGGCGCGAAGCGGCTCGACGGGCAAACCATACCCAAGCCCGCGGCCATCGCGTTGACCCCCGGGCCGCCGGTCGCTCGAACACGCGGCCGCTGTTGGCGGTCGCTGGAGGCCGGCGGCGTCGTGGTGCCAACGCCGCGCCAGCCCTCAGCCCGGCCCCTGGAAGCCGCCGCGCCGGAAGGTCAGCACCAGCGTGTCGCGGTGGCCGCCGCCGGCCAGGTCGATCGGCTGGATCGGCGTGCTCTCGTGGATCACCCGCTCGTCGTCGAGCAGCAGCGCGCTCCACGGCTCGGCCAGCGTGAAGCGCAGCCCCTGCGAACCGCGGGCATCGAAGACCCGCGTCTCGCCGCCCTTGATGGCCACCCGCGCGACCAGCATCACCACCACCAGGTCGACACCGTCGCGGTGCGCGCCCTCCGGCGTGGGCCGGCCGATGCCGTCGGTGGTGTCGATGCGGAACGGGTGGGCCTCGACGAACCACGGCTCGGCCGCCGGCGCCACGCCGCGCAGCCGTGCCGCCTGGGCGGCCAGCGCACACAGCAGCCGGGTCCAGGCGGGTGATTCGGCCATCGCCGCGGGCAGCGGCTCGAACCAGCGCTCGATGCCGCCGTGCAGCGCGTTGTAGGCCACCGGCTGCCAATGCGCCCGATGGGCCTGCAGCAGCGCGGTGCCGGCCGCCGGCTGCACGATGAAGCAGCCATGGCGGCGGCGGCGGTAGCGCCCGCCATCTTTCAGGAAAGCATCGGGCGGCAGGTCGTCCCAGAGCGGCGCCCACGCCGCCAGGTCGGCCGCTGCCACGCCGGCCAGCCGGGCCAGCGAGGCGGTGTCGAGCACGGCATAACCGCTGCCGGAGAGTTGGACGTCGAGGTCATGCAGGGCGGTGAGGGGCGGTGGCAGCGGCATGC
>JBBQVF010000173.1:0-5431 GCA_038211805.1 Burkholderiales bacterium | reverse complement strand
GCCCGCACCGGCGCCTGCAACGGCGACCTGATCTTCTTCGGCGCCGACAAGGCCAAGGTCGTCAACGACGCGCTGGGCGCGCTGCGGGTGAAGATCGGCCACAGTGAGTTTGGCCGCAACCACGGCCTGTTCAACGACGTCTGGGCGCCGATGTGGGTGGTCGACTTCCCGATGTTCGAGCACGACGAAGAGGCCGGCCGCTGGAACGCCGTGCACCACCCCTTCACCGCGCCCAAGGACGGCCACGAGAACCTGATGGACACCGACCCCGGCGCCTGCATCGCCAAGGCCTACGACATGGTGCTCAACGGCTGGGAAATCGGCGGCGGCTCGGTGCGTATCCACCGCGCCGACGTGCAGGCCAAGGTGTTTGCGGCGCTCAACATCAGCCCGGAAGAGCAGAAAATCAAGTTCGGCTTCCTGCTCGACGCGTTGCAGTACGGCGCGCCGCCGCACGGCGGCTTGGCCTTCGGCCTCGACCGCATCGCCACGCTGATGAGCAAGGCCGAGTCGATCCGCGATGTGATCGCCTTCCCGAAGACCCAGCGCGCGCAGTGCCTGCTGACCGGCGCGCCCAGCCTGGTCGACGAGAAGCAGCTGCGTGAATTGCACATCCGCCTGCGCAACCCGGGTGGTTTGACGGCCTGACCGTCGGTCGGGACGCGCCCGCGCCTTGAAACCGGCGGCGCGTCCGGGGGTTGAGCAAAGGGCGGGGCGGACTAGTCGGGTATAACATTGGTTATAACTTCACTGGAGCCCACCATGCACGCCCTCAAGCTCACCCAGATCAGCAATTCGGTCGGCGTCATCCTGCCCAAGGAGGTGCTGGCGCGGTTGAAGCTGGAGAAGGGAGACATGCTCTACCTCACCGACAGCCCGGACGGCATGCGCATCACGCCACACGACCCGGTCTTCGAGGACCAGATGCAGGCTGCGCGCGGCATCATGAAGTCGCGTCGCGCGGTGCTGCGCGAGCTGGCCAAGTAACGCCGTGTCCGCCGATCGGACCTGGGTCTGGATCGACCCGGCGGTCGTCCTGGCCGTGCATGACGAGCAACTGGCCGAACATGGCGGTGCGGCGGGCGTGCGCGACGCCGGACTGCTCGAATCCGCCCTGGCGCGCCCGCGCAACTTGGCCCACTACGGCGAGCCCGATGCTTGCGAATTGGCCGCTGCCTATGCCTTCGGTTTGGCCAAGAACCATCCCTTCGTCGATGGCAACAAGCGGTCGGCCTTTGTCGCCACCGAGCTGTTCCTGATGCTCAACGGTTGGCAGTTGAGCGCGAGCGACGAGGCCTGCGTGATGGTGATGCTCAGCCTGGCCGCTGGCGAGATTGACGAAGACGGTTTCTCGAAATGGCTGCGTAGCCATGTTGTCCGCCGCTGATTGCCCCTACCTGACCAAGATGATTTCACCACTCGACGACCCCCGCCACGACCGCGAAGCCGGCCGAGCCGATGCCACCCTCGACACCACCCGCATCGACGACACCCGCATCGCTGCGGTGCGGGCGCTGGTCTCGCCCGCCGTGTTGCTGGAAGAACTGCCCGTCACCGCCGAGATCGAAACCCTGGTCGAAACCACCCGCCAGGCCATCGGCGCGGTGCTGCACGGCCGCGACGACCGGCTGGTGGCGGTGGTCGGCCCGTGCTCGATCCACGACCATGCGCAAGCCATCCACTATGCAAAGTTGCTCAAGCCGCTGGCCGACGAACTGGCCGGTGAGTTGGTGGTGGTGATGCGGGTCTATTTCGAGAAGCCGCGCACCACGGTCGGCTGGAAGGGCTACATCAACGACCCGCGGCTGGACGGCAGCTTCCGCATCAACGAAGGCCTGCGCCGCGCCCGCGAGCTGCTGTTGGAGATCACCGCGCTGGGCCTGCCGGCGGGCACCGAATTCCTCGACCTGCTGAGCCCGCAGTACGTCAGCGACCTGATCGCCTGGGGCGCGATCGGCGCCCGCACGACGGAAAGCCAGAGCCACCGGCAACTCGCCTCGGGCCTGAGCTGCCCGGTCGGCTTCAAGAACGGCACCGACGGCGGCGTGCAGGTGGCCGCCGACGCGCTGGTGTCGGCCGCCGCGCCACATTCCTTCATGGGCATGACCAAGATGGGCGTGGCGGCGATCTTCGAGACCCGCGGTAACGCTGACGGCCATGTCATCCTGCGCGGTGGCAAGTCGCCCAACTACGACACGGCCCATGTCGAGGCGGCCTGCCTCGCGTTGCGCAAGGCCGGGCTGCGCGAGCAGGTGATGGTCGACTGCTCGCACGCCAATTCGGCCAAGCAGCACCGGCGCCAGATCGACGTGGCGGCCGATGTCGCTTTCCAACTGGCCGGCGGCGAACGCCGCATCGTCGGCGTGATGGTCGAGAGCCACCTGCACGAAGGCCGGCAGGACCTGACACCGGACACGGCGTTGCAATCGGGCGTGTCGATCACCGACGCCTGCATCGGCTGGGACGACACCGTGCCGCTGCTGCGCGGGCTGGCCAATGCCGTCCGGCAACGTCGGGCCCACCTATGACCGCCGCTGTGCGCCCCTTCAAGATCCCCGAGAGCGTGCTGGTGGTGATCCACACCCCCGCGCTCGAGGTGCTGCTGATCGAGCGCGCCGACAAGCCCGGCTTCTGGCAGAGCGTGACCGGCAGCAAGGATGCGCTCGACGAGCCCGCCGACGAGACCGCGATCCGCGAGGTGGCCGAGGAGACCGGCATCCTGGTCGGTGATCCGGCTGTGCCGCCGGGTGTGGCCAGGTCGGCGCTGCGCGATTGGGGCTTGCGCAACGTCTACGAGATCTACCCGGTCTGGCGCCACCGCTACGCGCCTGGCGTGACCCACAACACCGAGCAGGTGTTCGGCCTCTGCGTGCCCGCCGGCACGCCGGTGGTGCTGGCGCCTCGCGAGCACCTCAACCATGTCTGGCTGCCGTGGCGCGAGGCCGCCGACCGCTGTTTTTCCCCCAGCAATGCCGAGGCAGTGCTGCACCTGCCGCGGCTGGCCGTTTGAAGGATTCCGCCATGCGCAGCCCCGTGTTCAGCCCTTCCCGCCTGTTGTCGGCCCCCCGAACCAGCGGTTTCACCGGCCAGGTGCTGCGGGTGGCCACCTACAACATCCACAAGGGCGTGCGCGGCGTCGGGCCACGCAAGCGGCTGGAGATCCACAACCTGGGCCTGGGCATCGAGGCACTAGATGCCGACCTGGTCTGCCTGCAGGAGGTGCGCCTGCACCACCAGCGCGACGCGCTGCGGTTCGAGCGCACGCTGCTGGGCTGGCCCGAGGAAGGCCAGGCCGACTACCTGGCGCCCGAAGGTTACGAGGTGGCTTACCGCACCAATGCCACCACCAAACATGGCGAGCATGGCAACGCACTGCTGTCGCGCTGGCCGATCGGCGACGTGGGCCACCACGACGTCAGCGACCACCGCTTCGAGCAGCGCGGCCTGCTGCATGTGCCGGTGCTGTGGCAGGGCGTCGAGGTGCATGCGGTGGTGGCGCACCTGGGGCTGATCCATGCCAGCCGGGTGCGTCAGATCGAGCGTCTGAAGGCCTTCATCGAAGCCGAGGTGCCGCCCGGTGCACCGCTGCTGGTGGCCGGCGACTTCAACGACTGGGGCGAGAAGCTCGACGGCCCGATGAGCGGCGTGGGCCTGCAACGCGCCCGCGCCGGCGCCGAGCGGGCGCAGCGCACCTTCCCGTCGGCGGTGCCGCTGTTTGCGCTCGACCGGGTCTACACCCGCGGCCTGGCTTGTCTGTCGGCCACGGTGCCGCGCAGCAGCGGCTGGGCCCGCATGTCCGACCACCTGCCGCTGCTGGTGGAACTGCAGCTGGATTGAGCGGCTGGTCAGCGTCAGCAGGCTCCACGCGCCCCGCCCCGCCATGTTGAACCGCTCGCCCGCCCCGCCGATCGACGCCGCCACTGGGCAAGCCCAGCCAGCGCTGACCGGCGGCAATCAGGTGCGCCTGCTGGCCGGTGGCGACGAGTTGTTCCCGGCGATGTGTGAGGCGATTGCCGCGGCCCGTCATCAGATCTGGGTGGCCACTTACATCTTTCATGACGATCCGGCGGCCCATGCGGTGGCGCAGGCGCTGGCCGATGCGGCGCGGCGGGGGGTCTGGGTGGGTCTGGTGGTCGATGGTTTCGGCAGCAAGGCCACGCTGCCGCAACTGCGCGAATGGCTTGATCCGTCCGGCGTCAACCTGGCGGTTTTCCGGCCGGTCGACCGCTGGTGGCGGCTGTTGCAGCCTGGCCAACTGCGGCGCCTGCACCACAAGCTGTGCGTGGTCGACAGCCACAGCGGTTTTGTCGGCGGCATCAACCTGATCGACGATTGCAACGACCTCAACCACGGCTGGGGCGACGCGCCGCGACTGGACTTCGCGGTGGCCGTGCAAGGCCCGGTGGTGGCGCAGATGGAGCAGGCGGTGCGTGCGATCTGGAGCCGCGCTGCCCTGGGTGCCGACTGGCGTGATGAATTGTCCCAGCTCGCCCACGGTGCCGAGCCGCTGGCCCGGGCCCGCCGGCTGCTGGCCCGCCTGCGCCTGTTGCCGCGGCGGACCGAGGCGGGTCCGGTGGCGGCGCCGCTGCCGGTGCGCGTGGCCTTCGTGGTGCGCGACAACCTGCGCCGCCGCAACACCATCGAACATGCCTATGTCGACGCGATCAACCGCGCCCGCGTGCGGGTCGACGTGGTCAGCCCGTACTTCTACCCGGGCCGCCTGTTTCGGGTGGCGCTGCGCCGCGCCGCCCGGCGCGGCGTGCGGGTTCGCCTGCTGTTGCAAGGCAAGGCCGATTACCGATTCGCCGCGCTGGCCGCCCAGGTGCTGTATGACGAGATGCTGCGCGCCGGCGTGCAGGTGTTCGAGTACACACCCGCCTTCCTGCACGCCAAGGTGGCCCTGGTCGACGGCGACTGGGCCACCGTGGGCAGCAGCAACATCGACCCGCTGTCGCTGCTGCTGAACCTGGAAGCCAACGTCGTGGTGCGCGACCCACAGTTCGCGCTGGCGCTGGCTACGCGTTTCGATGCAGCCTTTGCGGTATCCGACGAAATCAAGCCCGACCTGGCCCGCGGCAGCGGCTTGCGCAGCTGGTTGCGCCGCGCCGCTGTGGCCTGGGCCGCCAACGTCTACCTGCGCCTGGCCGGCATTACCGGCCGCTACTGAAGCGCCACATCAGGACCCGACCACTTGCGGGTCGCCCTGAGCCTGCAGCAGATGGCGCACTTGCTGGGCGATGGTGCCAAACAGCCGCTGCGCCAGGCTGGCAGTCTCGGCGCCGAAAAGGATGCGGTCGCAGCCAAAGCTGCGGGCCGCGGCAGCAATGGTCCTGGCGCTTGGCCCGACCATGACCGCGCTGATGAACGGCACACCCGCCTGGTGCATCAACTGCTGCGCAGGCTGCAGGTCTTCCGCGCCCCAGTCGGCCAG
>JBBQVF010000172.1:0-5644 GCA_038211805.1 Burkholderiales bacterium | reverse complement strand
GCCGTGAAGATCACCGCGCCGACACCGGTCGTCACGCCGCAGCCGATGTAGCAGATGGTCTCGAACGGCGCGTCCGGCCGGACCTTGGCGAGCGCGATTTCCGGCACGACGATGTAGTTGCTGAAGGTCGACGTCCCCATGTAGTGCAGCAGCGGCTTGCCGCCGAGGCTGAAGCGGCTGGTCGCGTCGGGCATCAGGCCGCGGCCCTGGGTCGAGCGGATCGACTGGCACAGGTTGGCTTTTTGCGACAGGCAGAATTTGCACTGGCGGCATTCCGGCGTGTACAGCGGAATGACGTGGTCGTCCTTGCGGATGCTTTTCACGCCCGGCCCCACGTCGACCACGATGCCGGCGCCTTCATGGCCCAGGATGGACGGGAAGATCCCTTCCGGATCGGCACCGGACAGGGTGTAGTAGTCGGTGTGGCAGATGCCGGTGGCCTTGATTTCGACCAGCACCTCGCCCTCGCGCGGGCCTTGAAGGTCGACTTCTTCGATGTTCAGCGGGGCGCCGGCTTTCCAGGCGACTGCGGCTTTGGTTTTCATGGGTTGGGTCTCGGTGAGGATTGCAGTTGCGCTTCGAGCGCGGTGATGAACATCGCCGCCACGTCGAAGCCGGTCTGGTCGAAGATTTCCTGGAAGCAGGTCGGGCTGGTGTCGTTGATCTCGGTCAGGCAGTCGCCGATCACGTCCAGCCCCACCAGCAGCAGGCCGCGGGCGGCCAGGATGGGCCCCAGCGTGCTGGCGATCTCGCGTTCACGGTCGGTCAGCGGCATCGCCACGCCCTTGCCGCCCACCGCCAGGTTGCCGCGGATCTCGCTGCCCTGCGGGATGCGCGCCAGGCTGAACGGCACCGGCTCGCCGGCGATCACCAGCACCCGCTTGTCGCCTTGCGCGATCTCGGGCAGGTACTTCTGCACCATCAGCGTCTGCGCGCCGCCCCGGTTCAGCGTCTCGGTGATGCTGCCCAGGTTCAGCCCGTCGGGGCCGACCCGGAAGATGCCCATGCCGCCCATGCCGTCGAGCGGCTTGAGGATGATGTCGTGGTGCTCGGCATGGAAGCGCCGCACGTCGGCCGCATCGCGCGTCACCAGGGTGGGGCCGATGAACTGCGGAAATTCGAGGATCGCCAGTTTCTCGGGATGGTTGCGCAGCGCCGCCGGGTCGTTGAAGACACGGGCACCTTCGCGCTGCGCCTGGCTCAGCAGGTGGGTGGCGTAGAAATACTCGCTGTCGAAAGGCGGGTCCTTGCGCATCAGCACCGCATCCACCTCGGCCAGCACCTGGGGCCGTTCGTCCGGCGCCTGCTGCGCGGCCTGGAACCAGCGCTCGGCATCGCCGGTCAGCACGATGTCGCGCACGAACGCGGTGACCTGCCCGCCGCGCTGCCAGCACAAGTCCTTGGGCTCGCAGGCCATCAGCGTGTGGCCGCGCCGCACCGCCTCGCGCATCATCGAGAAGGTGGTGTCCTTGTAGGTCTTGAAAGACTCCAGCGGGTCAGCGACAAACAGCAATTTCATGGTCATTCCTTGAGAGTTCCTTCGTGGCCATCAACGGCGCTGAGGCTTGAGCCAAGTGGCCGCCGCGGAACCGGCTCTGCCGGGCCGCTGGCGGCGCCCCGGGACTGCAAGGACCCTTGCGGGTCCGGGGGAGCGCCGACGGCGCTTCGGGGGGGGGCCCAGTTTTGCACAGCCAGCGTGACGCTGCCGGCGACCACGCCCCAGAAGGCCGCGCCGATGCCGGCCACGCTGATGCCCGACAGCGTGACCAGGAAGGTCATCGCCGCGGCATCGCGGTGGCGCGGCTCGGCCAGCGCCTGGCTCAGGCCGCCGGCAATGCTGCCCAGCAACGCCAGCCCGGCCACCACCGCCACCAGCTCGGTCGGAAACGCCGCCAGCAGCGCCACCACCGCGCCACCCGCCAGGCCCAGCAGCGTGTAGAAGATGCCGGCCACCACCGGTGCGGTGTAGCGCTTGGCCGGGTCGGCATGGGCCTCGGGGCTCATGCAGATCGCTGCGGTGATGGCTGCCAGGTTGATCGCGAAGGCGCCGAACGGGGCCAGCACCAGCGTCACCAGGCCGGTGGCGGTGGTCACCGGCGACACCGGAATGCGGTAGCCCGCCGCCCGCTGCGCGGCCACGCCGGGCAGGTTCTGCGAGGCCATGGTGACGATGAACAGCGGCAGCGCCACGCCGACCACGCTGGCCAGGCTGAACTGCGGCATCACGAACACCGGCGTGGCCCAGGCCGCCGTGCCCAGGTCCCGCAACGGCCCCAACGCCAGCCGGCCCTGCCACGCAGCCAGTGCCACGCCCGCCAGCAGCACCCCCGGCACGGCATAACGCGGCCACCAGCGCCGCCCGGCCAGGAAGGCCAGCGCCATCACCACCACCAGGCCGGGTGCGGTGCGCGCCGACAGCACGGCGTCGAGCCCGAAACGGGTGAGCACACCGGCCAGCAGCGCCGCGGCGATCGCCATCGGCAGGCGGTCCATCACCCGCTCGAACCAGCCGGTGGCGCCGACGAGCACGATCAACCCGGCGCAGACCACGAACGCACCCGTCGCCTCGGCCAGGCTCAGGCCCTGGGTGGCGGCCAGCAACGCGGCGCCGGGTGTGCACCAGGCGGTCAGCACCGGCTGGCGGTAGTGCAGCGACAGGCCGATGCAGGACAGGCCCATCGCCAGGCCCAGCGCCCACATCCACGACGCCGTCTGCGCCGGCGTGGCGCCCAGTGCCTGCGAGGCCTGAAAGACGATGGCCACCGAACTGGTGTAGCCCACCAGCACCGCGACGAAGCCGGCCACCACGGCCGAGGCCGAGACGTCGCGCCACCACGGCGTCTTCACCACGGCGTGTTCACCACGGCGTGTTCACCACGGCACTGCCACCCCGTCCGACCCCGCCACCGGCCGACGGCCCCGCGACCCACGCCTGCATGCACCGCAACCCCCCTCGCCGCCTGACGGCTTGACCCTGCGAGCCCCTGCCCGCCACCGGCGGGCGGAGCATAGCGGCAGCGCTCAAGTTGGTGCGTACGGGGCCGAAACAGCGTCAACCGCTGCCGCCGCCACCATCGCCGCCAACCCACCATGTGCCGACTCGTTGCCTACCTGGGTACGCCGATCTACCTCGACGAGGTGGTCTGCACGCCGCGCCATTCGCTGGTGCGCCAGGCCTTGCGGGCCGAGGAGGCGCGCACGGTGACCAACGGCGACGGCTTCGGCGTGGGCTGGTACGGCGAACGGGCCGAGCCGGGTGTCTACCGCGAGGTGATGCCGGCCTGGTCGGACGAGAACCTGCTGGCTTTGTGCGCCACGGTGCGCTCGCACCTGTTCTTCGCCCATGTGCGGGCGGCCACCGGCGGCGGCATCGCGCGCCACAACTGCCACCCGTTCCGCCACGGCAAGTGGCTGTTCATGCACAACGGCCAGATCGGCGGTTATGCCGGCGTGCGCCGGGCGCTGGAAGCGCAGCTGCCGGACGCGCTGTTCGCCGAGCGGCGCGGCGCCACCGATTCGGAGCTGCTGTTCCTGCTGGCGTTGGCGCGCATCGAGGCCGGCATGGCACCGGCAGCGGCGATGCAGGCCGTGCTGCACCACACCCTGGCGCTGATGCAGCAGCTGGGCATTGCAGAACCGCTGCGCTTTGCGGCGGCACTGTCGGATGGCGAGCAGCTGCTGGCCTTCCGCTTCGCCAGCGACGGCCAACCGCCCAGCCTGTACGTGGGCGGCTGCGCAAACGGCCGCATCGTGGCGTCGGAGCCGCTGGACGCCCACCCCGACGCCTGGCAGTGCGTGCCGCCGAATGCCTGGGTGATGATGGACGGGGCCGGCACCACGATGCACGCCTGAGAGGCGTGTTGACCCTCAGATCTCGACCTTGGCGCCCAGTTCGACGATGCGGTTGCTGGGCAGGCGGAGGAAGTCGGCCGCCGCCGCGGCGTTGCGGTGCATGTTGGCGAACAGCTTCTCGCGCCACATCGACATGCCGTCGCCGAAGGTGGGGATCACGATGTCGCGGCTGAGGAAGTAGCTGGTGTCCATCTCGGGCAGCGGCACGCCGCGGCCCTCCAGCAGCTTCAGCGCCTCGGGCACGTCGGGGTCGTTCTTGAAGCCGAAGTGCATCAGCACCTGCCAGCAATCGTGGCCCAGCGGCTGCATCTCGATGCGCTTGTCGAAGTCCACCCACGGCACCTCGTGGTGGCGCACGGTGACGAACAGGTTGTATTCGTGCAGCACCTTGTTGTGCTTGAGGTTGTGCAGCAGCGCATTGGGCGTCAGGCCGGTGTCGGCCGACAGGAACACCGCCGTGCCCGGCACCCGCAGCGGCGGGCTGATGAACACCGCGTCGAGAAAGCCGTCGAGCTCGATCGCGTCGTCGCGCAGCCGGGCGGTCATCAGCTTGCGGCCCTGCACCCAGGTGACCATCAGCGTGAACATGCCGATGCCGATGACGATGGGGAACCAGCCACCGGCCACCAGCTTGAGCATGTTGCTGGCGAAGAAGGTGATGTCGATGACGAAGAAGAAGCCGGTGGCCAGCAGCGTGGGCCACAGCGGGTACTTCCAGCCGTAGCGCAGCACGAAGAAGGTCATCACCGTGGTGATGGTCATGTCCAGCGTGACGGCGATGCCGTAGGCCGATGCCAGGTTGGACGAGGTCTTGAACAGCCCGACCGCCAGCACGATGAAGACGAACAGGCCCCAGTTGACGAAGGGCACGTAGATCTGGCCGGTGTCCTTCACCGAGGTGTGGCGCACCTGCATGCGCGGCAGGATGCCGAGTTGGATCGCCTGCTTGGTGACCGAGAACGCCGCCGAGATCAGCGCCTGCGACGCGATCACCGTGGCCGCGGTGGCCAGGAAGACCAGCGGCAGCCGTGCCCAATCCGGTGCCATCAGGAAAAACGGGTTGGTCACCGCCTCGGGCCGCTGCAGCAGCATCGCACCCTGGCCGAAGTAGTTGACCACCAGCGCCGGCATCACGAAACCGTACCAGGCGATGCGGATCGGCTTCTTGCCGAAGTGGCCCATGTCGGCGTACAGCGCCTCGCCACCGGTCACGCACAGCACCACTGCACCCAATCCGATGAAAGCCACCAGCGGCTGGGCGGTGAAAAAGGCGACCGCATAAAGCGGATTGAGCGCCACCAGCACCGCCGGGTTGCGCAGGATGTGCGGCAGGCCCAGGGCCACCAGCACGATGAACCAGACCAGCGTGATCGGCCCGAAGAACTTGCCGATGCCGCCGGTGCCGAATCGCTGCACCGAGAACAGGCCCGTCAGCACCACCAGCGTGATCGGGATCACCCAGTTGTGCAATGCGGGCGCGGCCACCTCCAGCCCTTCGACCGCCGACAACACCGAGATCGCCGGCGTGATGACCCCGTCGCCGTAGAAGATGGCGGTGCCGAACAGGCCCACCGTCATCAGCGTGCTGCGCAGCTGGGGTTTGTCCTTCACCGCGGTGGTGGCCAATGCCAGCATGGCGATCAGGCCGCCCTCGCCGTTGTTGTCGGCGCGCAGGATAAGCGTGACGTATTTCAGCGAAACAATGACCGTGATGGTCCAGAAAACCATCGACAGGATGCCGTAGACGTTGTCTGGGGTCAGAGGCACGTAGCCCGAGTTGAAAACGACCTTG
>JBBQVF010000171.1:0-5736 GCA_038211805.1 Burkholderiales bacterium | reverse complement strand
GGCCGGTGCCCGCGAAGCATCGGGCCCGCGCCTCGCGTGCCAAGCCCTGCCCGACCCCCCAGCCCCGGCCTGGCGGCAGCACCGGTGGACCCCGGGCGACAAGACAACACCGAGACCACCGCCGGCCGGGTGAGCGCGAACCACGCCGGGCAGCCGTGGCGCCGTCTCGGCGGCGACAAACCCTACCGCACCAGGCCGGGGCTGTGGGGTCGGGCAGGGCGGGGTGCGCGAGGCGCGGAGGTGGTCGTGGCGGTGGCGCGGATCCTCGCCGTGTGCTCGCGTGCCCCGCCCTGAACGGCGCCACGGCCGCGGCCTGGCCGCTCCGAGGCCCCGCCCGCGGCAAACTGTGGCGCTCGCCCGGCCCGACAGGTCAACCGCAGCGCTCGAACGCCCGCTTTCGAGCAGGACCTCAACGACAGCAACGAGCCGAGACCGGTCCCCAGAACAAGGTCGCAACGCCGAATCAGCTGGCCAGCACCGCAGCCATGGCCACGGCCGTTCGCTCGACGTTGCCGGTGTTCAGGCCCGCCACGCAGATGCGACCCGACCGCAGCAGGTAGACCGCATGCGTCTCACGCAGCCGGTCGACTTGGCTCCCCGACAAGCCGGTGTAACTGAACATGCCGCGTTGGCTGAGCAGGTAGCCGACATCGTGCCCCGGCGCCAGCGCCACCAGGCGGGCGTGCAGCGCATGACGCATCGCGAGGATGCGCTCGCGCATCGCCGCCAGTTCGGCTTCCCACATCGGCCGCAGCTCTGCGTCGCCCAGCACATGGGCCACCAACTTGGCGGCGTGGATGGCCGGGCTGGAATAGATGCGCCGCACCGTGAAGCGCAACTGGCCCATCACCAGTGCCGCCTCGGCCGCCGTGACGCAGACCGCGCTGAGCGCGCCGCAGCGCTCGCCGTACACGCTCATGCTCTTGGAAAACGAGTTGGCGACAAAGTAGGTGAGGCCGGCGTCGGCCAATGCGCGCACCGCGTAGGCGTCTTCGACGATGCCGTCTCCGAAGCCCTGGTAGGCCAGGTCCAGGTAGGGCAGCAGTTCACGCTCGCGCAGCACCGGGATCAGCGCATCCCACTGCGCGGGGCTCAGGTCGACGCCGGTGGGGTTGTGGCAGCAGGCGTGCAGCAGCACGATGCTGCGCGCGGGCAGGCTGCGCAGCGTGACCAGCATCGCGTCGAAGCGCAGGCCACCGGTGGCACCGTCGTGGTACGGGTAGCTGTTGACGACGAAGCCGCTGCCCTCGAACATCGAGCGGTGGTTGTCCCAGGTCGGGTCGCTGACCCAGACCTGCGCCTCGGGCAGCCAGGCCTTGAGGAAATCGGCGCCGACCTTCAGGCCGCCCGACGAACCCACGGTCTGGATCGTCGCCACCCGGCCGGCGGCGATGGCTGGGTGGCCGTCGCCCAGCAGCAGCCGGGCCACCTGGGCGCGGCAGGCGGCGTCGCCCTCCATCGGCAGGTAGGGCTTGGCGCCGCCTTCGGCCAGGATGCGAGCCTCGGCGGCCTGCACGCTGGGCAGCACCGGCAGGCGGCCCTGCTCGTCGAAGTAGATGCCGATCGACAGGTTGACCTTGGTCGGCCGGGGGTCGGCGTTGAAGGCATCGACCAACGCAAAGATCGGGTCGCCCGCATAGGGCTGGATGTGCTCGAACATCGATGGCGCTCCTGGGCTGAGCCGCCGATTATCCGGCCCGCCCCCATCCCGCCACCGCGCGCCGGGCTCAGAGGGTGTTGACAAAATGAATGGCACCCGCGTGAGACCCCAAAACGGGCCCAATTTAGGCGCACAGCGCAGGCGGGCTGCAGGCCCGGCGAGCATTTGCAAGGACGAGTGGGCCCGTTTTGGGGCCTCACCCTGCGGGCCGGGCGGCCCAGGGCGCTGTGGGGCGGGTGCCATTCATTTCGTCAACACCCTCTCAGAGGTTGAGAGGAATTCGAGCGTGCCCGAGCGACGCCCCCAGACGCGCCCGATCTAGACGCAAAGCACAGCCATAGCCGGGGCTATGGCGAGCATTTGCAACGACGAGCGGGTGCATTGGGGGGTGGTGAGCGGGCATGATCGAAAAACTCTCAGCCTCTCAAAGCGCGGCTTCGATGTCGGCAGCCAGGCTCTCGGGTTTGTCCTGCGGCGCGTAGCGCCTGATCACCCGGCCGTCACGGCCGACCAGGAACTTGGTGAAGTTCCACTTGATCGCCTTGCTGCCCAGCAGGCCGGGCGCCTCGGTCTTGAGCCACTGGAACAGCGGGTGGGCGTCGCCGCCGTTGACGTCGACCTTGGCCATCATCGGGAAACTGACACCGTAGTTGAGCTGGCAGAACGAGGCGATCTCGTCGTTGCTGCCCGGGTCTTGGCGGCCGAATTCATTGCTGGGAAAACCCATCACCACCAGGCCGCGGCCTCGATAGGTTTCCCACAGTTTTTCCAGCCCGACAAATTGCGGCGTGAAGCCGCATTGGCTGGCGGTGTTGACGATCAGCAGCAGCTTGCCGGCCTGGTCAGCCAGGCGAACGGTCTTGCCGGTGATGTCGACAGCCTCGAAATTCTGGATGCTGGGCATGGCGATGGGCAAAAAGACGCAAATCCGAAGGGCTTAAATAGTATCCCTAGATCAGCGCCACCCGGGCGTTGACGACCGCTGGCCCGCCACACACGATGGTCATGGCCGATACTCGCCCGGCCCCTTACCAGCACCTCCATGCCACGCGCTACCCCGGTCGCCATCCTCGGCTTCAGCACCTTCGACCGCAAGGTACTGGGCGCCGGCTTCAAGCTCACCGAACCCGGGCGGCCTCGCTACGACTGGGTGTTGAGCATGGAAGACGCCACCCTGGTGATCGCCGATGCCGACGATTCTGGCGTGCTCGAACTGCTGCACAAGCTCGATCGGTTCAGCGACACCTTGTTCATCGGCGCCCAGGCGCCCGGCGGGGCCCCTGCCTGGATGGTGCGGCCGATCGACCGAGTGCAGGTGCTGCACGAACTCGACCGCCTCCAGGCCGGGCGCGACCGCCCAGCCACTGCGCCTGTACCTGTACCGTTGCCGCTGCCCGCTGGTCTGAGCCGGTCGCTGCGCACCATTGGCGCGGCCCCCGGGCGCGACAGCCCGGGCCGCCGCGTCGACGATGCACGTGATTTCGGCAGCGCAGGCGCGCCCTTGCGCTCGGCGCTCGAAGCGCTGCGCCGTCAGCGCGAGGCGTTGCGCCAACCGCAGATTCCCAGTCGCGCGCTGCTGGTCGACGACAGCGAGGTGGCGTTGCATTTCCTGCGCCGGCTGCTCGAACCCTACGGCCTCGATGTCGACCTGGCCCGACACAGCGACCGCGCCCTCGACCTGCTCACCCACCACGCCTACGGCATCGTGTTTCTCGACATCGACCTCGGCGAGCACAGCCGATCGGACGGTCTGACCTTGTGCCACCAGATCCGCCACCGCCTGCTGCACCCCGGCGGCAAGCCGCCGATGGTCGTCATGGTGTCGGCCTTCCACGACCCGGTGAACCAGGTGCGCGGCACGCTGGCCGGTGCCGAGTGCACCCTGGGCAAGCCGCTGGACAGCCTTGCGCTCGACCGCCTGCTGCAGCGCCAGGGCTTCCAGAGCCGGCTGGCGCTCGGCACCGCGCCACTGCGGCCGTCGCAGCGCGACCCAAGCTGACACCTGCACCGGGGGCGCGCACCAGCGGTCAGGCCTTCGCCCAGATCACCTTCCGGCCGGTGGCTTCCCACTGCTCGTAGTGGCTGGCGTAGGTGTCGTCGATGCGGTTGCGCTTGACCTTGAAGGTCGGCGTGATGAGGTCGTTGTCGACCGTCCAGGCGGTGGTCGCCACCACCAGGCAGTTCAACTGCTCATGCGGATCCAGCGTGGCGTTGATGGCGCTCAGGTGTGCGCCCAGCGAGGTCTCCAGGGCGGCCCGCTGCGCGGCGTCGCGGGCCTGGGCCGCCGCCTCGGGGTTGAGCATCACGATGCCCAGCGGCTGGCCAAGGTTGGCGCCGGTGACGATGCAGGCCTCCACCGCCTCGTGCATCACCAGCTTGTCCTCGATCGGCGCAGGCGCCACGTACTTGCCCTTGCTGGTCTTGAACAAGTCCTTGACCCGGCCGGTGATGCGCAGCTTGCCTTCGGCGTCGATCTGGCCCTTGTCGCCGGTGCGCAGCCAGCCATCGGCGGTGAACGTGTCGCGGGTCTGCTCGGGTGACTTGTAGTAGCCCTGCATCACCGCCTGGCTGCGCATCTGGATCTCGCCGGTCTGCGGGTCGATGCGGCAATCGACACCCTCGTAGGCCGGGCCCACCGTGCCTTCCTGGTTCTGGCCCGGCACGGTCAGGTGCGACACCGCCAGGTTCTCGGTCAGGCCGTAGCCCTCGTTGATCGGCAGGCCGAGGCGGCGGTACCAGGCCAGCAGTGCCGCCGGCATCGGCGCCGCGCCGCCGGCGGCGATGCGGCACTGGTCCAGCCCCAGGGCCTTCAGCACCTTGCGGCGCACCAGGGCACCGATGAGGGGGATGCGCAGCAGCCGGTCGAGCTTCCCGGCCGGCATCTTGTGGTGCACGCCGTGCTGGAACTTCAGCCACAGCCGCGGCACCGAGAAGAAGATGGTCGGGCGTGCGCGTTGCAAGTCGGCGGCAAACGTATCGAGCGAATCGGCAAAGTACAGGTGCATGCCGGTGCGCAGCCAGCCATGCTCGACCAGCACCCGCTCGACCACGTGGGCCAGCGGCAGGTACGACAGCATGCGGTCGTCGGCGTTCATCGGGATGCGCTTGATGCCGGTTTCCAGCGCCCAGGCAAAGTTGCCGAAGCTGTGCATCACGCCCTTGGGCACGCCGGTGGTGCCCGAGGTGTAGATCAGCGTGGCCAGTTCATCGGGCGTGCGCACCACCTCGCCGGGCATCGGCGCCTGGCGGGCGCAGACCGCATCCCAGCCTGGGTAGCGGGCAATGGCATCGGCCGGCGACACCGAAAAACTGATGCAGGGCAGGTCGTCGGGCACGCCGGGGCGCATCGTCTCCCAGCCATCGAGCTTGCCGACGAAGCAGGCCTTGGCCTCGCTGTGCTTCAAGATGTGCGCCACGGTGCTGGCGGCCAGCGTGGGGTAGAGCGGCACCGAGACATGGCCGGCCATCCAGATCGCCAGGTCGCTCATCAGCCACCAGGCGCAGTTCTTCGACAGGATCGCCACCCGCGAGCCGGGCGCCCAGCCTTGCGCCTTCAGGTGAGCCGCCATGCGGCGGACCTGGTCGGCCACCTCGGCCCAGGTGAAGTCGCGCAACACGCCCCCGCCCATGGGCTGGGTCAGGGCGATGCGGTCGGGCGCCGTGCGCTCCCATTGGTACAGGCGTTGCAGGGCCAGCGTTTCGAGGGGGTTGCTGCTCATGAAGGTCTCTCTGAAAGCCATCGACGATAACGGCAGCAGAAGGTGCCACCATCCACCCTTCGAACATGCCTTGCTTGCGGCGCACGCGCTTGCGTCCGGTCAAGGTTTGCGCAGGCGCCTGTCTTAGGCGTCTATGTTGGGTGTCCTTGCGACGGGGGGTATGCGGATGGCCGGCTCGGGGACACTCAACTGACCGTTTGCGGCTCGTTGCAGACGTTGCGAGCGGCGGCTTTCTGTTGGTTCGTTGAAACCCCATTCAGGTCGGTACGAGGCCGAGGCCGCCGGGTGACCGGATGACTCCGTGTCCCCCGCCGACACGCTTGCTGGCGCAAGCCCGTCGACTCCTCCTTTACCTGC
>JBBQVF010000170.1:0-5871 GCA_038211805.1 Burkholderiales bacterium | reverse complement strand
GTACGCCGGCGAGACCATCTCGCTGGGCATCGGCCAGGGCTACAACAACTTCACGATGCTGCAGCTGGCCAGCGCCACCGCCACGCTGGTGGCCGGCGGCCAGCGCTTCGAGCCGCGGCTGGTGCGCGAGATCCGCGACGTGGTCACGCAGGCCGTCACCCCGGTGGCCGGCGAGGCCCTGAGCCCGCTGCCCTTCAAGCCCGAGCACGTGGCGCTGATCACCAGCGCGATGCACGGCGTGACGCAAGAGGGCACCTCGACCCGGGTTTTTGCCGGTGCGACCTACAACAGCGGCGGCAAGACCGGCACCGCGCAGGCGGTGGGCATCCGCGCCAACGAGAAGTACAACGCCAGCAAGCTGTCGGAGTACCAGCGCGACCACTCGCTCTACACCGCCTTCGCGCCGCTGGACGCGCCCACCGTCGCGCTGGCCATCGTGGTCGAGAACGCCGGCTTCGGCGCCGCGGCCGCCGCGCCGATCGCCCGCCGGGTGTTCGACTACCTGCTGGCGGGCCAGTGGCCCAGCGAAGAAGACATGATCGCCACCCGCGAGGGCCGCAGCGCCGCGCCGCTGGGCACGCCGCGCCGCGCCGATGACGTGCCGCTGTCCGAGATCGGCCTGGGCGGGTTGGCGCAGGCGCCGGCCCCGCGGGCAGCGCTGGCCGCAGCGCCGGCCCCGCGGACAACGCTGGCCGCAGCGCTGCCCGCAGCGCCCTCGCCCGCAGCACCGACAGTGCCCGCCCCAGCCCGGCCGGCGCCGCCAGCGCCCGCCACGGCCGATGCCGGCGCCCTGCCGCTGCTGCCGCGCCGCACCGCCGAAGTGGCTGCGCCATCCCGCCTGCCCTGACTGCCCATGCTCACCACCTACGGCCACCCCACGCCCTGGCTGCGCATCAAGCCCCTGCTCAGCGGCTTCGACCTGCCGCTGTTGGGGGTGGTGCTGGCGCTGGCTGCGCTGGGCATGGTGACGATGTATTCGGTGGGCTACGACCACGGCAGCCGCTTCGTCGACCACGGCCGCAACATGTTGCTGGCCGCAGCGCTGATGTTCATCGTGGCCCAGGTGCCGCCGCAGCGGCTGATGGCGCTGGCCGTGCCCGTCTACGCACTGGGCGTGGCGCTTCTGGTGGCCACCGCGCTGTTCGGCATCACCAAGAAAGGCGCCACGCGCTGGCTCAACCTGGGGGTGGTGATCCAGCCCAGCGAGCTGCTGAAGCTCGGCATGCCGCTGATGCTGGCCTGGTGGTTCCAGAAGCGCGAGGGTCAGCTGCGGGCGGTGGATTTCGTGCTGGCCGGGGCGCTGCTGCTGGTGCCGGTGGCGCTGATCGCCAAGCAGCCCGACCTGGGCACCTCGTTGCTGGTGTTGTCGGCCGGGCTGTACGTGATCTTCTTCGCCGGCCTGCCCTGGCGGCTGATCCTGCCGCTGCTGGCGTTGGCCGGCGTGGCGCTGACCGCCATCGTGCTCAGCGGTGATGCGCTGTGCCAGGACGGCGTCGACTGGAGGGTGCTGCGCGACTACCAGAAGCAGCGCGTCTGCACCCTGCTCGACCCGTCCCGCGACCCGCTGGGCAAGGGCTTCCACATCATCCAGGGCATGATCGCCATCGGCTCGGGCGGCCTCACCGGCAAAGGCTTCATGAGCGGCACCCAGACCCACCTTGAATTCATCCCCGAGCGCACCACGGACTTCATCTTCGCGGCCTTCTCCGAAGAGTTCGGCCTGGCCGGCGTGGTCGGCCTGGGCCTGGGCTTCATCGTGCTGATCATGCGCGGGCTGTGGATCGCCGCCGGCGCACCGACGGTGTTCTCGCGGCTGCTGGCCGGCGCGCTGAGCCTGGCCCTGTTCACCTACGCCTTCGTCAACATGGGCATGGTCAGCGGCATCCTGCCGGTGGTGGGCGTGCCGCTGCCTTTCATCAGCTATGGCGGCACCGCGATGGTCACGTTGGGCGTGATGCTGGGCATGCTGATGTCGATTGCCCGCAGCCGCATGCTGATGCAGCACTGAAGCCGCCGCCGCACAGCCACGACACCCGCCGGCCGCGGCGGCCGGCTGCAGTGCGGCGCCGCCGCCGCACAGCCAGGCGGCGGCGCTGTTCCGGGCGGCGTTGGCGGCCGGCCTGGGCACGCCGGTGATGTCCGGCTGCGCAGCCGGGTCGAGGCGGCGTTTGCGGCGCCCGGACCGCCGGCGGCGCTTGCAGCGGCCGAATCTGCCGCGTGGCCTACGCCGACTGCGCCGCCGCCGGTGGTGGCGGCTCGACCTGCCGGCTGAGCGTGAACCGCACCGTGAACAGCGCGCCCGGCCCCATGCCCTGGGCGGCAGCGCTGCCGCGTGGCCGGGCATCGGCGATCGTCATCTCGGCGCCTTGCTGCTGCACGATTTCGGCCACGATGGCCAGGCCCAGCCCGCTGCCGTCGACGTTGGTGCCCAGCGCACGGTAGAAGGGCTGCAGCACCAGCGAGCGTTCGGCCTCGGGGATGCCGGGGCCGGTGTCCTCGACCTGCAGCACCACCACCTGGCCGAACGGGTCGTTCATCACCCGCGCCGTCACCGAGCCGCCGGCCGGCGTGTACTGCAGCGCGTTGTCGACCAGGTTGCGGATCAACTCGCGCAGCAGCAGCGGCTGGCCCATCAGCGTGCCCTGCAGGGCCTGCGCGTCTTCAGGGCCTTCGTAGCCCAGGTCGATGCGCTTGTCCATGGCCTTGGGCACGAAGTCGCGCACCGTCTCGCGCGCCAGTTCGGCCAGGTCGACGGCTTCGGCCGGGCGCAGCAGGTGTTTGGCCTCGGCACGGGCCATGGCCAGCAACTGGTTGACCATGTGGGCCGCGCGCTCACTGGCATGCGCGATGTGCTGCAGCGACCGTTTCAGCGCCTTCGGGTCGTGTTCGCCGGCGTCGATCTCCCGTTGCGCCAGCTCGGCCTGCATGCGCAGCCCCGCCAACGGCGTCTTCAGCTGGTGGGCCGCGTCGGCCAGAAAGTGCTTCTGCGAGCTCATCGAATCGTCCAGCCGGCCCAGCAGGTCGTTGATCGCGCTGACCAGCGGCGCCACCTCTTCGGGCACGTCGCGCTCGGCCAGCGGGCTGAGGTCGTGGCTCTCGCGGCGGCGGATGCGTTGCTGCAGTTCATTCAGCGGCTTGATGCCGCGTGCCAGCGCAAACCACACCAGCAACACCGCCAGCGGCAGCACCACGAACTGCGGCACGATCACGCCCTTGATGATCTCGGTGGCCAGACGCTGGCGCCGGTCCAGCGTCTCGGCCACCTGCACCAGCGGTGCGCGCTCGCCGGGAACGCCGGTGGGCGGCAGCCACAAATAAGCCACCCGCACACTGTCGGCCAGCACCTCGTCGTCGCGGTACTTCATGGTCAGCGCCGCGGCCGCGGCCTCGTCGGGCACCGGCACGTTGCGATCGCCGGCGATGAACTCGCCGCGCGTCCCCAGCACCTGGAAATACACCTTTTCCGCATCGTCGGTGCGCAGCACCTCGCCCACCACGTCGGGCTCGCGCAGCCGGATCGCGCTGGGCATTTCAGCGCTGCCCGGCACCACCACCACCTGGCGCGCCACGGTGCGGGCCAACTCGGCCAGATCGCGGTCGAATGGGTGGCTGGCGATGTTTTGCGCCACCAGCCAGGTCAGTGCCACGCTCATCGGCCACAGCACCAACAGCGGCGCGAGCATCCAGTCGAGGATCTCGCCGAACAGCGAACGCTGCTCCTTGATGCGCAACTCGGGCGCGGTGGGGTCTGCCATGGCCGCCCCGAGCATAGGGCTTGGGTTGCTCATCGCCCGTGCTGGCCGGCGATGCCGGTCAAGCCGGGATTTTTTCCAGGCAGTAGCCGAGGCCGCGCACGGTCGCAATGCGGATGGGGCCCTGCTCGATCTTCTTGCGCAGCCGGTGGATGTAGACCTCGATGGCGTTGTTGCTCACCTCTTCGCCCCACTCGCACAGCCGCTCGACCAGTTGGTCCTTGCTGACCAGGCGACCGGCGCGCTGCAGCAGCACCTCCAGCAGGCTCAACTCGCGCGCCGACAACTCGATCATCAAGTCGTTGATGTAGGCCACCCGGCCGGTGGCGTCGAAGGTCAGCGGGCCGTGCTTGATCACGCTGCTGGCGGTGCCCAGGCCGCGGCGGGTCAGCGCCCGCACCCGCGCTTCGAGTTCCTGCAGCGAAAACGGCTTGGCCATGTAGTCGTCCGCGCCCAGATCCAGGCCCTTGACGCGCTGCTCGACACTGTCGGCAGCGGTCAGGATCAGCACCGGCACCGACGAGCCGCGCCCGCGCATCTTGCGCAGCACCTCGAAGCCATGCATCTTGGGCAGCCCCAGGTCCAGGATCAGCAGATCGAACTCATGCGACGCCAACGCCGCATCGGCCTCGGTGCCGCTGCCGACCTGGTCCACCGCATAGCCGGTGGCGCGCAGGGCCCGCAACAGGCCGTCGGCCAGCACCTGGTCGTCCTCGGCGATCAAAATCCGCATGCCCTGTCTCCCGCTGCTAGGCGCTCTCGGAGGAAGCCCCTGTAACCTTTGATTTTAGGCAGCCGGCGGCGGCGCAAGGACTGGACAATCCCGCACACGTGCGCTGAAAAAGTTGCCCGCAAGTACTGTACAAACATCCAGTTTTTCAACACAATGGCCCCTCAACTGAGGAGCCAGCATGGACGCACCCGTGAAAGCCTTGAACACCGAAAAAGCCAAAGCCCTGGCGGCCGCCCTCTCGCAGATCGAAAAGCAGTTCGGCAAGGGCTCGATCATGCGGCTCGGTGTCGGCGAGGTCGTCGAAGCCATCGAGGTCGTCTCCACTGGCTCGCTGGGTCTCGACATCGCGCTGGGCGTGGGCGGCCTGCCGCGCGGCCGCGTGGTCGAGATCTACGGCCCTGAGTCCTCGGGCAAGACCACGCTCACCTTGCAGGTCATCGCCCAGATGCAGAAGATCGGCGGCACCTGCGCCTTCATCGACGCCGAGCACGCACTCGACACCGGCTACGCCCAGAAGCTGGGCGTCAACCTGCAAGAGCTGCTGATCAGCCAGCCCGACACCGGCGAGCAGGCGCTCGAGATCGTCGACGCGCTGGTGCGGTCGGGCTCGGTCGACCTGGTCGTCATCGACTCGGTCGCCGCGCTCACCCCCAAGGCCGAGCTTGAAGGCGAGATGGGCGATTCACTGCCCGGCCTGCAGGCCCGACTGATGAGCCAGGCGTTGCGCAAGCTCACCGGCACGGTCAAGAAGACCAACACCATGGTCGTCTTCATCAACCAGATCCGCATGAAGATCGGCGTGATGTTCGGCAACCCCGAAACCACCACCGGCGGCAATGCGCTGAAGTTCTATTGCTCGGTGCGGCTCGACATCCGCCGAACCGGCAGCATCAAGCGCGGTGAAGAAGTCATCGGCAGCGAAACCAAGGTCAAGGTCGTCAAGAACAAGGTCGCGCCCCCGTTCAAGGTGTCCGAGTTCGACATCCTCTACGGTGAAGGCATCAGCCGCGAGGGCGAGATCATCGACCTGGGTGTCGAGGCCAAGATCGTCGACAAGTCCGGCGCCTGGTATGCCTACAAGGGCGAGAAGATCGGCCAGGGCAAGGACAACGCCCGCGAATTCCTGCGCGAGAACCCCGAGATTTCACTCGAGATCGAGAACCGGGTGCGAGAGGCACTGGGGGTTCCCTTGCAGGCGGCCGGCGTCGCCAGCCCCGCCAGTGAATGACAGTCTGAGCCGCCGGTTGGGCTGAGAGGGTGTTGACGAAATGAATGGCACCCGCGTGAGACCCCAAAACGGGCCCAATTTAGGCGCGAAGCGCAGGCGGGCTGCAGGCCCGGCGAGCATTTGCAACGACGAGTGGGCCCATTTTGGGGCCTCACCCT
>JBBQVF010000169.1:0-5916 GCA_038211805.1 Burkholderiales bacterium | reverse complement strand
TGGCTGTGGAGCGACAACTGTAGACGACCGTGGACGCTTCGAAACGTAAAACCCAGTATCCATGCGGGTTGCCAGCCACCTGAAGGATCGCCAGAGACTTCCATGGACGACGCCTAAAAAGACTCATAATCCTTTGGTCGTTGGTTCAAGTCCAACACGGCCTACCAATAAAATCGACAACTTGGCGCAATTTTTTGCCGACGAAGGTGTTGCATCTCGGGGCATGTGGCCACTGCAGGCCTCGTCCCCGAATCAGCCGAAGAGCCGCGGGTCGAAGCGGAACGGGTGGCGTTCGAGTGTCAGCGTGATGCGACGGTAGCCCGGGTGCGCCGGGTTGAGGACGAGGTTCCGCTCCGCCGGCTCGATGAACGAGGGCACCCAGAGCCCCAGGCTGGCGCCCGAGGTGGCCCAGTTCATGCCGATGCGTTGCGTCTCGGCTTCGCGGGCACGCCAGTCGTCAGGCAGGCTCAGGTCGCCCACCTCCAACAGGGCGGTATCTTCCGGCAGGTCCAGGCGCATGAGGGCCTGGTCCTTTGGATTGGCGCCGTTCGCGTGCACGCGCTTCTCCAACTGGCAAAGGGCGCGGGTGGAACCGGCATAGACCACCTGTACCGGCCCCTGCGTGTGCCAACGGCCATTGCCGAGCGTCGAACCCTGGCCCAGCATGCCGAGCAGGACTGCAGGGGCCGGCGCAGGCGTTGGGCAATAGCCGATGCGCCAGACCGAAATCAAGCCACGCCGCCGTACTTGATGGCCGTGAGGATGTCCTTGACCCGCTGCGCACCGTAGGACGTCTTGGCGGCCGACCACGGATCGTCACCGTCGAGCATCGGATGCGGCTTGCGCAGCCACTGCCGGGCCTCTTCCTCGGTCTCGAACGTGTCGATCGCCAGTTGATCGAGCTCGATCAAGCGGAGCAGCCCTTCGGCCGCATACGTGGGCAGCGCTTGGCCCTTGGCCGCCCAGCGCGCGACGGTACCGCGGTCGATGTCCAGCATGTCGGCGACCTCGGCCTTGCCGACGCCAAGGAACTCACCCGCCGGAACGATGGCCTTGGACGAGATGCCACGCTTCAGCAGGCTGTACGCCATGGGCGCACTGATCCGGACAACTGCGCCGTGCTCTGCCACTTTGAACCCTGGCTGGGTGGATGGCAACGAGACGCCGCCCGTGGGATCGAGGTCAAAGATGCACTGCCAGAGATCGTCCGACGTGCGGCGGATGGTGGAAGCTGCTTCGAGTTTCATCATGCTGCAATTAGAGCATAGTTATGCTTCTTTTGCAGCAAAAACTAAGCGTGATCAGCGCGGTCACCTGCCATCGCCAATCCGGGAAAGCGGCGGGAAAGTTGCAAGCCGGGCTGCAAGCTTGGTCATCGCAGGGCGGCCTTGATGATCGGCACCGTGTGCGCGCGCGTGCCGCCCATGGCGACCGCTGGCTGTTGGGCCAGCAGTGCGCCACGCCCGCCTCAGAGGTTGAGCGTTTTTCGGGCGTGCACGAGCGGCGCGTCAAAACGTGCCTGATCGAGGCGCAAAGCACAGCCATAGCCCGAGCTATGGCGAGCATTTGCAACGACGAGGGGTGCGTTTTGGTGTGATGAGCGGGCATGAACGAAAGACGCTCAAGCTCTCAGCCCCCGCTCCGCAACCGCACCCGCAGCCGACGCTCCAGCCATTCGAAGAATCCCTCGAAGACCAGTGCCAGTGCCGCGGCCGGCAACGCGCCGGCCACCAGCAACGCCTTGTCGTTGAGCGCCAGGCCGGTGACGATACGCTCGCCGTAACCGCCGGCGCCGATGAAGGCGGCGATGGTGGCCGTGCCCACCGCGATGCTGGTGGCGGTGCGCACGCCGGCCACGATCACCGGCAGCGCGAGCGGCAGTTCGACGAACCGCAGTTGTTGGCCCGGTGACAGGGCCAGCGCCCGCGCCGCCTCTTTCAGCCCGGTAGGCACTTCGGCCAGGCCGGTGCAGGTGTTGCGCATGATCGGCAACAGCGCATAGAGCGTCAGCGCCGCCAGCGCGGGCACCATGCCGATGCGGCCCAGCAGCGAGATCAGCAGCGCCAGCAGGGCCAGCGAGGGCACTGTCTGCAGCACGCCGGTGGCGCCCAGCACCAGGCCGCGGGCACGCTCATGGCCGGCCACGGCGGTGGCCAGCGGCACGCCGATCAAGCTGGCCGCGGCCACGGCGGCCAGCACCAGGCTCAGGTGCTGCCAGGTCAGGCGCCACAGGTCGGGGCCCCACAACCGGCTCCACAACTGGCGCCAGAAGTCGCCCCGGTCGGTGTCGGCGCTGGTGCCGACGCTGGTGCCGACGGCTGCCTTGCCTGCCAGGTGGTCGCGGGCGATGGTGTCGAAGGCCACGCTCTGCAGTTCGGCGCGGGCGTTCATCGCGATCATCTGGGCTTCGTCGATGCTGCCTTCCAGCCGCTGCAACCCGGCCCACGCGGCGGGAAAGCGCTGCGGCAGGTCCAGCCGGTACAGCACCACCGCGTCGTAGAGCGGAAAGTGGCCGGCGTCGTCGGCCAGCACCCGCAGCCCCAGGTGGTCGATCTTGGCGTCGGTGGTGTAGATGTCGATCACGTCGACCTGGCCGCCCGACACCGCGTCGTAAGCCAGGCCGTGGTCCAGCCCGCTGGGCTGCTGCGGCAGGCCGTAGCGCTTGGCCAGGCCGCGCCAGCCGTCGGCCCGGCCGATGAACTCGTTGCTCAGCCCCAGCTTGAGGCCGGGGTGGCGGGCCAGATCGGACAGCTTGGTGATGCCCAGGCGCTGGGCGGTGTCGGCGCGCATGGCCAGCGCGTAGCCGTCGTTGAAGCCCAGCGGGATGGCCACACCCAGGCCCAGCGGTTGCAGTTGCGCGCGCATGGCGGCTAGCGGCAGCGCGCTGCCGGCCTTCAGGATCTCGAGGTTGATGGTGCCGGTGTATTCGACATAGGCGTCGATGCTGCCGGCGCGCAGCGCCTCGTAGACGATGGCCGTGTTGCCCAGGCCTTGCAGCACGTCGGTGGCCAGCGTCGGCTGCGCCTGCTGCGCCGTCTGCGCCAGCACCTGGGCCAGGATGTAGGACTCGGTGAAGCGCTTGGAGCCGATGCGCAGCCGGTCGTCGGCAGCACTGGCAGCCACCGCAGCCAGCGTCAGCAGGCAGCAGAACAGGCCACTCAGCAAGCAGCTGAACAGGCGGAAAGACGGCCAGTGGCCGGCGTGGCGCTTGATGGGATCGGGGATTTCGGGGCAGGAAGGCATCGTCCAAGCTTCGGGCATGCGGTTGTCAGGGTCAACTGGTTTGGCTTGGCGGGTCGGTGCGTGCCGGAGACCGCGGCCAAAGCCGTTATGGTGGACCCGCGGGCCACCTGCCCGCCGATCTTGCAGGATGCCCATGACCGACTGGTTCCAACGCTGCGCTGATGCCCGAGTCACCAGCGCTGCCCCGATCACCCGGCCCACCCGACCCACCGCGGTGGCGGCAGTCTTGCTGGCCGCCGCGGCCGGGCTGAGCGGCTGCAGCACAGCGCCCAAGGCACCCATGGCCCCACTGCCCACGGTGGCCAGTGTCGACCTGGCGCGCTACGCCGGCCGTTGGTACGAAGTGGCCTCGCTGCCCAACCGCTTCCAGGCCCAGTGTGTGGCCGACACCCAGGCGCAGTACCGCGCCGACGGCGACGACATCGAGGTGACCAACCGCTGCCGGCGGGCCGATGGCGGCGTCGAGACGGTCACCGGCGTGGCCAAGGTGGTGGCGGGCAGCGCCAACGCGAAGTTGCGGGTCAGCTTCTTCCGGCCGTTTTATGGCGACTACTGGGTGCTGGCGCTGGCGCCCGATTACCGCTGGGCCCTGGTGGGCGAACCGGGCCGTCAGTTCGGCTGGGTCTTGTCGCGCACGCCGCAGATGGCGCCGGCCGACCTGGAGACCGCGCTGGCGCGTGCCGAGGCCTTGGGTTTCGCGCGCGCAGCCTTCAAGCCCACGCAGCAGACCCAGCCACTGGATTGAGCTGGCGCGGCACGGCCTGGAGCACAGACCGGTGCGGCCTAACTGCGAATGCCGGGCACCGGCGTCGGCAGCGAGACCGGTGCCGGTTGCACCGGCACGCCGTCGGGCGTGCGCATCACCCGCACCCGCCCGCCACTGTTGACCAGCATCACCGCGTCGCCCGGCCTGAAGGTCTCGCTGCCGATGCCCTGCACGATGGCGCGGCGCTCGCCGTTGCGCAGCTGCACCAGCAGTTCGAGCGAGGCCTCCTGCGTGCTGCCGTATTCGATCGCGTTGCCCAGCAGCGCGCCGGCCACCGCGCCCAGCAGGCTGTAGGCGCCCGCGTTGCGGTAGTTGCCCGCCGAGCCGCCGGCGATGGCGCCGATCGTGCCGCCGGCCACCGCACCGGCGCCGCTCTGCTGACCGCTGACCATCACCGGGCGCACCGACAACACGGTGGCGTCGACCACGGTGGACAGGCGTTGGGCCTCGTAGCGGCTGATCTCGTCGGGGTTGCGGGTGGCGCAGCCGGCCAGCAGTAGCGCGGCCAGCAAACCCAGGGAAGCGGTGGTGCGGATCATGGCGGTCGGGCCTCGGCAAGGGATGGAACTTCAACGGTGGGCGCGGGCGCCCGGTTGACCCTGTCGATTCGACCACGGCCGTGCCGGCCGGGGCGGCCGGCCGCGGTGAAGAAAGGTGAAGTGCCGGGCCAGCCAAGCCGGACAAGTCCCCTTATGTGGTCATCAACCCTGCACATTTGTCGGGCCCGGCCGGTTGGGCCGGGCGGGCAGCGCGGGCGCGTGTGATCAGTGTCGTCGGTGCGATCAGAGCAATCGGCGCGATCAGCGTGCCAGCAAGGCCTGTACCGCCGACACCGCCGGTGCACCGTGGCCCCAGCTGCTGCGCAGCCAGGTGGCCAGCGCCGCCAGGTCGTCGGGCGGCAGGTCGTAGGCCGGCATGCCGTAGGGCCGCGGATTGCCGGCGGTGGCCGGTGGAAAGCCCCCGCCGGTGATCGCCAGCAGCAGGTTGCCGGGGTCGGCCATCGTCACGGTGCGGTTGCCGGCCAGTGGCGGGTAGATGCGGGGCGCGCCCTGGCCCTGGTCGCCATGGCAGTCGACGCAGTGCCGCTTGTAGAGCTGGGCGCCGCGGGCCAGGGTGCTGGGCGGGTGCGCCGCCGGCGCGGCCGCTGCGGCCCGGGCCGGCGGGGCGGAAGTGATCTGCACCAGGTAGCGGGCCATCGCGCGCAGGTCGGGCTCGCTCAGGTGCTGGGTGCTCTGAGCCACCACCTCGGCCATCGGGCCCATCACCACGGCATGGTCCGACACGCCGGTGCGCAGCAGTTGCACCAGCGCGGCGCTGTCTTCGGGCCGGGTGCCGGCCTGCGCCGGGTCGGTCAGCGAGGGCGCCACCCAGCGCTGGCCGGGCAGGGCGGCGCCACCGCGGCCGTCGGCCAGCGCGCTGCTGGCGCCCAGCGGGTTGCGGTGGCCGTGGCAGGCGCTGCAGTGGCCGAGGCCGTTGACCAGGTAGGCGCCGCGGTTCCACTCGGCTGATTGGCCGCTGTCGGGCTCGAAGAGGCCCGCTCGGAAGTACAGCGCCCGCCACACCGCCAGCGCGGCGGCGCTGCCGTAGGGCCAGCGCAGCGCATGGGCCTGGTTGGCCTGGGCCACCGGCGGCAGGCTGCGCAGCCAGGCCAGCAGGTCGTCGGCATCGGCACGGCTGACCAGGGTGTACTGCGGGTAGGGGAAGGCCGGCAGCAGGCCGCGGCCGTCGCGCGAGCGGCCGTGGTGCAGCGCCCGCCAGAACTCGTCGGCCGTCCAGCGGCCCAGTCCGGTGTCGGCGTCGGGCGTCAGGTTGCTGCTGTAGACGGTGCCGAACGGCGTGGCGATGGCCCGCCCGCCGGCGTAGGGCGCGCCGCCGCGGGCGGTGTGGCAGGCCGCGCAGTTGCCGGC
>JBBQVF010000168.1:0-6376 GCA_038211805.1 Burkholderiales bacterium | reverse complement strand
GCTAGTGCGCGCGCCCATGGCCGCGGGTTGCCGGTATGCCTCGGTGGCCCCGGCCGTTGCCTTTGTTTGCGAATGGTCTTCGACTCCTCTTTTCCGTGCTTCTTCCGGACACCCGACGCCCTCGTCCCGGACGCTGCGGTGGTGGCCTGCTGGCTTTTGAATTCAAGGCAACGACGCCACGGTGGTGCTGGCGCATCGGGGTGGGCTGGCGTGTTTTGCGCAGGTAAAGGAGGAGTCGATGACCTTGCGCAAGCAAGGGCATCGGCGGGGGACACGGAGTCATCCGGTCACCCGGCGGCCTTGGCCTCGCTCAGTCGCCGAAGGGTTTTGGCTAGACGCCTTGGGAGCCGCCGCTCGCAACGACCGCAACGAGCCGTCAACTGCCGTCAAGCGCAACCACCCGCTGGATACCCCGCCAACGTCATGCCGTCTTCTGTTCCGCCAGCCCCAGGTCGGTGATGGTCTGCTGGCGCATCAGGAATTTTTGTACCTTGCCGGTGATGGTCATCGGAAAGGCGTCGACGAAGCGGATGTGGCGCGGCACCTTGTAGTGCGCGATCTGGCCCTTGCAGAAATTGCGGATGTCGTCGGCGGAGGCGGCCTGGCCGCTGCGCAGCACGATCCAGGCGCACAGCTCTTCGCCGTATTTCAGGTCGGGCACGCCGACCACCTGCACGTCCTGCACGGCGGGGTGGCGGTAGAGAAATTCCTCGATCTCGCGCGGGTAGACGTTCTCGCCGCCGCGGATCACCATGTCCTTGAGCCGGCCGACGATGTTGACGTAACCCTGCTCGTCCATCGTCGCCAGGTCGCCGGTGTGCATCCAGCCGTCGGCATCGACCGCTTCGGCCGTCTTGGCCGGGTCGCCCCAGTAGCCCTTCATCACCGAATAACCGCGGGTGCACAGCTCGCCAGTGGTGCCGCGCGGCACCGGCCGGCCGTCCCCATCGATGATCTGCACTTCCAGGTGCGGCTGCACCCGTCCGACCGTGGCCACGCGGCGGTCGAGCGGGTCATCGACCGCGCTCTGGGTGGACACCGGCGAGGTCTCGGTCATGCCGTAGGCGATGGTGACCTGGGTCATGTTCATCTGCGCCTGCACCCGCTTCATCACCTCGATCGGGCAGGGCGAGCCGGCCATGATGCCGGTGCGCAGCGTCGACAGGTCGAACTGGGCGAAGCGCGGATGGTCCAGCTCGGCGATGAACATGGTGGGCACGCCGTACAGCGCGGTGCAGCGCTCGTCTTGTACGGTCTGCAGCACGGCCAGCGGGTCGAAGGCCTCGCCGGGGTAGACCATGGCGGCGCCATGCGTCAGGCAGCCCAGGTTGCCCATCACCATGCCGAAGCAGTGGTACAGCGGCACGGGGATGCAGAGCCGGTCTTGCGGGGTCAGCCGAATCGCCTCGCCGACGAAGAAGCCGTTGTTCAGGATGTTGCGGTGGGTCAGCGTCGCGCCCTTGGGGTGGCCGGTGGTGCCCGAGGTGAACTGGATGTTGATCGCATCGTCGCAGCGCAGCGTGGCGCCGATGGCCGCCAGCTGCACCCGGCTGGCGGCGGTGGCGCGGCCCGCCAGTTCACCGAAGTTCAGCATGCCGGCGGTGGCCGCATCGCCCAGCCGGATCACCCAGCGCAGGCTGGGCAGCGTGGCCGATTGCAGCTGCCCTGGCACGCTGGCGGCCAGCTCGGGCGCCAGGTCGTTGACGATCTGCAGGTAGTCGCTGCTCTTCAGCGCCGGCGCCAGCACCAGAGCCAAGCAACCGACCTTGTTCAGCGCGTACTCCAGCTCCGAGCGACGGTAGGCCGGGTTGACGTTGACCAGCACCAGCCCGGCGCGCGCCGTGGCGAACTGCGTCAACACCCACTCGGCGCAGTTGGGCGCCCAGATGCCCACCCGGTCGCCCGGCTGCAAGCCCAGCGCCAGCAAGCCGGCGGCCACGTCGTCGACACGCTCGGCCAGCTGGGCCCAAGTCCAGCGCACCGCCTGGTGCGGCACCACCAGCGCTTCGCGGTCGCCGTGCACGGCGACGGTGGCCGCCAGCGCGGCACCGATGGTCAGGTCTTGCAGCGGCGGCGTGGTGGCGCCGCGGCTCAGTGACAGGGTGGGTGAGGGGTCGGTCATGGGGGCAAGTCTCCTGATCTGGGTGCCGGCAGGGCAAGCCATTGAATCGGTTGCGGCCAGGCCGACACTGTGCACTGGTTTTGATGGCTGTCGCCTCGTGGTCGTCACCACCCCCGGTGTCTGGCATTCACCCGGCAACATCGGGTTTACCCGCCTTTCTGGCGGCCGTTGTCCGGCCGACCTGGCCTCACCGCACGCCGTCCCCGCCCGTCGCAGCGCACAGAATCGCGCCCTGAAGCCCGCCCGCCCGGCGCTGGCCACAAGGAGACACGCATGCAAGCCGCCACCCCCTGGACCACCAGCTACCCCGCCGGACTGCGTTGGGATGCCGAGATCACCGTGCGCCCGGTCGACCGCATCCTGGACGACGCGGTCGCCAGCCACCCGGACCGCGCCGCGATCGACTTCATGGGCCGGTTGTTCAGCTACCGCGAGTTTGGCCAGCTGGTGGCCCGCGCGGCCAAGGGCCTGCAGGCGCTGGGCGTGGGCCCGGGCGTGCACGTGGGCCTGTTCCTGGCCAACACGCCGCATTACCTGATCAGCTTCTTCGCGGTGCTGAAGGCCGGCGGCGTGGTCGTCAATTACTCGCCGCTGGATGCCGAGCAGGTGCTGGCCCACAAGGTGGCCGACAGTCAGACCGACCTGCTGATCACGCTCGATTCACCGTTGTTGTACCCGCAGATGGACCGCCTGCTGGCCACCACGCGGCTGCAGACCCTGGTGGTCGGCACGGTGGGCGAGATGACCACCAACCCCGCTGCCATCACCGCGCAACTGATGGCTTCCGGCCAGCGGGTCGACGTGGCCTGGGACGCACGCCGCGTGCCCTTTGCCCAGTTGCTGGACAACGACGGCGCCTGCCAGTCGCACGACATCGGCGACCCGACCACCGCGCTGGCGGTGCTGCAGTACACCGGCGGCACCACCGGCCTGCCCAAAGGCGCGATGCTGAGCCACGGCAACCTGAGCGCCGCCAACCAGCAGTACTGGCTGACCTGCGTGCAGGGCGGTGCCGACCTGCGCGAGGGTGCCGAGACCTTCCTGGCCGTGCTGCCGCCCTTCCACATCTACGCGCTGTCGGTCAACATGCTGCTGGGCGTGCGGCTGGCGGCCACGCTGATCCTGCACACCCGTTTCGAGCCCGAGGCCGTGCTGAAGGATCTGGCGGCCAAGCGGGTGTCGGTGTTCTGCGGCGTGCCGACCATGTACACCGCGATCAACCACTTTCCCGGCGTCGAGGCCTACGACCTGCACGCGCTGAAGTTTTGCGGCTCGGGCGGTGCGCCGCTGCCGCGCGAGGTGCACCAACGGTTTCTCGAACTCACCGGCTGCAGCCTGGCCGAAGGCTGGGGCATGACCGAGACAGCGCCGTCGGGCACCTTCTCGCCGGTGAAAGGGCCGCAGCACGTGGGCTCCTGCGGCCTGCCGATGCCCGGCATCACCATCCGCCTGGCCCGCCTGGACAACCCCGACGAATATGTCGGCCCCGGCGAGCGTGGCGAGATGTGCGTGGGCGGTCCCAACATCATGAGGGGCTACTGGAACCAACCCGATGCCAACGCCGAGGCCTTCAACGCCGACGGCCTGCTGCGCACCGGCGACGTCGCCACGATGGACGCCGACGGCTACTTCAGCATCGTCGACCGCACCAAGGACATGCTGCTGTGCAGCGGCTACAACGTCTACCCGCGCACCATCGAGGAGGCGATCTACGCCCACCCGGCGGTGGCCGAGGTCAGCGTGATCGGCATCCCCGATGACTACCGCGGCCAGAGCCCCAAGGCCTTCATCGCGCTGAAGGCGGGCGCGCCTGCGATCACGCTGGACGAGATGAAAGTCTTCCTGCGTGATCGCATCGGCAAGCACGAGATGATCGGCGCGCTGGACATCCGCGCCGCGCTGCCCAAGACACCGGTGGGCAAGTTGTCGAAGAAGGAGCTGGTCGACGAAGAGGCAGCGCGTCGCGCGGCGGCTGCCTGATCTCGTCGCCTGGCCGCCGCCTGATCGTTGACCGTTCGCCGCTGTGGCGCCATTCCAAACCCTTGCCATTCACGCCAGAAAGCTGCCCATGACGATGCTCCAAGCTCGATACGACTTCCGTGGCCCGGTGCCGCAGGACGTGATTCGTGCCGTGCCTTTCGAAGCGCCCGCGCTGGCCGCTGGCCAGGCGCTGGTGGCGATGCTGGCCTCGCCGATCAACCCGTCCGATGTGCTCACCCTGACCGGCGCTTACGGCCGGTTGCCGCCGCTGCCCGCGATCGGTGGCAACGAGGGCGTGGGCCGCATCGCCGCACTGGGCGAGGGCGTCAGCGGCCTGACCGTGGGCCAGCGGGTGCTGTTGCCGATCGGCGCCGGGACCTGGGTGACGCACCTGGTCTGCGACGCGCGCCGGCTGGTGCCGCTGCCCGACGGCGCCGATGCGCAGCAGCTGTCGATGCTGACCGTCAACCCGGCCACCGCCTCCTTGTTGTTGAGCGAGTTCGTGCCGCTGAAGCCTGGCGACTGGGTGATCCAGAACGTCGCCAACTCGGGCGTCGGCGGCTACCTGGTGCAACTGGCCCAGCGGCGCGGCCTGCGCACCGTCAACCTGGTGCGTCGCGCGTCGGCCGTGGCGTCGGTGCAGAGCGACGGTGGCGATGTGGTGCTGGTCGACGGCGACGACATCGCCGCCCGGGTGGCCGACGCCACCGGCGGCGCGGCGATCCAGCTGGCCATCGACGCGGTGGGCGGCGCTGCCACCGACCGGCTGGCGCGCTGCCTCGCCGAAGGCGGCATGTTGGTCAACTACGGGATGATGAGCGGTGAGCCCTGCCAAGTGGCGCCTGCGTCGTTCGTCTTCCGCGACATCACCCTGAAGGGCTTCTGGCTGGCCAAGTGGTTCCGCGACGCCAGCCGCGAGGCGCAGCGGGCGCTCTACGCTGAGTTGACGCAACTCGTGGCCAGTGGCGCGTTGCACGCCCGCATCCATGCCACTTACCCTGTCGATCGCATCCAGGCCGCCGTGGCCGCCGCCAACGCCGGCGAGCGCGACGGCAAGATCCTGGTGGTCGGCAACGCTGGCTGAAACCAGGAGACCCTGATGGCCACCCGCGAATCGAAATCCGCAGCCACGCCCGCAGCCGTTTCGGCACCCTCACCCTCACCCTCACCCGCACCCGCACCCGCACCCGCACCGGCACCCGCAGCGGCACCCGCAGCGGCACCCGCAGCGGTCTCCATGCCGAGGCCGGTTGCCTTGATCACGGGCGCATCCTCCGGCATCGGCGAGGCATTGGCACACCGGTTGGCGCGGTCCGGCCACGATGTGGTGCTGGTGGCCCGCAGCGCCGACAAGCTGCGGTCGCTGTCCGACACCTTGGCGGCCGGGCACGGCATCAAGGCCTGGGTGGCGCCGGCCGACCTGTCGGACCCGGCCGCTGCTGCCGGGCTGGCCGCCGCAATGAAGCGTGCCCGCCGGCCGATCGCCGTGCTGGTCAATTGCGCCGGTGTGCTGCAGTACGGCCCGTTCATCGGCCTGCCGGCGCAGCGCCATCAGCAGCTGATCGACCTCAACATCTCGGGCTTGACGGCAATGCTGGCTGCTTTCGTGCCCGGCATGGTGGCGCGTGGCAGCGGCCGGGTGCTGAACGTGGCGTCGATTGCCGCGTTCCAGCCGGTGCCGTCGCTGGCGACCTACGCCGCCACCAAGGCCTATGTGTTGTCGTTGACCGAGTCGTTGTCGGAGGAGTTGAAGGGCACGGGGGTCACCATCACCGCCTTGTGCCCTGGCATCACCGCCACCCAGATGCTGGCCGAGGCCAGCGCCGGCAGCGCCGAGTTGAGCAAGCTGCCGAAATTTCTGGTCGGCAGCGCCGACGACGTGGCCGACCAGGGCTTCGAGGCCTGCATGAGGGGTGATGTGATCTGCGTGCCGGGTGTGCTGAACCGCGCCACCGTGGTGGCCGGCCGTGCCACACCGAAGTGGTTGCTGCGGAAGGTGAGCGGGGCGCTGGTGCGGCGGATGAAGTAGGGCGGGGGTCGATTCGGGCGTCGCGGTGGCCTCGCCGGATGGCAGTTTTCGGCTCGTTGCTGTCGTTGCGAGCGGCGGCTTTCTGTCGCTGCGTTTAAACCCGGTTCAGGTCGGTACGAGGCCGAGGCCGCCGGGTGACCGGATGACTCCGTGTCCCCCGCCGACACGCTTGCTGGCGCAAGCCCGTCGACTCCTCCTTTACCTGCGTCATCCGGTCACCCGACGCCCTCGTCCCGGACGCTGCG
>JBBQVF010000167.1:0-6473 GCA_038211805.1 Burkholderiales bacterium | reverse complement strand
GCTGCACCAGATCAGCGCCTCGGTCAAGCAGAACGCCGACAGCGCCACCGTCACCGACGGCATCGCCACCCAGGCCGCCGGCCAGGCGATGGAGGGCGGCCAGGCGGTGTCGCAGACGGTGGCGGCGATGAAGAGCATCGCCCAGAAGATCGGCATCATCGACGACATCGCCTACCAGACCAACCTGCTGGCGCTGAACGCGGCGATCGAGGCGGCGCGCGCCGGCGAGCATGGCAAGGGCTTCGCGGTGGTCGCCGCCGAGGTGCGCAAGCTGGCCGAACGCAGCCAGACCGCCGCCCGCGAGATCGGCCAACTGGCCGGCAACAGCGTGCAGCTGGCCGAACAGGCCGGCCAGCTGCTCGAACGCATGCTGCCCAGCATCCGCAAGACCAGCGAGCTGGTGCAGGAGATTGCCGCCGCGTCCGGCGAGCAGAGCGACGGCGTGGGCCAGATCACCGGCGCGATGAACCACCTGAGCAGCACCACCCAGCAGACCGCCGCCGCGTCGGAGGAACTGTCGGCCACCGCCGAGGAGTTGTCGGCACAGGCCGGCCGGCTGCAGGACCTGATGGCCGGCTTCCGGCTGGTGCAGGACGGCGGGACCGCCGGCCACGGCCACGCGCCGGCCCGTGCGGCATCGCCATCACCCTCTCCGGCGCACGGCGCGGCCCTGCGCTTCGGTCAGGACCGCGCCGGCGCTGGCGCCAGGGCGCCGCGCCGTCAGCTGGCTGCGGCCGCCAGCGCCCCATCCAGCGCCACAGCGGCCGGCCGGCACCTGCCGGTGCTGACCGATGTGGACGAATCGGCGTTCACCCGCTTCTGACCGGCGCCGCGCTGCGGCGCGCTTGAATCCCAGAGAAAGTCCAGATGCCTTCCACACGCTCCACGTTGACCGCCGTTGCCGCCCGGCACGCCTTGCCGCAGGCAATCGCCAGGCCATCACGCGACCCCGGCGTGCAGCTGTTCATGCGCCTGGGCTTCAAGGCCAAGGCGCTGCTGGCCACCAGCCTGTTGGTGCTGCCCATGCTCGGCCTGCTGGCATGGCAGGCCTGGGGTGAATATCGACGCGACATGCAATCGCACCAGACCGCGCTGCAGCAGCATGTCGAAGTGGCCCACAAGGTGCTGGAGTGGGCGCATGGGCTGGAGACCTCGGGCGCCGTGCCGCGCGCCGACGCGCAGCGCCTGGCCAAGGCCGCCGTGGCCCAGCTGCGCTATGGCGACGGTGACTACTTCTGGATCAACGACCAGACGCCGACGATGGTCATGCACCCGATCAAGCCGGAGATGAACGGCAAGGACCTGTCGGACTACAAGGATCCGAACGGCTTGCTGCTGTTCATGGCCATGGTGGACGTGGCGCGGTCGCAGGGTGGTGGCGTGGTCGCCTACCAGTGGCCCAAGCCGGGCAGTGCCGCGCCGCAGGACAAGCTGTCCTACGTGAAGGCATTCGCGCCCTGGGGCTGGATGATCGGCTCGGGCGTCTACGTCGACAGCGTGCTGGCCGACGCCAGGCAGGTCTGGATCAAGATCGGCGCGCTGGTGGCGCTGACGCTGCTGGTCGGGCTGTATGCCTTCCGCAGCTTCTACGTCGCGATGCGCGACGGGCTGCAGGCGGCCATCGCCGCCGCCGATGCGGTGGGCGCCGGCCGGCTCGACCACCCGATCGTGGTGGGCACCGGTCGCAACGAGGAGTCGCGCCTGCTGCTGGCGCTGCACGGCATGCAGGCCAGCCTGCTCGATCGGCAACAGGACGACCGGGCACGTCAGGCCACTGCCGACACCGAGCACCAGGCCGCCCGGCAGACTGCCGAGGCGATCCACCAAGCGGTCGCCGACGCGATGCAGGGCGACTTCACCCAGCGCATCGCGCTCGACGACAAAGCCGAATTCCATGCCGAGCTGTGCGGCAAGTTCAACCAGTTGATCGACACCGTCAGCACCACCTTTGCCGAAGTGCGGGCGGCCGCATCCCAGCTGAGCGCGGCCTCCGACCAGGTGTCGCAGACCTCGCAGGCGCTGGCCCAGTCGGCGTCGCAACAGGCCGCGGGCGTCGAAGAAACCACCGCATCGCTGCACCAGATCAGCGCCTCGGTCAAGCAGAACGCCGACAGCGCCACCGTCACCGACGGCATCGCCACCCAGGCCGCCGGCCAGGCGATGGAAGGCGGCCAGGCGGTGTCGCAGACGGTGGCGGCGATGAAGAGCATCGCCCAGAAGATCGGCATCATCGACGACATCGCCTACCAGACCAACCTGCTGGCGCTGAACGCGGCGATCGAGGCGGCGCGTGCCGGTGAGCATGGCAAGGGCTTCGCGGTGGTCGCCGCCGAAGTGCGCAAGCTGGCCGAGCGCAGCCAGACCGCCGCCCGCGAGATCGGCCAACTGGCCGGCAACAGCGTGCAGCTGGCCGAACAGGCCGGCCAGCTGCTCGAACGCATGCTGCCCAGCATCCACAAGACCAGCGAGCTGGTGCAGGAGATTGCCGCCGAGTCCGGCGAGCAGAGCGACGGCGTGGGCCAGATCACCGGCGCGATGAACCACCTGAGCAGCACCACCCAGCAGACCGCCGCCGCGTCGGAGGAACTGTCGGCCACCGCCGAGGAGTTGTCGGCACAGGCCGGCCGGTTGCAGGACCTGATGGCCGGCTTCCGGCTCGGGCAAGACGAGCAGGCCGCGTTGCCGACCGCGCCGTCGCGCAACCGGGCATCCAGGCCAACGACCGAGCTCATGACATTCGGTCACGGCCAAGCCGCGGGCGGGCCGTGGCCGCCCCGGCCCGCCCGCCATCCGCAAATGTCTGTACCGCGTCTGTCGCCTGTCTCGACCGACGTCGACGAATCCGCCTTCACCCGGTTTTGATCGGCCGCTGCCCACCCGCCGCCGCCTCGCTGCCCACCGGCCCCTCACCCACTCACTTCCGGACCTTCGATGACCTCTTTTGACCGCATGACCGTCGCGCAGCGCCTGTTGCTCGGCTTCGGCCTGGTGCTGACGATCCTGGTGGGTGTCACCTTCGTGGCCACCAGCAAGGTGTCGATCATCGACCAGGCCCTGATTGCCAACAGCGCACTGAACGCGCCGATCCAGCGCTACGCGATCAACTTTCGCGGCTCGGCCCACGACCGCGCGATCGCCGCCCGCGACGTGGTGCTCAGTGCCACGCCGGCCGACCGCCTGAAGGAAGTGGCAACGATCGCGCGGCTGGCCGCCTTTTATGCCGACTCGGCCGGGCCGCTGGAAAAGCTGATCTCGGCGCCGGGCGCCGACCCCGCGCTGGCCGGCCTGTACGGCGACATCAAGAAGATCGAGGCGCAGACGGTGGCCACCACGCAGGCCGTCGTCGACGCCGTCGACAAGGGTGACCTGGCCGGTGCGCAGACGATGCTGTGGACCCAGGCCAAGCCGCAGTACGTGCAGTGGCTGGCCTCGATCAACAAGCTGATCGACTTTCAGGAGCTGCGCATCCAGGCCGCCAACCAGCAGGCACTGGCCGAGGCCGGCCGCTTCGTCACGGTGATGCTGACCGCACTGGCGGCGTCGCTGCTGGCCGGCGGCCTGCTGGCCTGGCTGATCCCGCGCAGCATCCTGCGCCAGCTGGGCGCCGAGCCCACCGTGCTGGGCAACGTCGCGCAGCGGGTGGCCGACGGCGACCTGAGCCCGGTGCACGGCGCCGCCCAGGCCCCCGAGCACAGCGTGCTGGCCTCGCTGGGCGCGATGCAGGTCAACCTCGAGAAGCGCAAGCAGGTCGACGACGAGCGCCTGGCCGAGACCCAGGGCGAACACCTGGCGGCGCAGCGCACCGCCGAGGAGATCAACCACGCGGTGGATGCCGCGATGCAGGGCGACTTCACCCGCCGCATTCCGCTGCAGGACAAGGCCGCCTTCCATGCCGAACTGTGCGGCAAGTTCAACCAGCTCATCGAGACGGTCAGCGGCACGATGACCGAGGTGCGCCAGGCTGCATCGCATCTGGGTGCAGCCTCGGCCCAGGTGACGCAGACCTCGCAGTCGCTGGCCCATTCGGCGTCACAACAGGCCGCCAGCGTCGAGCAGACGACCGCGTCGCTGCACGAGATCAGCGCCTCGGTCAAGCAGAACGCCGAGAGCGCGACCGTGACCGACGGCATCGCCAGCCAGGCCGCCAGCGCGGCGATGGAAGGTGGCCAGGCCGTCGGCCAGACGGTGGACGCGATGAAGAGCATTGCCACCAAGATCTCGATCATCGACGACATCGCCTACCAGACCAACCTGCTGGCGCTCAACGCGGCGATCGAGGCGGCGCGCGCCGGCGAGCATGGCAAGGGCTTTGCAGTGGTCGCCGCCGAGGTGCGCAAGCTGGCCGAACGCAGCCAGACCGCCGCCCGCGAGATCGGCCAGCTGGCCGGCAACAGCGTGCACCTGGCCGAGAAGGCCGGCCAGCTGCTGGGCCGCATGGTGCCCAGCATCCACAAGACCAGCGAACTGGTGCAGGAGATCGCCGCCGCCTCGGGTGAGCAGAGCGATGGCGTCAACCAGATCACCATCGCGATGAACCACTTGAACACCGCCACCCAGCAGACCGCTGCCTCGTCGGAGGAGTTGTCGGGCACCGCCGACGAGTTGTCGGCCCACGCCCAGCGGCTGCAGTCCCTGATGGCGGGCTTCCGGCTCACCGGCGACGAGGGTGTCCCGACCTCCCAGCGGCAGCCGCAGGGCCGCCCGTCCCGCCCGGCAGCGCCGGCCTTGCGCTTTGGGCGAGCGGCGCGGCCGCAGCACCAGACCGATGTCGCGTGATGCTCCGCCCGCGCCACCCCCGCCCAACACCCCAGGACTCGCCATGACCTCCCGTACCCAGGTCGCCCTGGCCCGCCAGGCACCCACCCCACCCGACGACATGCAGACCTCGATGTTGCGCATGGCGGTCGGCGGCCAGGACCTGGCGGTCCCGATCGAGGACGTGCGCGAGATCCTGGAAGTGGGCCGCCTGACCGCACTGCCGCGCACACCCGACTTCGTGCGCGGCGTGATGAACCTGCGCGGCGCCGTGGTGCCGGTGATCGACCTGGCGGCCCGCGTTGGCCAGCCAGCCATCGTCATCGGCCGGCGCAGTTGCGTGGTGGTGGTCAAGGCCGAGCCGCCCGCGATGCCTGACGACGAGACCGGTGCGCCAGACGACGCCCACGACGCGCCGGGCGGCCACTGCGCTGCGCTGGTCGTCGGCCTGCTGGTCGACGCGGTGTTCGAGGTCTTCGACGCCCCGGCCTCGGCCATCGAGCCGGTGCCTGCGCTGGGCACGCAGATCGCCCCGGCCTTTCTGCGCGGCATGACCCGCAACCGCGGCGACGTGATCGGCGTGCTGGCACTCGACCGCGTGCTGGCGCAGCAGGAGCTGAGCGCGCTGATCGCCCAGCACCTGCCGCACTGACCGGCCCGGGCCGCCGCCGGCCCACCGCCGGCGTGGCCGCCTGGGTCGTCGCCCGCCACCGTTCCTTCACCCCAAGCAGCACTCCAGGCAGTCCCGATGACCCAACCCACTGGCTCGAACCCCTCCAACATCCGCGCCGGCCTGGCCCTGGCCTGCGCCGGCCTGGCCACGCTGGCCGGCACCGGTCTGGTGGCCGCCTGGGGCGCCTGGGCCTGGCTGGCATGGCCGCTGCTCGGCGCGCTGGCCACCGGGTGGGGCGGTGCGCAGCTGCTGCGCCGTGCCGGTGCCGCTGCGCGGCAGGGCGCGGCCGATGCCGAGCAGGCGATGCGCATCCGCACCGCGCTGGAATCGGTGGCCACACCGATCCGCATCGCCGACGCCGACGGCCGCATCGTCTACATCAATCCGGCACTCGACGAGGTGCTGCACCGCGACCTGGCCGCTTTCCAGCGGGCGTTGCCGGGCTTCGACGCCGACCGCCTGGTCGGCGGCTCGATCGGCATCTTCTACAAGGATCCCGAGGCCGCGCTGGCCCGGCTGCGGGCGCTGAAAAGCCGCGTCACCACCGCCCTGGTGCTGGGCGGGCGTGACTATGACGTGATCACCACGCCGATCTTCACCACCGGCGGCGCGCTGCTGGGCACCGTCGGCCAGTGGCAGGACATGACCGGCCAGCGCCTGGCCGAACGCGAGCTCGACCGGGTGGTCGATGCCGCGGCCCAGGGCGACCTGTCGGTGCGCATGCAGGCCGAGCGGCTGGACGGTGTGCACCGCCAGGTGGCCACCAAGCTCAACAGCCTGATCGAGAGCTTCGGCTCGGCATTGCGCCAGATGGGCAGCAGCACGCAGCACCTGCTCGGTGCGGCAGCGCAGGTGTCGCAGACGGCGTCGTCACTGTCGCAGGGGGCGTCGCAGCAGGCGGCCAGCGTCGAGCAGACCACCGCGTCGCTGCACCAGATCAGCGCCTCGGTCAAGCAGAACGCCGACAGCGCCACCGTCACCGACGGCATCGCCACCCAGGCCGCCGGCCAGGCGATGGAGGGCGGCCAGGCGGTGTCGCAGACGG
>JBBQVF010000166.1:0-6548 GCA_038211805.1 Burkholderiales bacterium | reverse complement strand
CGCGGGTCGTCGCGCTGGCGGTGGCCTGCCGACCCCCCGGGACCGAACGGCCCATGCCCTGGCGGCGGGTCGTCACCAGCGCGTCGCACCCGTTCTCGACACTCGTTGCAAACCGGCTGTTGGCAAGCCGTCCCGCCATCGGCCCTTTGCAGCGCCATCGGCCTGCGACCGACCCCCCCGGAGCACCCCTCATGAGCGGCCCCCGCAAGACCCCTGTTCGTGTACGCGCACCCGGCACCAGCCGGCGCGGTTTCTTCTTCAAGACGGGCGCTGCCGCTGCGGCTGCCGTGGCGGCCGGTCCCTCGCTGGCCATGGTGGCCGAGCCGGCCGCGGGCGCGCTGTTCCAGCATGGCGTGGCCAGTGGTGATCCGCTGAGCGACCGCGTGATCCTGTGGACCCGCGTCACGCTGGGCCAGCCGCGCAACGTGGTCAACGTGTCGTGGCTCGTCGCCCGCGACCCGGCGATGAGCCAGGTGGTGCAGCGCGGCAATGCCAAGACCAACCCGGCGCGCGACTACACCGTCAAGGTCGATGCCGCGGGCTTGCAGCCGGGCAGCACCTACTACTACCGCTTCAAGGTCGATGGCCAGGACTCGCCGGTCGGCCGCACCCGCACGCTGCCGGTGGGCGCGGTGCAGCGGCTGCGGCTGGCGGTGGTCAGCTGCTCGAACCATGCATACGGTTACTTCAACGCCTACCGCCGCGTCGCCGAGCGCGCCGACCTGGACGCCGTGGTCCACCTGGGCGACTACCTCTACGAATACGGTCCCAACCAGTACGGCAGCGCCCGCACGCCCGAGCCGCCGAACGAGATGGTCACGCTCAGCGACTACCGGCTGCGCCATGCCCAGTACAAGCGCGATGCCGATCTGCAGGCCGTGCACCAGCAACACCCGATGATCTGCATCTGGGACGACCACGAGATCACCAACGACGCCTGGCAGGGCGGCGCCGAGAACCACAGCGAAGGCGCCGAAGGCACTTGGGCCTCGCGCGTGCAGGTGGGCCTGCAGGCCTACTACGAGTGGATGCCGGTGCGCATCCCCGACGCCAGCCAGCCGCGCCGCAACCAGCGCGCCTTTGCCTTTGGCGACCTGATCGACCTGGTGATGCTGGAAGAGCGGCTGAGCGCCCGCTCCAGGCAGCTGAGCGCCACCATCCCGACCCAGTTCGGTAACGCGTTCACCCAAGTGGGGGCCTTTGCCGACCCCAGCCGCACGCTGCTGGGCGCCGAGCAGGAAGCCTGGCTGGCCGGCCGGCTGCGCAACTCGACGGCGCGCTGGAAGTTCATCGGCCAGGGCGTGATGTTCGCCCAGCTCAAGCTGCAGGGCGCGCCGCTGGCCGCTGGTGGTGGCCTGTTCATCAACACCGACCAGTGGGACGGCTACCAGCCGGCCCGCGACCGGGTCTACGACATCCTGAAGGGCACGGCCGAGCACGCACCGGTGGCCAACTGCGTGGTGCTGACCGGCGACATCCACAGCGCCTGGGCCGCCGACCTGACGCAGGACCCGAACAACCCGAACCTGGCGACCGGCGGCTACAGCGCGGCCACCGGCCAGGGCTCGAAGGCGGTCGAGTTTGTCGCCACCTCGATCACCTCGCCCGGCCTCAACGACGCGGGCAACAACACCGCCAACCTGCTGCGCAGCATCAACCCGCATTTCAAGCACATCGACTTCAACCAGCGCGGCTACCTGCTGGTCGACGTGACGCCGCAGCGGGTGACAGGCGAGTGGTGGACGGTGGACACCGTTGCCAGCGTCAGCAACCTGCAGACCTTCTCGGTGGCCTTCGAGGTGCTGCACGGCAGCAGTCGGCTGCAGCCAGGCGCCCAGACCACGCCGCGTGCCAACCCGCCGGCCCCGGCCCCGGTTGTCTGAAACCCCGATCCACCGACCGGACGACACCATGACCCCCTTCTCCCGCCCCTACTCGCTGCCCCTGGCCGCCGCCACCTTGTGGACCACGCTGGCCGCGCTGGCCGCGCTGGCCGTTACACCGGCGCAGGCCGCCGACTTCGACTTCTCGGGCGACCTGCTGGCCCACAACCAGGTGCTGCAGTTCGACTTCTCGCTGGCCGCGCCAGGCGCCGACGTGCGGATCTGGACCGACAGCTGGCGGTCGGGCCTCAACTTCGACCCCACCGCGGCGGTCTGGTCGCTGCAGGGCAGCGCCTTCAGCCTGCTGTCCGAAGTCGACGACGACGACAGCGTGGCCGCCGGCCAGGGCTTCTACGACACCGGCTTCGCCTGGCCGGTGCTGGCCGCCGGCACCTACCGGCTGACGCTGGCCGCCGCCGGCAATGCCGCGCTGGGCAACCTGCTGTCGGACGGATTCACCTACGACGCCGAAGCGCCGATCGCCATCGGCCTGTGGAACCAGCCCAGCCACGACCTCAACGCCAACGACCAGAAGGGCACGTTCTGGCGCCTGCACTTCAGCGGTGTCGACCAGGTGTCGGCCGTGCCCGAGCCGGCCTCGGCCCTGCTGCTGGCGCTGGGCGGGCTGGCGCTGCTGGGCGCGCGCGCCCGCCGATCGACCCACTGACCACCGCTGACCACCGCTGACCACCAGGATTGCCATGCACAAGATTGCACCGACCCGTCTGCACTTCGCCGCCCTGACCACGGCCCTGGCCGCGGCGCTGCTGGCCCCCGCTGCCCAAGCCGCCGGCGTCAACACCCTGACCGGCTGGGCGATGCTGCCCGCCGCCACCTTCTCCGACGGCCCAACTTCGGGCCAGTTCGCCTTCACCAACGCCAACAGCCCGGCCAACAACCCGCCGTATGTCAACCTGCAGCCGGTGCAGGGCTTCTCGGGCGTGCTGGCAGGCCCGGCTGCCGGCAGCTACACCATGCTGGTGGACAACGGCTTCGGCGCCAAGGCGAATTCGGCCGACCACCTGTTGCGTCTGTACGCGCTCAAGCCCGACTGGGCGAGCAAGACGGTGGCCGCGGTCGACTTTGCCAGTGGTGCCGCGTTGCCCGGCTTCACCGCCGCATCGCGCCTGACGCTCAATGACGCCAACCGCAAGATGCCCTACGCCATCGTCGCCGATGCGGCCTTCTACCCCGGCAGCGCGATCGCGGTCGATCCGGCCATCCGGGCCGGCCGTCTGCTGACCGGCGGCGACCTGGATCTGGAATCGGTGCGCAAGGACAGGAACGGCAATTACTGGATCGGCGAAGAGTTCGGCCCGTTCCTGGTCAAGGCCGATGCCAGCGGCACGGTGCAGAACGTGTTTCGCACGCCCAACGTGCTGGGCCTGGGCGCCAACCCGTTCGTGCAGTCGCCCAGCAACCCGATCCCCACCGGCGCCAACAACCTGCCTGGTTCGGGTGGCTTCGAGGGCATGGCGCTGAACGCCAGCGGCAACAAGCTCTACACCCTGCTGGAACGTCCGCTGACCACCGATACGGACCAGAAGCGCCTGCTGATCCAGGAATTCAGCCTGACCACCGAGACCTTCACCGGCGGCGTGTTCGGCTACAAGCTGGACGCGGCGGGCACCAACATCGGCGACATGACGGCGATCAGCGACCACGAGTTCCTGGTCATCGAACGCAACGGCGTCACCGCCACCTCGGCCAGCGGCACGCCGTTCAAGAAGATCTTCAAGATCGACATGAGCGTGCTGGACGCCGGCGGTTTTGCGCAGAAGACCGAAGTGGTCGACCTGATGAACATCGCCGACCCGCTGGACTTGAACGGCGACGCCAGCACCACCTTCACCTTTCCGTTCGTGACGATCGAGGACGTGCTGATCCTCGACGCCAACACCCTGCTGGTGGTCAACGACAACAACTTCCCCGGCGGTGGCGGCCGCGCGCCGGGCTCGGACAACACCGAGTTCCTGAAGATCAGCCTGGCCAACCCGGTGCCCGAGCCGGGCACCTACGCCTTGTTGCTGGCCGGCCTGGGCCTGGTGGGCGTGGCCGCCCGCCGCCGCGCGGCACGCTGACCGCTGCCAGCTGAGCCCTGAGCCCTGAGCCCTGAGCGCTGAGCGCTGAGCGCTGGGCGCTGGACGCTGGACGCTGGACGCTGGGCCCTGGGCGCGCCCAGGGCGGCGCTACATCAGTGCCACGCCCTTGATCTGGGCGAACAAGGCATCACCCGGTTGCAGCGCCAGCGTGTCGCAACTGCGGCGGGTGATGCGGGCCAGCAGGCGCACCGGCAACTCGCTGCCCGTGCTGCCCGCGCCGCTGGTCTGACTGCCTGGGTGGCGGTCTGGGTGGCGGTCTGGGTGGCCATCTGGGTGGCGGTCCGGGTGGCCATCACCCACCAGCCGCAACTGCAGCAGCACGGTGCTGTGGTCGGCCGTGATCGACTCCAGCAGCACGGGCAGCACGTTGACCACGCTGGTCTGTAGCGGCGCCTGGCGGGTGACGCTGACGTCGCGCGCCAGCACCCGGGCGCGCACCGCTTCGCCCGGTGCGGCTGCGGTCTCACCCACCCACAACGCGCCGCCGGCAAACCGCACCCGCGACAGGCCGTAGGCGCGGTCGTGCTCGGCCACCGTGGCCGCAATCACCACGCCGGCGTCGTCCTGACGGGCCAGCGGCAGGTCGGGCTGGGCCAGCAGTTCGGCCAGCGGGCCGGCGGCGCGCACCCGGCCGGCGTCCATCAGCACCAGGTGGTCGGCCAGCCGCGCCACCTCGTCCATCGCGTGGGTGACGTAGACGATGGGCAGGGCCAGCGCGCGGTGCAGCCGCTCCAGGTAGGGCAGGATCTCGGCCTTGCGGGCGGCGTCCAGCGCGGCCAGCGGCTCGTCCATCAGCAGCAGGCGCGGCGCGGTGGCCAGCGCCCGGGCGATGGCCACGCGCTGGCGCTCGCCGCCCGACAGCGTGGCCGGCCGGCGCGCCATCAGCGGCGCGATGCCCAGCAGGTCGATCACCTGGTCGAGCGCGAAGCCGGCCGCGGCAGTGTTGCTGTCGGGCGGCTGCGATGCACCGCTGCCGGACCGATGCAGCGCGCCGCTGCCGGGCCGCCACCAGGCGCCGCTGCCTGACGGTGGCCAGGCGCCGCTGTCTAGCCGCCGCGAGGCGGCACTGCGGCTTCGGCCGTATTCGAGGTTGGCGCGCACGTCGAGGTGCGGAAACAGCGCCGCCTCCTGGATCACGTAGCCCAGCGGGCGCAGGTGGGTGGGCCGCCATTGGCCGGTGGCGTCGCACTGCCAGACCTCGTCGCCCAACGCCACCCGGCCGGCCGCACGGTCCAGCCCGGCCAGCGCCCGCAGCACGGTGGTCTTGCCGCAGCCTGACGGCCCGCACAGCGCGGTGATGCCGCGCTGGGGCAATTGCAGCGTCACATCGAGCGTGAAATCGCGGCGCGCCAGCGTCAGGCGGGCGTCGATCACCGGCTGTCTGCCGGCGCGCGCCGGGCCGGGCGGTTGACCGCGTACAGCGCCACCAGCACCACCATCGCAAAACCCACCAGCACCGCCGACAAGCGGTGGGCGTCGGCAAACTCGGCGGCTTCGACATGGTCGTAGATCGCCACCGACATCACCCGCGTCTCGCCCGGGATGTTGCCGCCGATCATCAGCACCACGCCGAATTCGCCCACGGTGTGGGCAAAGCCCAGCACGCTGGCGGTGATCAGCCCGGGTCGCGCCAGCGGCAGCGCGATGCTGAAGAAGCGGTCGAGCGGCGACGCGCGCAAGGTGGCGGCGGCCTCCAGCGTGCGCTCGGGGATGGCCTCGAAAGCCTGCTGAAGCGGCTGCACCACGAATGGCAGCGAATACAGCACCGACCCCACCACCAGGCCGCCAAAGCTGAACGGCAGCCGGCCCCACCCCAGCCACTGGGTGAACTGCCCCACCGGCCCCTGCGGCCCCATCAGCAGCAGCAGGTAGAAGCCCAGCACCGACGGTGGCAGCACCAGCGGCATGGCCACCACGGCCGACCAGAAGGGCTTCAGCCGCGAATCGGTGCGTGCCAGCCACCAGGCGATGGGCGTGCCGACCAGCAGCAGCAGCACGGTGGAGATGCCGGCCAGCTGGGCCGTCAGGCGGATGGCGATCCAGTCGGCGGCGGTCATGGCCGGTAGCCGTGGGCCTGCATCAGCGCGCGGGCCGGTGCCGACTTCAAATAGGCCAGCAGGGCGGCGGCGGCGGCGCTGTGCCGGCCGGCCTGCAGCAGCACGGCGTCCTGGCGGATGGGGGTGTGCAGCGCGGCGGGCACGCGCCAGAACGAGCCGGGCATCGGCTGGCCGGGCGCCGGTGTCTGCGCTGGCACTGGCGTTGGCACCGGCGTTGGCACCGGCGTTGGTAGTTGCGTTGGCGTTTGCGCTGGCGTCTGCTTTGGCATTGGCATTGGCATTGGCATTGGCATTGGCATTGGCGCTGGCGCTGGCGCTGGCGCTGGCGTTTGCGTTGGCATTTGCCCCCGCGTCGGCGCCAGCACCTGCGACAGCGCCACAAAACCCAGCTCGGCATTGCCGGTCAACACGAACTGGTAGGCCTGGGCGATGCTTTCACCGGTCACCAGCTTGGGGCCAAGGGAGCCCAGCAGGCCGCGGGCGCGCAGCACGTCCATCGCCGCCTG
>JBBQVF010000165.1:0-6695 GCA_038211805.1 Burkholderiales bacterium | reverse complement strand
GAAATCTGCTGCGCCAGGCGGCAGCGAGTCCCACTTTGCACCGGCTTTTCGTTGCCTACCACCCGGTAGGCGCCTCAAATCCGGCGACAAATTGGGCTCTCGCTCCACCCGGCTCGCGACGATTCCTTCTGCCGCCCACGCGCCTAGCCTGCCGAACGAACTCATCGATTTCATTTGCAACCTTATTGACGGAACGAACTACTAGCGCCCGGCCTGCGCGGCGGCCAGCGCCGCCAGCGTCTCGTCGGGGCGCGGCAGGCTGATCAGGCGGGCCTGGGCGGCGACTTGGCGTACCAGGTCGGCCGTGACGACCACCCGCCGCGCCGTGCGGTCGAAATAGCGATCGAGCGAGGACTGCGCATCGCGCAGGTCCGACTGCACCGTGTCGAACTGGCGCGACAACAGCGCCAGCCGGGCGTTGAGCAGGCGCAGCTTGAGGTTCTCGCGCAGGAACCAGGCCTGTTCGGGCGCCACCAGCACGGCCTCCGGGTTGTCGATGCGGCTGACCCGGACCAGGCTCTTGACCTCGCCCCAGACCCGGCTGCCGGCCCAGACCCAATGCTCGGTCAGCCAGGGCAGCCAGCGCTCGACCACGGTCGGTGCTGAAGCGGCCACCGGCGCCGACGCCGCCGCAGCCCGCGCCGGTTGTCGACGCTCAGGCTGGGCGACCAGGGGCAATTCGTCGATCGACCGTACCGCCTCGTCGAGCTTGATGGTCAGGCTGGCGATGTCGGCGACGGCGACCGCACGCACCCGGTCGAGGTCGCGCGCCAGCGCGCGCCGCACCCGCTCGACACGGGGCTGGTTCATCCGCGCCAGGCGCTCCTCGGACTGGCGCAGCGCCTGGGCCAGCGGCTCGGCACTGCCGGTGATCGCGCTCTGCTGCACGGCCACCCGCACGGCGGCGTCGACGTCGGCGAGCACGTTTTCATCGCGCGAGCGCGACAGCTGCTGGATCAGGTCTTCGAGCTGGGTGCGCTGCAGCACGGTTTCGGCGACCCGGCCTTCGAGCAGCGCCACCTTGGAATCTGCGGCGCGGGCGGTGTCTTCGGCCTGCTTGGCCAGCGCCTTGGCCTCGATGGCCTGGCCCTGGCTGTCTTGCTGGCGGCGCACCAGCTCTTGCTCGAGTGACTTGATGCGCTGCTGGCCCAGCAGGGCCAGCGTGAGCGACACGACGCTGAGCGCAGCGACCACCGCACCTGCGATCCACAAGCTGGCAGGCCTCGCGGCTGCCACGGCGACCGGTGCCGGAGCCGCCGCGGTCGCGGCAGGGCTGTCAGCGGGCGGGGCGGTGTGCTCGATCACGATCGGCCGGATTGTATCGACCGGGCATCAGCCGACCGGGGGCGGACGGGCGGCACAACGGGCGGCAGACCGCGCCGGGCCCTGATCCGCCCGCAGCCACTCGGCCACGGCCTCGGGGCTGGGGAGCACCTGCACCACCCGGCCGACACCCAGCTGGCGGGCTGCCGCCGCGATGCGCGGATGGGTGGCCAAGGCAAGGGCCTGCGACCAGTCGAAGCCAGGCGCCAGCGCCGGCAGGTGGCCAACCGCCTCGCTGCTGGAAAACAGCCAGCAACTGGCCATCGGTTGCGCCAGGGCCTCTTGCAGCGCGGCCTGTGCCGCCGCATCGAGCACCGGCACGGTGCGGCGGTAGGCCTCGACGAAGTGCACGCGGGCGCCATGCCGGCGCAGCGTGTCGGCCAGCCAGTCGCGGCCGCCCTCGCCGCGCACGATCAGCGCCGCGCTGCCGGCCCATCGCACGCGGCTGCGCAGCACACCCCACAGGGCTTCCGAATCGAATCGCGCCGCGTCATCGGGCGGCGTCAGCACGGCCGCCGCGGGCACTTCGGCGGCCAGCAGCGCCCGCCCGGTGCCCGGCCCGGTGCCGGCCGCGATGACGCCGGCGGGCCAGGCCAGGCCCGCCGGCTTCAGCGCAAAAAAGCGGTCGACCGCGCTGGGGCTGACGAACATCACCACCGCGGGCAGCTGGGCAAGCGCGCGCCGGGGTGGGGGGGCGGACCGGCGGTCGTTCGGCTGGTCGTTCGGCGGGTCGTTCGGCTGGTCGTTCGGCTGGTCGGTTGGAGGGTCCGTTGGATGGTCCGTGCTGAGGCCCGCCGCGGCAGCCGTGGGCTGGCCGGGCGCGGTGCCGGCCAAAGCCGCCCAGGCCGCCCGCACCGGCGCCAGGTCGGCGGGTGGGGCGATGCCCAGCAGCGGCAAGGCGACAGCTCGACACCCCAGCGCCTGCAGACTGGCCACCCACTCATCGGCCTGCGGCTGCGGCCGGGTGACCAGCACCATCGGCGGCACGCCCGCCGCGGTGGCGGTCGACGCCGGCAGGCCGGCTGGCGGCGGCTTCGCCATGGCCGGGCCGGGCGGGGTCAGTGCGGCGCGGCGGCGAGGTAGGCCTCGGCGCCCTGCGCCTGCAGCTGGGCAGCGGCCTGCTGGCCCAGCGCGTTGGCGGCGGCGGTGGCCGCGCCACCGGCATCCTGCGGCACGGCAGCCCGGGCGCGGGTGCGCAGCAGCACCCGGGCGGTGTCTTCGGCGTGGCCCAGCGCGGCAGTGATCTCCAGCTGGTCGCCCTGCCACACCGCATGCGCGGCCAGCGGCATGCTGCAACTGCCGCCCAATGCACGCGACACGGCGCGTTCGGCATGCACTGCCAGCCAGGTGCGGACGTCGACCAGTTGCGCCAACTGGCCACGCAGGGCGGTGGCCTCGGCGCGCACCTCGATGCCCAGCGCGCCCTGGCCGGCGGCCGGGATCATCTGGTCTTCGTCGAAGGTGGCGCGGATGCGGCCGGCCAGCCCCAACCGCTTGAGGCCGGCCGCAGCCAGCACAATGGCGTCGTAGCCGCCTTCGTCGAGCTTGCGCAGCCGGGTGTCGAGGTTGCCGCGCAGCGGTTCGATGCGCAGGTCGGACCGCAGGTTGCGCAGCTGGGTCACCCGCCGCAGGCTGGACGTGCCGACCAGGGCGCCGTGCGGCAAGGTCGCCACCGAATCGAAGTGGTTCGACACCAGCGCGTCGCGCGGGTCTTCGCGCTGCAGCACCGCGGCCAGCACGAAGCCGGCCGGCAGCTCCATCGGCACGTCCTTCAGCGAATGCACGGCCAGGTGGGCGCGGCCTTCTTCCAGCGCGACCTCGAGCTCCTTGACGAACAGGCCCTTGCCACCGATCTTGCTCAGCGCGACGTCGAGGATCTGGTCGCCGCGGGTCGTCATGCCCAGCAGCCCGACCTGCAGGCCGAAGCGCGTCATCAGCAGGTCACGCACATGTTCGGCCTGCCACAGGGCGAGCCGGCTCTCGCGGGTGGCGATCAGGATGGTCGGCGCGGTGGTCGGCACGGTGGTCGGCACGGACGCGCCCGCCAGGGCACTGAGGGGGGTTTGCATCATGGTGGCCCGATTATCGCTAGCGGCCCTGGCGGCCCGGCACCGGCTTGCGCTGCGCTGCACCGCGTGCCGGCCATCGGCTGCTACGATCCCGCCCGGAACCGTCGATTGGTAACTCGGTTACCTGTTTGGAGTGCTTTCATGTCCCGTGCCGCCAACGTCCTTCCTGCCGCAAGGCGACCCGCCCGCCACCGTGCCGGTGCTGGCGGGCCGGCCGACCACGACGACGCCGCCGTGAAGAACAAGCCGCTGATGGAAGACATCCGGTTACTCGGCCGGCTGCTGGGCGACGTGATCCGCGAGCAGGAGGGCAAGGAGGCCTTCGAACTGATCGAGCGGGTACGGCAGTTGAGCGTGGGCTACCGGCTCAAAAAGGATGCGTCGGCCGGACGGGTGCTCGACCGGCTGCTGAAGAACCTGTCGGCCGACCAGACCGTCAGCGTGATCCGGGCCTTCAGCTACTTCTCCCACCTGGCCAACATCGCCGAAGACCGCCACCACGTGCGCCGCCGCCAGTATCACGAGCGCCAGGGTCACCAGCAGGAAGGCTCACTGGCGCTGACCTTCGAGCGCCTGCACCGCGCCGACGTGCGCTCGGCCGACGTGGCGGCCATGCTGGCCCAGGCCTTCATTTCGCCGGTACTGACCGCCCACCCCACCGAGGTGCAGCGCAAGAGCATCCTGGATGCCGAGCGGGCCATCGCCGAGCTGATCGGCCAGCGCGACGATCTGGCGGTCGAGCGTGACCGGCGCGACAACGAGGCCCTGATGCGCGCCCGCATCACCCAGCTGTGGCAGACCCGCATGCTGCGCTACACCAAGCTGACGGTGGCCGACGAGATCGAGAACGCGCTCAGCTACTACCAGAGCACCTTCCTGCGCGAGATTCCCAAGCTGTACCGCGAAATCGAGGGCCACCTGACCGGCTTTGCCGTGCCCTCGTTTCTGCGCATGGGGCAATGGATCGGCGGCGACCGCGACGGCAACCCCAACGTCACCGCCGAGACGCTGCGCATGGCCTTGTCGCGCCAGGCCGAGGTGGCGCTGCGCTTCTACCTGACCGAGGTGCACGCGCTGGGCGCCGAGTTGTCGATCAGCCAGATGCTGGCCGGCATCACGCCCGAGATGCAGACTTTGGCCGATGCCTCGCCCGACACGAATCCGCACCGCGAGGACGAGCCTTACCGCCGCGCACTGGTGGGGGTGTACGCCCGGCTGGCGGCCACGCTGCACGCGTTGACCGGCACCGAGGCGCTGCGCCACGCGGTGTCGCCGCAAGACCCGTACACCACACCGGCGCAGTTGGGTGCTGATCTGGCCATCATCGAGACCAGCCTGCAAAGCCACCATGCCCAGGCGCTGGTGGCGCCGCGGCTGGCGCCGCTGAAGCGCGCGGTGCAGGTGTTCGGTTTCCACCTGGCCACCGTCGACCTGCGCCAGAGCAGTGACAAGCACGAGGCCGTGGTGGCCGAACTGCTGCAGGCTGCGCGGCTGCACCCCGACTACTCGTCGCTGGACGAGGCGGCCAAGCGCGTGCTGCTGATGGGCCTGCTCAACGATGCCCGGCCGCTGCGGGTGCACGGCGCGGCTTACAGCGCGCTGGCGGTCAGCGAACTGGCGATCTTCGAGACCGCACGCGAGATGCTGGCGCGCTACGGCCGCGAGGCGCTGCGCCACTACATCATCAGCCACACCGAGAGCGTGAGCGACTTGCTGGAGGTGCTGCTGCTGCAAAAGGAATGCGGCCTGCTGACCGGGCCAAACAGGCCAGACGGGGCGAACGGGGGCACGCTGCAGGGTGGCACGCTGGACAACGGCGCCGTCAACGCGCTGATCGTGGTGCCGCTGTTCGAGACCATCGGTGATCTGCGCCAGGCCGAACCGATCATGCGCGAGTTCTACGCCCTGCCCGGCATCCTGGATCTGGTGCTGCGCAGCGGTGGCGAGCAGGACATCATGCTGGGCTACAGCGACAGCAACAAGGATGGCGGCTTCTTCACCAGCAACTGGGAGCTGTACCGCGCCGAACTCGCGCTGGTCGGCCTGTTCGGCCCGCTGCGCAGCGCGCACGGCCTGACGCTGCGCTTGTTTCACGGCCGCGGCGGCACGGTAGGCCGGGGCGGTGGTCCCAGCTACCAGGCCCTCCTGGCGCAGCCACCCGGCACGGTGAACGGCCAGATCCGCCTGACCGAGCAGGGCGAGGTCATCGGCAGCAAATATGCCAACCCCGAGATCGGCCGCCGCAACCTCGAAACCCTGGTGGCCGCCACGCTGGAGGCCACGCTGTTGCACGGCGGATCGGCCAGCACGCCGGCCAGCAAGGCCGGTGCACCCAAGGCCTTCCTCGACGCTGCCGCGGCCATCAGCGAGGCCAGCTATGCGGGCTACCGGAAACTGGTCTACGAGACGCCGGGCTTCACCGACTACTTTTTTTCGGCCACGCCGATCCGCGAGATTGCCGAGCTGAACATCGGCTCGCGCCCGGCCAGCCGAAAAGCCACCCGGGCAATCGAGGATCTGCGCGCCATTCCCTGGGGCTTCAGCTGGGGCCAGTGCCGGGTGGCGCTGCCCGGCTGGTGCGGCTTCGGCACGGCGATCGATGGCTACCTGGCGGCGGGCGGCCAGCAAGAAAGCGACGATCGGCTGAAGCTGCTGCAAAAAATGCACAAACAATGGCCGTTCTTTCGCACCCTGCTGTCCAACCTGGACATGGTGCTGGCCAAGAGCGACCTGCGCATCGCGTCTCGCTACGTCGAACTGGTGGAAGACAAGCGCCTGGGCAAGCGCATCTTCGCGGCGATCAAGGCCGAATGGGAGCGCACCCACCAGACGCTGGCCCTGATCACCGGCGAAACCGAACGCCTGCAAAGCAACCCGGCGCTGGCGCGGTCGATCGAGCACCGATTCCCCTACCTCGACCCACTGAATCACCTGCAGGTCGAGTTGATGCGCCGCTACCGCAACCGCAAAGAAGGCGACCCGGCCAACGAACGGCTGCAGCGGGGCATTCACCTGTCGATCAACGGCGTGGCAGCGGGGTTGCGCAACACGGGTTGAGGGGCCGTTGGCGTCTCGTTGCCGACGTTGCGAGCGGCGGCTTTCTGTTGGTTCGTTGAAACCCCATTCAGGTCGGTACGAGGCCGAGGGCGTCGGGTGACCGGATGACTCCGTGTCCCCCGCCGACACGCTTGCTGGCGCAAGCCCGTCGACTCCTCCTTTACCTGCGTCATCCGGTCACCCGACGCCCTCGTCCCGGACGCTGCGGTGGTGGCCTGCGGCTTTTGAATTCAAGGCAACGACGCC
>JBBQVF010000164.1:0-6792 GCA_038211805.1 Burkholderiales bacterium | reverse complement strand
GCTGCACCAGATCAGCGCCTCGGTCAAGCAGAACGCCGACAGCGCCACCGTCACCGACGGCATCGCCACCCAGGCCGCCGGCCAGGCGATGGAGGGCGGCCAGGCGGTGTCGCAGACGGTGGCGGCGATGAAGAGCATCGCGCAGAAGATCGGCATCATCGACGACATCGCCTACCAGACCAACCTGCTGGCGCTGAACGCGGCGATCGAGGCGGCGCGCGCCGGCGAGCATGGCAAGGGCTTCGCGGTGGTCGCCGCCGAGGTGCGCAAGCTGGCTGAGCGCAGCCAGACCGCCGCCCGCGAGATCGGCCAGCTGGCCGGCAACAGCGTGCAGCTGGCCGAACAGGCCGGCCAGCTGCTCGAACGCATGGTGCCCAGCATCCGCAAGACCAGCGAGCTGGTGCAGCAGATCGCCGCCGCCTCCGGCGAACAGAGCGACAACGTTCACCAGATCACCGGCGCGATGAACCACCTGAGCAACACCAGCCAGCAGACGGCCGCTGCCAGCGAGCAGCTGTCGGCCACCGCCGACGAGTTGTCGGCCAAGGCCGACGAGTTGCAGACGCTGATGCAGCGCTTCCAGCTGGGCCGTGCGGCGGCCGCTCCCCGGGACCGCGCCGCCGCCCCACGCCGCACCGACACCGCCGCGCGGCCGCAGCGCAGCCTGGCCCTGCCGCGCTTCTGACCCCCGTTGCACCGGCGTCCAGCGACCCCACTCCAGGAGCACCGCGATGAAACCCCTGTCGAACAAGACCTTCGAGGCCGTGACCCGGCTGTTTCACCAGGTCTCGGGCATCCGGCTGGCCGAGAGCAAACACGCGCTGGTCACCGGCCGGCTGCAGCGCCTGGCCAGCGAGGCTGGCGAGACCGATATCGAGGTCTATGTCGACAAGCTGCTGCGCGGCGGCGCCCCGGCGCAGGAGATGACGCGCCTGATCGACCGGCTGACGACCAACGAGACCTACTTCTTCCGCGAACCGCAGCACTACAACGACCTGGCCGAGCGCCTGGCCGCAATGCCGCGTGGACAGGACTTCAAGGTCTGGAGCGCCGCCAGCTCGTCGGGCGAAGAGGCTTACAGCGCGGCCATGCTGATGAGCGACGTGCTTGGCCAGCACGGCGGCCAGCACGGCGGCCAGCACGGCGCCCAGCCCGCCTGGCAGATCATCGGCACCGACCTGTCCACGGCGATGGTCGAATCGGCCCGCCGCGGCCTCTACACGATGGACCGCGCCCGCATGGTGCCGCCCGACTACCTGAAGCGCTTCTGCCTCAAAGGCACCGGCGAGCAGACCGGCCAGGTGCTGCTGACGCGCGAGCTGCGCGGCCGCGTGCGCTTCGAGGCCGCCAACCTGATGCAGCCGCTGCCCGAGGGGTTGCCGATGTTCGACGTGATCTTCCTGCGCAACGTGTTGATCTACTTCGACAACGACGCCAAGGCCGACATCGTGCGGCGGGTGCTCGGCCGGCTCAAGCCCGACGGCGTGCTCTACACCGGGCATGCCGAGTCGCTGAGCAACCTGAACCTGCCGGTGCGCATCGTCAGCACCGCTGTTCACGGCCATGCGTAAGCCGCCCGGCCTGCGCGGCGGCTGGGACCCCACCCAACCCGCCGACCTGGGCCAACTGACGCGGCCGGCCGAGCCCTGGCCGGCCACCCAGCCGCACGGAGGCTTTGCGCCGACCCGACCGCACGGAGGCTTTCAGCCGACCCGGCCGCATGACGGCTTTCAGCCGACCCGGCCGCATGGCGGCTTTCAGCCGACCCGACCGCATGACGGCTTCCAGCACACGCGGCCGATGGACGACTGGCAGCACACGCGCCCGGCCGACCTGTCGGCGGTGCGCCCGACGACGCGACCGGCTGCGCGCGTTGCCGCACCTGACCCCACAACCGGCACCGCAACCGGCACCACAACCGGCCCCACAACCGGCCCCACAACCGGCACCGCACCCGCCGCGGCCCCGGCGCCGGTGCTGCGCCGCGCGCCGCCGGCCGCCATCATCACGCCAGCCAGCGCCAAGGGCCACTGGCAGCTGGCCGGCGAGCCTGGGCAGAACCTGGTGTTGATGCCCGGCCAGATGCACATCGGCACCCACGTCAGCAACCTGCGCACCCTGCTGGGCTCGTGCGTGGCGATCACGCTGTGGCACCCGACCCGGCGCATCGGCGGCATGTGCCACTTTCTGCTGCCCAGCCGCACCCGGCGCGCCGGCGAGCCAGCCGACGGCCGCTACGGCGACGAGGCGGTGGAAGCGATGGTGGCGTCGATCAAGGCCCTGCGCACCGCACCCGAGGAGTACGTGGCCCACCTCTACGGCGGCGCCGACACGATGTCGGGCGTCAGCGCGGCCAGGTTCAACATCGGCGAGCGCAACATCGAGCAGGGCTGGTCGCTGATCGACCGCTTCGGCTTCCGGCTCGACGGTGTCGACGTCGGCGAGGACATCCCGCGCATGGTCGCGCTGTCACTGGCCACCGGTGCCGTGGCGATGCGCCGCGGCACCGGCAGCGCACCCGACCACCTGCGTACCTGACCAGCCAGCGGCAAGCCGTGCCAGCGGCCGACGTGCACCGCCCCCCCGCCCTACCGATCCGGAGAACTAAAAAGATGCCGCCGACCCCGACCCCGAGCCAGAGCCAGAGCCAGAGCCAGAGCGCGAACGCCAGCCGCACCATCACCGCCATGGTCGTCGATGATTCGGCGGTGGTGCGCCGCCACCTCGCCGATCTGCTGACGGCCGGCGGCATCGAGGTCATCGCCACCGCCAGCGATCCGCTGTTCGCCTGGCCCAAGATGGCCGCGCGCTGGCCCGACGTGGTGGTGCTCGACGTCGAGATGCCGCGCATGGACGGTGTCAGCTTCCTGCGCAAGATCATGGCCGAGCGACCGACGCCGGTGGTGATGTGTTCCACCCTGACCGAAGCCGGCGCCACCACCACGATGCAGGCACTGGCCGAAGGTGCGGTCGGCTTCGTCACCAAGCCCAGGCTGGGGCTGCGGGATTTCCTGGGCGACCCGTCCAACGGCCTGGTGGCCGCCGTGCGCGCCGCCGCGGTGGTCAATGTGCGCGGACTGCGGCCGCGTGCGGCGGCTGCGCCGGTCACGTCCCGGGCCGCGACACCACCGCCCGGCACCACCACCGGCACCACCACCGGCGCGATGGCGGTGACCACCGACCGGCTGATCGCCATCGGCAGCTCCACCGGCGGTGTGCAGGCCATCGAGGCGGTGCTGACCGCACTGCCGCGCACCACGCCCGGCGTGCTGATCGTGCAGCACATGCCCGAGCGTTTCACCGCCGCGCTGGCCGCCCGGCTGAACGGCCTGTGCGCGATGGAGGTGAAGGAGGCCGCGGACGGCGACCGGGTGATCGACGGCCGGGTGCTGATCGCCCCCGGCGGGCGCCACATGCAGCTCTACCGCAGCGGCGCGCACTACCTGGTCAGCGTGCGTGACGGCCCGCTGGTCAACCGCCACAAACCGTCGGTCGATGTGCTGTTCAAGTCGGTGGCGCAGCACGCGGGCGCCAATGCGCTGGGCGTGATCCTCACCGGCATGGGTGACGACGGCGCCCGCGGCCTGCTCGACATGCGCGCCGCCGGCGCCCGCACCGCGGCGCAGGACGAGGCCAGCTGCGTCGTCTTCGGCATGCCGCGCGAGGCGATCGCGCGAGGCGCCACCGAGGACGTGCTGCCGCTGTCGGCCGTGGCCGGCTGGTTGCGGCACCACGGCGCCAACGCCCTGGCGGCGCACAAGTGAGCCGGCTTCGCCGGGTTGTTCGGGCCACCACCGCCGACCGTCAACCGGCAGCATCGCACGATGGGCGGGCCGCACGACGGGCTGCCGCCGTGCCGGTCGGGCGGCGGCCGGTCTGCCTGGCGGCGGGTCAATGCCGCCCGAAGCCTGCCCACCACCCTGCCTGAACACCACGCCATGACCACCGACTCTGCCACCTCGCCGTCTGCCGCCCCAAGCCACCGCTGGACGCGCTGGCTGCTGATACCCGGCACCCGGCTGATGTTCGCGCTGCCGATGTCGGCCAAGCTGGCGCTGATGGCTGTTTCAGTGCTGCTGCCGATGGGCGCGCTGATGGCACTGTCGCTGCAGGACAAATTTTCGCAACGCCAGTTTGCGACGGTCGAACTGCAAGGCGTGGCCGTGGCCGCCCGGCTGATGCCCCTGGTGCTGGAGACCCAGAAACACCGCGGTTTCACCGCCCGCGTGCTGGCCGGCAATGCCGCGGCCGAAGCGCCTCGAACCGACACTCGGCAGGCCCTGCAACTCGCCGTCAAGGCGATGGACCAGCAATTGGCCCAGCCGATGGACTACCGGCTGGACGACGCCTGGCAGCCGCTGCGCGAGCAGCTGCTGGCGCTGGCCGCAGGCCAGCATCCCAAAGAAGGCCCGGCCGCCTTTGCGCTGCACTCGGACCTGGTGGAGCGCCTGCGCCTGCTGGTGCTGCTCAACGGCGACCGCTCGGGCCTGGTGCTGGATCCGGAGGCCCGCGCCTACTACCTGATGGACCTGCTGGTCAACACCATGGTGCCGACGCTGGAGTCGGTCGCGGTGGTGCGGGGCCTGGGCGCCAGCTTGTTGGCGCGCGGCAGCATCACCGCAGTCGAACGTGCCACCGTGCTGGGCCATGCCGGGCAGCTCCAGCGCGGACAGGCCGACCTGGGCAACAAGATCGACGCCCAGATGCGCGCCGGCGGCACTGCGCTGGCGGCCTGGCCACCCGCACGCGAGGGGATGCTGGCGCTGGGCCAGCGGGTGGTCGCGAACTTCGCGACCGACACACCCCAGGGCGACAGCGCCTCCTTTTTCGACCAGGCCAGTGCCGTGATCGACCCACTGCACGGCGTGCACCTGGAGGCGCTGGCCAACCTGCGGCAGGAGGTCGCGCTGCGGGAGGCGCGGCTGACCGACGACAGCCGCTTGCAGCTGGGCCTGTTCATCGGCGGCACGCTGCTGATGGGCTACTTGCTGGTGTCGTTCCACTTCACCTTCCTGGCCTCGCTACGGGTGTTGCGCCGCGGCACCGACGCCATGGCCCGGGGCGACCTGGCGCACCGCACGCAGGTGCGCGGCCGCGACGAACTGGCCGCCATCGGCCACACGGTGGACGCCACCTGCGCCCACCTGTCAGGCCTGGTGGCGGAGATTCGCAGCAGCGCCACGCTGGTCAACCTGGCCGGCACCCAGGTGGCCGACGGCAGCCGGCGGCTGTCGATGCGCACCGACGAGCAGGCCGGAAGCCTGCGCAGCTCGGTCGATGCGATCGGCCAGCTGAGCCTGGCGGTGGCCCAGAACGCCGAGGCAGCCCGCGCGCTGGACGCCCTGACCGAGGGCCTGTTCCACCAGGCCGAGCAAGGCCATGGCGCGATGACCGAGACGGTGGCCGCGATGGCCCGGATGCAGGAAGCCTCGCAGCGCGTGGCCGAGGTGGTGGCGGTAATCGACGACGTGGCGTTCCAGACCGGCATGCTGTCGCTCAACGCGGCGGTCGAGGCGGCCCGTGCCGGCGAGGCCGGCAAGGGCTTCGCTGTGGTGGCCAGCGAGGTGCGGCACCTGGCCCGCCGTTGTGCCGAATCGGCCGACGAGATCCGCGCCCTGATCGGCAACGCCTCGACCCAGGTCGACACGTCGGCCGACAAGCTGAAACACGTGTCGGTGTCGCTGGACGCCATCGTCAACGGCGTGCGCGAAGTGTCGGGCCGGCTGCGCTCGATCTCCACCGCCAGCACGCAGCAGAGCGCCGGGCTGGGCGAGGTGACCGAAAGCGTCGGCAACCTCGACAAGATCACCCGCGAGAACGCGGCGCTGGTGGAGATGTCGGCGTCGGCGTCGAGCACCCTGGTCGAGCGGGCGCAGGCGCTGCGCGGTGCGGTGGTGTCGATGCGGCTGCGCCAGGCCTCGGCCGACGAGGCCCACGACTTGGCGGTGCGGGCACTGGCGCACATTGCCGAGGCGGGCCGCGACAAGGCCTTTGCCGACTTCCACGATGCCGAGGGCGCCTACATCGACCGCGATCTTTATGTCTTCGTGTTCGACCGCAATGGCACCATCAGCGTGTTCGGCAGCAAGCCGATCCTGGTCGGCCAGCCGGCCGGGTCGATCCCGGGGTTGGAGCCGACCACCTTCCTGGAGCGCGCCTGGGCCGCGGCCGACTGCGGCGGTGGCTGGATCCAGTACGACGTGGTGAGCCCCGGCACCAAGGAAGTGACGCCCAAGGAGTCGTTCATCCTGCCGTTGGGCAACACCGAGTTCATCGGCTGCGGCGCCTACCGGCGCGAAGGCTCGAAGCAAAGCCGTACCACCCTGCCCAAGCCTCGCGCCTACGCCTGAAACCCAGCCGCGGGCTGTGCCGGCATCGGTGTGGCGGGTGGCGGGTGGCGGGTGGCGGGTGGCAGGCGCTGCGGTCCTGCTAGAAAGCGGGCGTTCGTGCGCTGCGAGTGGCCTGTCGGGTAGGAGGCTGCCACGGCTTGTCGCGGGCGGGGCCTCGGAGCGGCCAGGCCGCGGCCGTGGCGCCGTTCAGGGCGGGGCGCGCGAGCACACGGCGAGGATCCGCGCCACCGCCACGCTCGCCTCCGCGCCTCGCGCACCCCGCCCTGCCCGACCCCACAGCCCCGGCCTGGTGCGGCAGGGTTTGTCGCCGCCGAGACGACGCCACGGCTGCCCGGCGTGGTTCGCGCTCACCCGGCCGGGGGTGGTCTCGGTGGTGTCTTGTCGCCGGGGGTCCACCGGTGCTGCCGCCAGGCCGGGGCTGGGGGGTCGGGCAGGGCTTGGC
>JBBQVF010000163.1:0-6802 GCA_038211805.1 Burkholderiales bacterium | reverse complement strand
GCTCGAACCACAGCGGCTGAGACCGCTGCGACGCTCGCACCAATGCGTGTTCGGTCATTTCGGCGCTGCCGTTCACCTTGTAGCGCAAGATCGTTTCTCCGCGAACAACGGGCGCCGCCAGGCGCTTGGGATGCTCCTAGGAGCGAGGGGCGTTGACGTCCGGCGTCGCGCTGTCGGTCTCCTGCTGCAGGGCTGGCGGCTGGATTGGCACGCCCGGCAGCGGCGCCTGGCTGCCCGGCAGCCGCTGCCCGGGCGGCAACCCGCCCATCGCGCCGGGCGCCCGGTTGAAGATCGGCAAGCCGTTGGGCAAGGCCGGCAGGGCACCCGGCAGCGCGACCGAGGGTGCCGCGGCATCGCCTGGCCGGCCGCGCTGGGCCTCGGCCAGCGGCGGCAGGGCCAGGGTCATCGCAGGTGCACCGCGGGTCACACCCAACTCGGCCTGCCGGTGGCTGACGGTCAGCAGGCGCAGGCCGGGCTCCACCTCCCGGCCCACCGCCACCGCGCGCGGCGGCTTGCCGTCGACCGAGATCAAGGCCAGCCCGCTGGCCGCCGCGCCACGCGGCGCCACCACGCCGACCAGCCGGAAGCGGCTGTCGGCCACCGGCGCCGGGTTGTCGCTGGCCGCCGGCGCGGCTGGCGGCTCGCCCAGCAGGCGGACCAGGCTGCCGGCGGCCGGCGCAGTGGCCATCGCCACGCTGGCGCCCGCCGGCACCGGCGTCGGCAGCGTGAACAGGCGCAGGCCCCAGTACACGCCGCTGGCGGCCACGGCGGCCCAGATCAACAGCGTCATCAAGCGTGCGGTCATGCCACGATTATGATGGCCCGCCATGTCGGGGTTGCGCTCGAACAGACCGGCTGATCCGGCGTTGGCGGCCGCGTCGGCAGCCGCAAAATTCGACGCTGCACGGTCACAGACCTGTCGCGAACCCGCCGTATCAAGCCTGCTGTCGCCAACCCGCCACTCCAGCCCGACACCCCACGCCCGCCGCTTCCACCCCATCGCCCATGACCCCTGCCACCGACTTCCGGCCACGCCTCACCGCCCGGCTGCACCGCGGCTTCACGCTGATCGAGCTGATGGTGGTGCTGGTCATCATCGGCGTGCTGGCCGCGCTGATCGTGCCCAACGTCCTCGACCGCACCGACGATGCCCGCGCCACCGCAGCCAAGGCCGACATCAACAACCTGATGCAGGCGCTCAAGCTCTACAAACTGGACAACCAGCGCTACCCCAGCGCCGAGCAAGGCCTGGACGCGTTGATCAAGAAACCCGCCGCCGGGTCGGTACCGCCCAACTGGCGGCCCTACCTCGACAAGCTGCCGGCCGATCCCTGGAGCCGGCCGTACCAGTACATCTTTCCGGGCGTGAAGGGCGAGATCGACGTGTTCAGCCTCGGCGCCGACGGTCAGGCCGGCGGTGACGGCAAAAACGCCGACATCGGCTCCTGGCAATAGGCCAGGCGGGCCGGATCGACCGGGGGCTCCCGGTCGGCCGGGCCGCCCGCGGCGCCGGGCGGCCGGCTTCACGCTGGTCGAGCTGCTGCTGGTGCTGATGCTGATCGCGATGGTGTCGGGCCTGGCCGGGCTGGCGCTGCGTGACGGCGGCGAGTCGCGCCTGGAGCGCGAGGGGCAGCGCCTGGCTGCGCTGCTCGAAGCCGGCCGCGCCGAATCGCGCGCCACCGGCGTGACGGTGCGCTTCGAACTGGCCGGCGCCGACACCCGCAACCCGGGCAGCAGCGGCACCGGTACCAGCACCAGCACCACCGACGGCGACGACTTCCGCTTCGTCGGCTTGGCGCCTGCCAGCACGCCGCCCGGCGTCTGGCTCGACCGCGACGTGCGCGCCCGCATCGACGGCGCCCGCGCGCTGCGGCTGGGGCCCGAGCCGCTGATCGGCGCCCAGCGCATCACCTTGTTGCTGGGTGAACGCCAACTGGTGCTGGCCACCGACGGCCTGTCGCCGTTCGCGGTGCCCGCCCCGACCCAGGCGCCGCCATGAGGCGCGGCACCAGCGGCATCAGCGGCATCAGCGGCTACAGCGGCTGCAGCAGCGGCAGCGACTTGCACGGCCTGCACAGCTTGCGCGGCTCGCGCGGTTTCACGCTGGTCGAGGTGCTGGTCGCGCTGGCCATCACCGCCATTGCGCTGGCCGCCGGGCTCAAGGCCGCCGGATCGCTGACCGACAACGCCCAGCGCCTGGCCGAGGTGACGGCGGCGCACTGGTGCGCCGACAACGCGCTGGCCGCGCTGCGGCTGGGCAAGCAGTTTCCGGGCACCGGCGAGGCCGCGTTCAGCTGCAACCAGCTGGGCCGCGACTACGCCGGCGTGCTGCGCACCCAGGCCACGCCCAACCCGAACTTCCAGCGCGTCGACGCGCTGGTGCGCAACGAGGACGGCCATGTGCTGGTCTCGCTGTCGACCGTGCTGGGGCGTTTTTGAGCGCGCCCGCGGCCAGGCTGCGCCGGGGCTTCACGCTGGTCGAGGTGCTGGTGGCGCTGGTGATCATGGCCGTGGTCGCGGCGATGGGCTGGCAGGGCGTGGCCGGCATGACCCGCGCCCGCGAGATCGCCACCGCGGCCAGCGAGCGCACGCTGCGCCTGTCGGCGGTGGTCGGCCAGTGGGAGGCCGACCTGGCCGCCGTCTACGACAGCCCGCAGGTGCCCGGCCTCAGCTTCGACGGCGCCTCGCTGCGCATCGCCCGCCGCACCGACGACGGCGTGCAGCTGGTGGTGTGGTCGCTGCGCGAGGGCCGGTGGGCTCGCTGGCCGGGCCCGGTGTCGCGCCGCGCCGGCGAGTTGCAACAAGCCTGGCTGGCCAGCCAGCAACTGCAGGGCAACGAGCCCGGCCAGCTGCAGCTGCTCGACGGCGTCACCGACTGGCAGCTCTACTTCTGGCGCGGCCAGGGCTGGAGCAACGCCCAGTCCAGCGGCGACCTGGTCGAGCGCCCGCGCGCAGCCGCGGCGGCGCCCGCGGCGTCGGCCGCCAGCAGCCCCGACGGCGGCGCCTCGGCGCCCGCGGGCGGCGCCCCCGCCCCCGCCCCCGCCGGTGCCGGCCCCACGCGCAGCCAGCTGCCCAGCGGCGTGCGGCTGCAGATCGACCTGCCCGAAGGCCGGATCGTTCGCGACGTGATGCTGTCGCCGGCGCCGCCATGAGCCGGCCCGGTCGCCCCGCGGCGGATACCGCCATGCGCGGCACGGCGGGTCGACCATGAGCCGCCGGCCCGCCCCACCGGCCCGCGGCGCCGCCTTGCTGGTGGCGATGGTACTGCTCAGCGTGGTCGCCACGCTGGCCGCCGGCATGGTCTGGCAGCAGTGGAAGGCGGTGCAGGTCGAGACGGCAGAGCGGGCACGGGTGCAGACCGCCTGGATCCTGGCCGGCGCGCTCGACTGGGCCCGGCTGATCCTGCGCGAGGATGCCCGCTCGGGCCGCGCCACCAGCCTCAACGAGCCCTGGGCCACGCCGCTGGCCGAAGCGCGGCTGTCGACCTTCCTGGCGGTCGACCGCGACAACAATGCCGACGAGGGCCCCGACGCCTTCCTGTCGGGCGCGATCAGCGATGCGCAGGCCCGCTACAACCTGCGCAACCTGGTCGTCGACGGCAAGGTCGTGCCGGCGCAGCTGGCCATCCTGCAGCGTCTGTGCGCCAGCGCCGGGGTCGACGCCGCCACTGCCAGCCTGCTGGCCGACGGGCTGCGCGCCGCCGCCACCGACGAGGCCACCGCGCCGCTGGAACCGGTGCAGTGGGCCGACCTGGCCTGGCTGGGCGTGGACGCCACCAGCCTGGAGCGGCTGGCCAGCGTCGCGGTGCTGCTGCCGGTGGCCACGCCGGTCAACCTCAACACCGCCTCGCGGGAGGTGCTGGCCGGGGTCGTCGCCGGGCTCGATTTGGGCGGCGCCGACCGGCTGGTGCAGAGCCGCAGCCGCCAGCCCTTCCGCAACCTCGGCGAGGCCGGCCAGGTGCTGGGCGCGGCGGTTCCGCTGGCCGAGCGCGACGTGACCGTGAAGTCGGCCTATTTCGAGATCCGCGGCCGCCTGCGGCTGGACCAGCGGGTGCAGGAGATGCTGACCCTGGTCGAACGCCAGCCCGACCTGCGGGTGGTGGCCATCGGCCGGCAACGGCTGACCGGCCTGAGCCCGGCCGGGCCCTGAGCCCGCCGGCATTCCGAGCCCGCCGGGCCACCCGGTGAAACGGCGCCTGATGCGCCGATTGGCCCGCAACACGCTGATTCACAATGCCGTGACGTGCCTGCACAACAATGCCCGGTTGGGCCGGCCATGCCGCCGCCCCGCCGCTTGCTGCCGCTTGCTGCCGATTGCCGCCCATTCCCGCCGATCCCCGCCGATCCCCGCCGCCCATGATCCGATCCCTTTGCCTGCTACCGACCCGCTGACCCGACGATGTCGATGCTCGTGATCCTTCTGCCGGCGCCCGCACGTGCCGACGCGGCCGCGCCGGACCCGTCGTCGCCACTGGCCTGGCTGCTCAGCCCAGACGGCCTGGCGGTGGCGCGCCAGGGTGATTCGGTGCCGGCGCTGATGCCGCGCGCCGACACCGTGGTCGCCGTGCTGTCGGCCAGCGCCGTCGCCTGGCACCGGCCGCTGGCGCCGCGGGCACCGGCAGCGCGGCTGCGCGCCGCGCTGGGCGGCCTGCTCGAGGAGCAGCTGCTGTCCGACGATGAAGACACCCACCTGGCGCTGGCGCCCCGGGTGGTGGCCGGCGCGCCGGTCTGGGTGGCCGCGCTGCACAAGCCGGCGTTGGTCCGCCAGCTGGCCGCGCTGGCCGCTGCCGGCCTGGTGGTCGACCGGCTGGTGCCGGCGCTGGCCCCGCTGCTGGCCGCCGACGGCGCCACGCTGGCTGCCGAGCCGGCGCTCGCCACGCCCGGCGCGGGCGCCACACTGGCGGGCGAGGCCACGACCGGCGCGGCACCACCTTCAGCCGCCGCCACTGCCGTGGCGGCTGCGGCGGCTCCAGACGCCGAACAGGACGCCACCGGCCACTTCTTCAGCGGCGCTGCTGCCGACGGCGCCGACACGCTGTGGCTGGCCTGGGCCGACACCGACGCCGCCCTCTGCCTGCCGGTCACCGGCGCTCTGGCACGGGCCCTGCTGCCGCGCCGCTGGGCCCGTGGCACCCGGTTCTCGGCCACGCCGGGGGCCGCGGTGGCTGCCGAAGCCTGGCTCGGCGCCCCGGTGGCCGTGCGCAGCGACGCCGAGCACGCGCTGGCAGCGGTGCGCACACGCTGGAACCTGCTGCAGTTCGACCTGGCGCCGCCACACCGCGGCTCGATGGCGCTGGGCAAGCTGGGCCGCCAGTTGCTCAGCCCGGCCTGGCGCCCGGCGCGGCTGGGCCTGCTGGGCCTGCTGCTGCTGCAGCTGCTGGGCCTGAACCTGATGGCCTGGCAGCAGGAGCGCCGCCTCGTCAGCCAGCGCGCCGAAATGGATGCGCTGCTGCGCAGCGCCCATCCGCAGGTGCGTGCCGTGCTCGATGCGCCGCTGCAGATGCAGCGCGAGACCGCGGCACTGCGCGTGGCCGCAGGCGTGCCGGGCGACGAGGACTTCGAGCCCCTGCTGGCCGCCGCTGCCGCCGCCTGGCCCGACGGCGTGCCGCCGGCCGCCCAGTTGCGCTTCGAGACCGGGCGCCTCAGCCTGCCGGCCACCGGCTGGGCGCCGCCGCAGGTCGACCAACTGCGCGCCCGCCTGCGCCTGGCCGGCTGGTCGCTGGACAACGCCGAGGGCCGGCTGGTCATCCGCCGGGCCGATGACAGCAGCGCGCCGGCGGCCCGTGCCGAGGCACCGCCGGCCGACGCCGCGCCGCACCACCAGGCCTTCGCGGCCCACCGCCCATGAATGCCTCGTCCGCCGACACCGGCCCCGCCGGTCTGGCCGCCGCCCGCAGCGCACTGCGCGGCCTGCAGGGCCGCTGGGCCGCCCTGGCGCCGCGTGAACAGCGGCTGGTCGATCTGGCCGGCACGGTGCTGGGCCTCTTCCTGGTCTGGTCGCTGGCCATCTCACCGGCCTGGCGCACGCTGCAGACGGCGCCGGCCCGGCTCGACGCCCAGCAGCGCCAGGCCCAGCAGATGCAGACCCTGGCCGGCGAAGCCGCTGCACTGCGCGCGGTGGCGCCGGTGCCGCTGGACCAGGCGCAAGCCGCGCTCACCGCCGCCACCGAGCGGCTGGGCCCGCCCAGCAAGCTCAGCCTGCAGGGTGAACGGGCGTTGCTCACACTCAAAGGCGTCGACGGCGCGGCACTGGCCGCCTGGATGGCCGAGGTGCGTGCCGGCGCCCGTGCCCGGGTCGTCGAAGCCAGCCTGACGATGACCGGCCCGGGCCTCTACGACGGCAGCCTGACGCTGGCGTTGGGGGCCGGCCGGTGAAACGCGGGTGGCCGACCGGCCCCCGCGCCGGGCCTGGCCTGGTCACCGGCGGCTTGCCGCGCCACACCGGCGCACCGGTCGCTGACCGGCGCTGGCAACGCGCCCGCCACGCCGGACGCCGCTGGGCGGCCTGGGGCGTGGCGTTGGGTTTGGCCTGCGGCGCGGTGGTCAACGCGCCGGCGCAATGGCTGGCCAACGGCCTGGGCGAGGGCACCGGCCAGCGCCTGCTGCTGGCCGACGCCCGCGGCAGCCTGTGGAACGGCAGTGCCGCACTGGTACTGACCGGGGGCGCCGGCAGCCGCGATGCGTCGGTGCTGCCCGGCCGTCTGCAATGGCGGATTCGGCCCGACTGGCGCGGCCTGCAGCTCACCGCCACGCAGCCCTGCTGCCTGGAGGGCGACCTGCGGCTGCAGCTGCAGCCGCATTGG
>JBBQVF010000162.1:0-6971 GCA_038211805.1 Burkholderiales bacterium | reverse complement strand
GATCACCAGGTCGGCCTTGGCGGTATCGACCTTGGTCGTGAAGATGGCCTCGGGCCGCTCGGCGATCTGGATATGGCTCCAGGTGGCACCGCCTTTTTGCGCCAGCCCGGCTGAGTCTTGCGTCACCACGCCCTTGCCTTCAAGGTGCGCGGCCATGCCCAGCAGTTGGCCGATGGTGATCACGCCGGTGCCGCCCACGCCCGCCACCACGATGCCCCAGGCGCGGTCGCGGCCTTGATCGTCCAGCGGCAGCGGCAGCACCGGCTGGGCGATCGGCGGCAGCGTGAACGGGTCGGCCCTGGTCTCTTTCTTCGGCTTCTTCAACTGGCCGCCTTCCACGGTGACGAAGCTGGGGCAAAAGCCCTTGACGCAGGAATAGTCCTTGTTGCAGCTGTTCTGGTTGATCTGGCGCTTGCGCCCGAACTCGGTCTCCAGCGGCTCCACGCTCATGCAGTTGCTCTGCACGCCGCAATCGCCGCAGCCTTCGCAGACCAGCTCGTTGATGACCACCCGCTTGGCCGGGTCGACCATCTTGCCGCGCTTGCGGCGGCGGCGCTTTTCGGTGGCGCAGGTCTGGTCGTAGATCAGGATGGTGCAGCCGGGCAACTCGCGCAGCTCGCGCTGCACGGTGTCGAGCTCATCACGATGCCGCACCGTGGTGCCCGGCGCCAAGTTCAGCGGTGTTTTGTACTTGTCGGGCTCGTCGGTGACGATGACGATCTTCTTCGCGCCCTCGGCCTCCATCGCGCGGCTGATTTGCGGCACGGTCAGGATGCCGTCGATCGGCTGGCCGCCGGTCATCGCCACCGCGTCGTTGTAGAGAATCTTGTAGGTGATGTTGACACCCGACGCGATGCTTTGCCGCACCGCCAGCGAGCCCGAGTGGTAGTAGGTGCCGTCGCCCAGGTTGGCGAACATGTGCGGTCGTTTGCTGAAGTGCGACTGGCCGACCCAGGGCACGCCCTCGCCGCCCATTTGAGTAAAACCAATCGTCTCCCGGTCCATCCAGGTGGCCATGAAGTGGCAGCCGATGCCGGCCATCGCCCGCGACCCCTCGGGCACCTTGGTGCTGGTGTTGTGCGGGCAGCCGCTGCAGAACCAGGGCTGGCGTTCGGCACCGCCGGTGGCGCCTGTGGCCAGCGCACGGTCTTTGGCCTCGATCAGCGCAATGCGGGCGTCGATGCGCGCGGCGATGTCGACCGGCAGGCCCAGTTTGCGCAGGCGTTTGGCGATGGCCTGGGCGATCAGCGTGGGGTTCAGGTCGGCGTTGGCGCGCAGCAGCCAGTTGTTGCCGGGGTTGGGCTGGCTCCATTCGCCGCCGTGGCCACCGAAGGGCCCTTCGCGGTTCATGTCGCCCTCGGCTTCGTCGAACTTGCCCAGCACGTTGGGTCGCACGTCGGGCCGCCAGTTGTACAGCTCTTCCTTCAACTGGTACTCGATGACCTGGCGCTTCTCCTCGACCACCAGGATCTCCTGCAGCCCCTGCGCAAAGTTGCGGGTGATGGTGGCCTCCAGCGGCCAGACCACGTTGACCTTGTGCAGCCGGATGCCGACCTGTCGGCAGGTGTCGTCGTCGAGCCCCAGGTCGGCCAGCGCTTGCCGGGTGTCGTTGTAGGCCTTGCCGCTGGCGATGATGCCGAAGCGGTCGTTCGGCCCCTCCACCACGTTGTAGTTCAGCTTGTTGGCGCGCACGTAGGCCAGCGCGGCGTACCACTTGTAGTCGAACAGCCGGGCCTCCTGCACCAGCGCCACATCGGGCCAGCGGATGTGCAGCCCGCCCTCGGGCATCAGGAAATCGGTCGGCAGGATGATCTTCACGCGGTCGGGCGAGACATCGATGCTGGCCGACGACTCGACCACCTCCTGGATCGTCTTCATCGACGTCCACACGCCGGCGAAGCGGCTCATCGCGAAGGCGTGCAGGCCGAGGTCGAGGATTTCCTGCGCGCTGCTGGGAAAGAACACCGGCAGCCCGCAGGCCTTGAAGATGTGGTCACTCTGGTGCGCCGCGGTGCTGCTCTTGGCCACATGGTCGTCGCCGGCCAGCGCGATGACGCCGCCGTGCGGCGCGGTGCCGGCCATGTTGGCGTGTTTGAACACGTCGGAGCAGCGGTCCACGCCCGGGCCCTTGCCGTACCAGATGCCGAACACGCCGTCGAACTTCTTGTTCGCCGGGTCGAACTCGATCTGCTGCGTGCCCCACACCGCGGTGGCCGCCAGCTCTTCATTGACACCGGGCTGGAACACGATGTTCTGGCTGCTGAGGTGCTTCTTGGCCGCCCACAACGACTGGTCGTAGCCGCCCAGCGGGCTGCCGCGGTAGCCGCTGATGAAGCCGGCGGTGTTCAAGCCGGCGGCGGCGTCGCGCTGGCGCTGCAGCATCGGCAGGCGCACCAGCGCCTGAACGCCCGACATGAAGGCGCGGCCCTCGGGCAGCGTGTACTTGTCATCCAGTGTCACCTGTTCCAGGGCCTTGCGGATCGAGTCGGGCAGGGGTGCGTTCATGGCGGCGGGCTCCAGGCCATCGGTGATGACGAAGTGTAGGAAAACCGCCCGCTGAAGTCTTTTCTTTGTTTGCCGCTGTGGCGATACTCGACGCAACAGAACAGGCCAAAGCATGCCCATTCGAGAAAGAAACGCGCTCAATAAGCCAAAACTGGGGAAAACGCTGACGTCCGACGGCGAGCCTGCGGTGGACTCCGGCAGCGACCACGGCGCCGGTCTCGACCGCTGGGACGTCGCCATCCTCGACGAACTGCAGCGCGACGCGCGGCTCAGCAATGCCGAGCTGGCCACCCGCATCGGCCTGTCGGCCGCGCCCACCTGGCGGCGCGTCAAGTGGCTGGAGGCGCAGGGCATCATCACCGGCTACCGCGCCGAGATCGACCGCCGCCGCATTGGCCTGGGCGCGCTGGCCTTCGTGCGGGTGGATGCCGAGCGCAACAACGCCGAGGCCACCCGGGCGCTGGAAGACGCCATCCGCGTGCTGCCCGAAGTGCTGAGCTGCCACTACATCAGCGGCGCCGGCACCTTCGAGCTGCAGGTGCTGTGCACCGACCTCGACGCCTATTCGCGCTGGGCGATGGACACGCTGTTCAAGCTGCCGAACGTGAAGGACATTCACACCAGCTTCTCGCTCGGCGAGGTGAAAGCCGGCGCGGCGCTGCCGCTGGGCCATCTGCGGGCGCCAGCCTGACCGGAGCGCGCAGGTTCTTGTTCGAGCGCAATGTGGGTTGTCCGATATCAAGCGAGCATGGGCCGACCCAACAACCGCTGAGCGTCAACGCTGAGCCCTGTGCCTGTGCAAGACGAACCGACAGCCGCCCACGCCGCTGCGAACGCCGCTGAAGACAACGCAGTACACGCCGCCGCACTGGCCGCCCACGCCGACCGGGTGGCCCAGTTGCGCCGGCCGGGCGCCTGCGGCGGCCACCCCGATGCCGCGGGCCTGATCGAGACCCACCTGTCCTCGCTGTTGCTGGCCGGCGGCCATGTCTACAAGCTCAAGAAGCCGGTGCTGCTGCCCTTCGTCGACTTTTCCACGCTGGCGCTGCGACACGCCGCCTGCCTGGAGGAGCTGCGGTTGAACCGCCGCACCGCGCCGCACTGGTACCTGGGCGTGGTGCCGGTGCAGCAGGGCGAGGGCGGCGCGTCGATCGCCGCGCCCGGCCAAGCGCTGGCGGGCGCGGTGGTCGATTGGGCGGTGCGCATGCGCCGCTTCGACAACCGGCAGGGCTTCGACCGGCTGGCTGCCGCGGGCTCGTTGAGCACGGCCCAGGTCGACGGCCTGGCCGACGCGGTGGTGGCTTTCCAGGCCGGCCAGCAGCCGATGTTGCCGGCCAGCCCCGGCCGGGCCGCGGCCGAGGCCGAGGCCGAAACCACCTGCCAAGCCGTGCGCGACAACTGGGCCGAGCTGGCGGCGCTGGTGGGTGGCCATGAATCGGCAGACGCTGCACCGGCCACCACTGTACTGGCCGGCGTCGCACGGGCCGGCACTGCAGCGGCCAACCCTTTGCTGGCCGCCCCGGTGGCCGCACTGCAGCGCTGGAGCCGCGCCGCCGAGCAGCCCGCACTGATCGCGCAGCGCGTCCGCGACGGCTGCGTGCGCGACGGCCATGGCGACCTGCACCTGGGCAACGTGTTCTGGGCCGACGGCGCAGCGGTGCTGTTCGACGCGTTGGAATTCGACCCCCGGCTGCGCCAGATCGACACCATCGGCGACCTGGCCTTCACCTTCATGGACCTGCTGGCCCATGGCCTGCCGCAAGACGCCTGGCGCTTCATCAACACCACGCTGGAAGCCAGCGGCGACTGGGGCGCGCTGCCACTGCTGGCCTGGTGGGCCGTGCACCGCGCCGCGGTGCGGGCCAAGGTGGCGCTGCTCAGCGTGCCTGCCGGCGCCGAAGCCGCCACTGCCCCCGCCGCTGCCGCTGCCGCTGCCGCTGCCGCCGCCGCCGATGCCGATGCCGATGCCGATGCGGCCCGGGCGGCGGGCCTGGCCCGGGCGCGGCGCTACCTGGACGTGGCCGCTGCGCTGGCCGCGCCGCCGCCGCCGCAGCTGGTGCTGATGATGGGGTTGTCGGGCAGCGGCAAGACGGCGGTGGCCGGCTTGCTGGCGCAGCCCCTGGGCGGCGTGCGGCTGCGCTCGGATGTCGAACGCAAGCGGCTGTTCGGTCTGGCGCCCACCGCCCGGGCCGAGCCGGCACTGGGCCTGTACACGGCCGACGCGACCCGGCGCACCTACGCGCGCCTGCTGGCCTTGGCTGAAGGCGCCTTGCGGGCCGGCGTGCCGGTGGTGGTCGACGCCGCCAGCCTGCACCGTGCCGAGCGCGACGCCTTTCGGGCGCTGGCGCAGCGGCTGGGTGTGCCGTTCAAGCTGGTGCTGTGCGAGGCCCCCACGGCCGTCCTGCAGCAGCGGTTGGCCGCCCGGCAGGCCGCTGGCCAGGACCCATCCGACGCCACCGCCGAGGTGCTGCAGCAGCAGCTGACCATCACCGAATGGCCGGCTGACGACGAATGCGCCGACCTGCTGCGCGTCGCCACCGACCGGCCTTGGCCGGCGCTGCGGCATGACATCGCGGTGCTGGCAGCTGACCTGGCAGCTGACCTGGCGGCTGACTTGGCGGCGGAGCTGTCTGCAGCGGTGGCGGCAAGACCCGCGCCGGCCTGAAGCGCCCGCCCGCGCCTGCTCGATTCAGCAGAAGCCGCGTGGCCTCAGCCCCGGCGGCGCCAACCGGCTCACCTCGCCTGTTGAGCCCGCCTCACGGAGCGCCCGCTGAAACCGCAGCGGCCGCGGGCGGCGGCGTTGCCGGCGCCGCAAAACCCTGCAGCAGCAGCGCGGTCAGGTCGTGCATGCCGCCCAGCACCGGTCGCTGTGGCTCCAGCCCCGGGCGAAAGCCCAGCGCGACGAAGCGCGCCAGCAACGCCGGGTCGCGGGTGATGACATGCACCGGCACGTCCCAGCTCGCCCCCTCCCCGCTGACGCTGGCCGCCGGCTGGTGGTCGCCGACCCACAGCATCACCGATTCGCGCGGTTCCGGCCGCTGCAGGTAGCCGCCCAGCCAGCGGTAGGTGTAGTCGAACATGCCGACGTAGTTGGGCAGCATGTCCAGCCAGTCGACGTAAGCCGTCAGCAGCCGCTTCGATTCAGCCGCGCCGTAGGGGTCGGCGGTCAGCAGGCGGTCCCAGTCGGGCTGGTAGGGCGGCACCGGGCCGAACGGCAGGTGGCTGGTGATGGTGGGAAAGAACAGGAAGCGTGGCGGCGTGGCGGGCCCGACCGGCTGCAGCTGGTCGAAGCGCGCCAGGCTGAACTGGTCGGGCACCTTCCAGTAGCCCAGCGGCGGGCCGCGGTAGTCGAGGTCGCGGCCGTCGAGGAACCGGTCGAAGCCGTAGTAGGCGCGTTCGGCCCAGTCCCAGCTGAGGGCCGGGTACAGGCCCACGCTCTGGTAGCCGGCGCGCCGGAACAGGCTGGTCAGCGTCGGCCGCTGGCTGGTCAGCAGCAGGTCGTGGCGCAGCGGGTCGCTCAGGTCGACGCCCGACAGCAGGCTCAGGTGCGACAGCTCGGACGCGCCGGCAAAGGTGGCTGCGCGCACATAGGCCGACGCCACCAGGCGGCCGCTGGCGGCGATGTCGGCGGCCAGTTGCGCCCGCGCCGGCGCCAGCTGCGGCGCCACCCGCGGGTTGTCGAAGGCCATCGCGCCGTACGACTCCAGGAAGATCAGCGTGAAGTCGCGCCCGCGCAGCGCGCCCAGCGCCTGCTCGGGCGCGGCGGCCATCGCCGCGTCCAGCACCGGCGCAGGCGGCAGTGCCGCGGCCAGCCGCCCGGGCGAGAAGGCGGTGGCCAGCAGCACGGCCTGGCGGGCGTAGGTCGGCGTCACCGGCTTGGTGACCAGGTGCCAGGTCAACCCGGGCACGGTGCCGGTCTGGTGCGCGGCGACGGCGGCCACCGCCAGCAGCGTCGGCAGCCAGGTCCAGCGGGCGCGCAGCGCATACGGTGCCGCGTCGCGCGCCACCGCGCCCATCGCCCAGCGCAGCAGGCTGTACAGCGCGGCCAGCAGCAGCAGCACCGCGGCGATGGCGCCAGCGCTGGCCCACCACGGGTACTCACGCGCCGACACCCATAAAAAGCGCGGGATCTGCTGGCCGTCCCAGTACAGGTTGACCGGCCGGCCGAACAGCGCCGGCACGGTGACATCGGCATAGCGGCCGAGCACCAGCGCCAGGTAAGCGACGCTCAGGCCGGCCAGCCAACCGCGCGACAAGCTGCCGCGCCAGGCGACCAGCGCCAGCAGCAACCCCCACAGCAGCACGAACTCGGGCGCCAGCCGGTGGTCGGGCAGCACGCCCGGCGTCGGCCACCAGTTGCGCAGACTGAGTGCGGTGTTCAGCACCACCAGGGCCAGCAGCGCGAGCGCGACGCGCGGCGCGGCTGCCAGCGCGGGGCGAGGGACGGTGGCCGGCGCGGTGCGAGG
>JBBQVF010000161.1:0-6983 GCA_038211805.1 Burkholderiales bacterium | reverse complement strand
CGGGCTTTGGCCGGCGGCCCAAGCGCCAGCGGTGCGGCCGCCGGCCCAGGCCCAGGCCCAGGCCCAGGCCCAGGCCCAGGCCCAGGCCCAGGCCCAGGCCCAGGCCCAGGCCCAGGCCCCGGCCCAGACCCAGACCCAGACCCAGACCCAGACCCAGACCCAGACCCAAACCCCGGCGGCGCGACCGGCAGTCAACGGCACCTGGCAGGCCGAGGTGGTCTACGACTGGCCCAACGCCCGCTTCCAGGAGCGCTTCGACTTCAGCGGTGACGGCAGCCGACTGCAAGGCAGCGCGTCCTTCCTGCGCGTGCCCCGCACGATCGAACAAGGCACCGCCGATGCCGACGGGGTGCGTTTCATCACCCGCAGCACCGAGACCAGTGGTGCCGCCAGCCGCGACACCGAGCACCGCTACCAGGGCCGGCTGGTCGGCGACGAGTTGCAGCTGACGATGCAGACCGTGGGCGCCAGCAGCGCCCACGCACCGCTGGCCATCGTCGCGCGGCGGGTCTCGGCGGCGCCAGCGCGCTGACGCTGGCCCCCAGCCCGCGGGGCCCCGCCGACACCGCGGCTCTGGCCGCGGAAGAGGTTGTGCTCCAGCGGCTCCAGCCGCTCCGGGCCGACGCCGCCGGCAGCGCTGCAGGCCGGCGCTGACCTCGCTGGGCCAGAATGACGGCACGATGGCCGCCCTCCCCACCCAGGCCGACACAGCCACGGCGCAACCGCAGCAGCAGCCGCACCAGCACCCGCACCCGCACCCGCACCCGCACCCGCAACACGCTGGCGCCGCGCGCCCGGACACCGCCCGCGTCGATGCCGGCCGGGTGGCGTCCAAGCTCAGCCCGCCCAGCGTCAGCGCGCTGCAGGTGCCGCGCACGGCGGTGAGCCAGCGCATGGCCCAGGCGGCTGCCGTCAAGCTGGTGCTGGTGCGTGCGCCGGCTGGCTTCGGCAAGACCACCGCGATGGTGCAGGCCCGCGCCGCGCTGGCCGCCCAGGGCATCGACACCGCCTGGCTGACGCTGGAGCGCACCGACAACGACGTGCCCCGCTTCCTGGCCTGCCTGCACCAAGCGCTGGCACCGATCGTCGGCGACGCGCCCGCCAGCGCCGCGCCGCTGGCCCTGGTCGACAGGCTGGCCTCGCAGCCGAAGCCATTCGCGCTGTTCCTCGACGATTTCGAGCTGATCACCGAGCCCGCCGTGCTGGGCTTGGTGCGCGAGATCATCGACCACCTGCCGCGGCGCGGCCAATTGGTGCTGGGCTCGCGCAGCCTGCCCGACCTGGGGCTGGGCCGGCTGCGCGCGGCCGGCCAGTTGCTGGAAGTCGACACCGAGCACCTGCGCTTCAGCCGCATCGAGACCGCGGCCTTCTTTGCGCTGCGCCACGTTGGCGGCCCGCTCAGCGCGATCGGCAGCGCGCTGGGCAGCGGGCACGCCCACCTCGATGACCTGCACCGCAAGACCGAGGGCTGGATCGCCGCGCTGTGGCTGGCCTCGATGGCGCTGGACGCCGTGATCGCCCGCCAGGGCTCGGTGGCCGACTACATCGCCCACTTCTCGGGCAGCGACCGCGCGGTGGCCGACTTTCTGGGCGAGGACGTGCTGGCCCGCCAGCGGCCCGAGATCCGCGATTTCCTGCTGCGCACCAGCATCCTGCGGCAGTTCAACGCGCCGCTGTGCCAGGCGCTGAACCCGCGCCTCGACGCCCGCCGCACGCTCGACCAGCTGGCCGCGGCCAACCTGTTCATCACCGCCATCGACAGCGGCGTCGCTGCCGATGCCCAGCCCGAATGGCGCTACCACAGCCTGTTTGCCGACTTCCTGCGCACCCAGCTGGCCCGCGAGCAGCCCGACGAACTGGCCCGGCTGCACCTGGCGGCCTCAGGCTGGTATGAATCGCAGGGCCGGCCGGTGCCGGCGATCGACCACGCCATCGAGGGCGGCGACGCCCCGCTGGCCATCGAGCTGCTGGCGCTGCACGCCCTCACCTTCCTCGAGCAAGGCCGCATGCGGCTGCTGGCGCGCTGGTTCGCCGCGTTGCCGGCCCGGGCCATGGCCGACCGGCCGATGCTGCAGGTGGTGTCGCTGTGGGCCTGCACCCTGACCCGCGGCCCCTGGGAGGCGATGGCGCAGCTGCAGCAGTCGGGCTGCGAGCACAGCACCGACCCTGCGGTGCGCGCCCATGTCCACGCCCTGCAGCCGATGCTGCTGGCCATGATGGACCGGGTGGAAGACGCCAACGCCATCGGCCGCGAGCACCTGGCCCAGGTGCCGACCGGCCAGCCCTTCGCCGACAGCGTGCTGTGCAACGCGATGGCCCATGTGCTGGGCGTGCTGGGCGAGCGCGAACAGGCCCAGCGCCTGCTGGACGCTGCCCGCCGCGGCCAGCAGGGCGCGGGCTTCAACCGCATGTACAGCGAATCGGTCGAGGGCCTGCTCGACCTGCAGCAGGGCCGGCTGCGCCAGGCCACGGCGCGCTTCCGGCTGGCGTTGGGGCTGGGGGCCGGCAGCGCGGCGGCTGGCGGCAGCGGCAGCGGCAGCGGCAGCGGCAGCGGCAGCGGTAGCGGTAGCGGTAATGGTGGTGGTGGCGGCGGAGGTGGTGGTGGTGGTGGTGGTGGTGGTGGATGGGGTGGGAGCGGCGGCGGCTATGGCCCGACCCACGGCAACGCCTGGGCCGGCGTGCTGCACGCCGGCGCGGTGTACGAGGCCCATCAACTGGCCCAGGCCGAGCACCTGCTCAACGTCTACCTGCCGCTGGCGCGTGATGTCGGCCTGCCCGACCACATGATCCTCAGCCATGTCATGCGCTCGCGCATCGCCTTCGAGCGCGGCGACATCGACGCCGCGCTGCAGACCCTGACCGAGCTGGAATACCTGGGCCACCACCGCCAGCTGCCGCGCGTGGTGGCCAGCGCCCGGCTGGAGCGCGCCCGGGTGCTGGTGCTGCAAGGCCAGGCCGACGCCGCCGCGCAGGCACTCGACCGCGCCGACGACCCCGAGGTCTGGCAGCGGGTGGCGCGCCTGCAGCTCAGTGCCCACGATCTGGACGACATGGTCATCGGCCGCTTGCGCTGGCAGGTGCAGTTCGGCGATGCCGTCAGCGCCGCCCGCCAGGCCGCTGCCGTGGCCGAGCAGGCGCTGGCCGCCCACCGCCAGCGCCGCGCGCTGAAGCTGCAGGTGCTGCAGGCGCTGGCGCTGCAGCGCGCCGGCGCGCCGGGTGACGCCGCCGCCGCGGTGGCGTTGACGCTCAAGCTGTTGCAGGTGGCGCAGGCCGAAGGCTTCGTGCGGCTGCTGCTCGACGAAGGCCCGGCGGTGGCCACGCTGCTGCGCCGCAGCCGCGCGGCCCTGCACGAGGGCGCCGGCGGCCGGGTCGACCCGCTGCTCGACGACTGCGTGCAACGCCTGATCGCCCTGTGCGGGGACGACCCGTCCGTCGACGACGCCGATGCGCCGCCTGCCATCGAACCCACTGAAGCCAGCGCGCCCGGCACACCCGGCGTGCCACTGGCCGAGCCGCTCACCCGCAAGGAAATCCGCGTGCTGCAGCTGCTGGCCGAGGGTTACAGCAACAGCGCGATGGCCGAGAAGCTGTTTGTCAGCGACAGCACCGTGCGCACCCATTTGCGCAACATCAACATGAAGCTCAACGCCCGCAGCCGTACCCAGGCGGTGGCGATCGCGCGGCGGCTGGGCGTCGTGCGCTGATGGGCGCACGGCTGGGGCGTCAGCCCGTCAGCCCGTCAGCCCGTCGTCAGTCCGTCGGCCCGTCGGTCTGTCCGCCGGATGCCGGCAAGGCGGCGTGCCGTGGACATCGGCTCGCCACGGTCGAAACCCCAGCCGCTTGGCTGACGACAGGCACTCGCGCCTGCCCATCACCGGCGAGCAAGGCTTGGCCGCTGCCATTGCCATTGCCATTGGCATTGCCATTGCCATTGCCATTGGCATTGCCAGTGAACGGATGGACCGGGCCTGCGCTCGGCTCGTCACCCAGCTGGCCGGCCACGCCTGGGCAGCGGGCGAGCGGTTCACCGTGGCCGATGGCGGCTGCGCCCTCGCTGTTCCACGCCGACTGGACGCACCCGATCCCCGGATGCGTTTGCGGTGTTGCGTCGGCCCTGCGGCCCCGCTGGGCAGCGCACGGACGCGGGTACAGCCCGTGCGCTGCCACACAGACACCGGCGGCATCGGCGCCTATGCTGCGGTGCACACGATGTCATCGCGCCCGCCCGACCCCGGCCATCCCTCTCGCCTGCTGAACGCGTTGGACGCTGCGCTTGACCAGAGCCAAGATGTCAAGGCCAAGGTGGAAGCGTGTGCCGAAGAGTTGGGGTCTGCCAACGTTCTGGCAGAAACCGAGATTGCGCGCGGCGCGACGACCATGCCCGCTGCCCAGGCCTTGCAAAACGGGCTGGTGGTCGAATCGCAGGTGCAGGACATTGCCGACGACCTGCAGCAGGTGACCAACAACCTGGCCCACGGGGTCGCGGAGGTCAGGGCGGTGGAACGCGCCTTGGCGCAGTCGCGCAGGGCGTTGGCAGAGTCAGGCGCCGCGCTGGCAGCGTCGCGCAGCGCCGAGCACATCGCCAGCCAGTTGGCCATGCACGACCGGAAAACCGGGCTGCCCAACCGCACGCTGTTCGACGACCGGCTGGCCCAGGCCATCGCCGGCGCCGAGCGCCATGGCTGGACCTTGGCGGTGATGTTTCTCGACCTCGACCGCTTCAAGCTCGTCAACGACACCCACGGCCATGCGGCGGGCGACACGGTGCTGAAGGTGGTGGCGCAACGACTGCTGCGCCATGCGCGCGACGAGGACACCGTCTGCCGCAACGGTGGTGACGAGTTTTTGTACTTGCTGATCAACCCGGTGGATCGCAACGCCGTTGCGCGCATCGCGGGTCTGGTTCGCAAGGCCATCGAGGCGCCGATCGGTCTGGGCGCACTGCAGTTCGCCATCACCCCGAGCATCGGCATTGCGCTCTATCCCGACCATGGCCTGAGCGGGCCCACGCTGATCGCCCGTGCCGACGCGGCGATGTACCGGGCCAAGCAGTCGCTCAGCCCCTGCGAGTTCTTCGAGCCATCGATGGCCGCCGGCGGCGGTGGCAGCGAGGCGCCGGATAGCGCTTGAGGCGGGGCTCCGCGCGGGGCCTCAAAACGGCAGCGATGGCCGCTCAAGTCCAGGCGAACTTCGGCTGCTCGAAATGCGCCACGCGGGTGGCGCGGCCCAGCAGGCAGACCTCGCGGAACTGGTAGATCAGCGCCGCGGTGGGCGCGGCGATCCAGTTGTCGCCCAGCGGCATCTTCAGCACCGGGTGTTCGCTGCCTTCCAGCGCTTCGAGGATGGGCGCGTCGCTGCGCAGAAACTCGGTCATCGGGATGCGGTGGATGCTGGCCACCTCGGCTGGGTCGGGCACCAGGGTGCGGGCCTCGCCGGCCCACACCACCACCGGCGTCATCGCAAAGCCTGACCGGGTGATGAAGGTGTCGAGCCGGCCCAGCACGTCGGCCTCGTTGAGTTGCAGGCCCACTTCTTCAGCCAGCTCGCGCAGCGCGGTTTGTTCGGGCGTTTCGTCGTTGTCGATGCGCCCGCCGGGCAGTGCCCATTGGCCGGCATGGCGGCGCAGGTGGGCGGCCCGTTTGGTCAGGATCAGCGCAGCCTGGGTGCTCCATTGGCCGCTCTTGTGCAACCCCCACAAGCCCGAGCCGGGGCCTTCGTCGGTGACGGCCAGCGCCACCGCGGCGCGTTTGAGTCCTGACTCATCGGGCGCATGGCGCGGCCACGCGGCCAGCCGTTCGGCCAGCTGCTGACGCAGCGCTATGTCACGTTGCATGGTGTCTTCGTGGGGTGGTGTCGCGGGGTGGTGTCGCGGGGTGGGGACAGATCAGGCGGCGCTGTCGTCGAACACCGGCGCGCGCTTGTCGAGGTTGGCGCGCACGGCTTCCAGCTGGTTGGGCTGGCCCATCAACGCCACCTGCTCGTCGCTTTCGGCCTGCAGCAGCGCGCGGGCGCTGTCGGCCAGCACCTGGCTGCTGGCATTCATCAGCCGCTTGTCGGCACGCAGCGCGTTGGGGCTGCGCTGGGCCAGGGCTTGCGCCATCGCGCGGGCCTCGGCCAGCGGATCGGCGCAGACGCGGGTGGCCAACCCCAGTTGAACAGCTTCGTCACCCAGCACGATGCGCCCGGTGTAGGTCAGTTCACGTGCATGGTCGTCGCGCACCAGGCCGCGCATCAGCACCACGCCGGCCATGTCGGGCACCAGGCCCCACTTGATCTCCATCACGCTCATCTTCAGGTCGGCGGTGACGAGCCGGATGTCGGCGCCCAGCGCCACCTGCAGGCCACCACCGAAGGCCACGCCGTGCACCGCGGCAATCACCGGCACGGGGATCTCACGCCAACCCAGGCCGATGAACTGCGCCGAGTTGGCGATGCCGTGGCTGCGGCTGCGCAGGTCGCGCGTGGCGCCGGGCTCGCCGTTGTTCAGCTTGGCCATGCGGCCCATGTCGAGCCCGGCGCAGAAGGCCTTGCCTTCGCCGTGCAGCACCACCACGCGCAGGCCCTTTTCAGCTTTCAAGCGGGTGATGGCGGCGGCCAGTGCGTCGAACATCGCGAAGTCCAACGCGTTCATCTTGTCGCCACGCACCAGGCAGACATCGGCAACGCCGTGGCAATCGATCTCGATGCGGACGCGGTCTTCCATGCAACTCTCCAGAATGCGGTGTGCTCAGATTCTGGCCGGGCGCAAGGTGTTCGGCCTGTCACCAAGGCTTCAGCGCCAGCGCCGGCAACCACCGGTGGGTGGCATGACAGCGACCGATGACTGCTGGCGGCTCGTTGCTGTCTTTGAAAGTCTTCTTCGTGCCTGGTTTTTCAGCGGCGCAATGGCGCGTCCGGGCAGGCCGTGGCGCTTCACTGCGGCGGTCGTCGCTGCGCGCCGACTTCCTTCCGGTGCTCAGGCTTGCGGCCCGGTGCGCAACTCG
>JBBQVF010000160.1:0-7013 GCA_038211805.1 Burkholderiales bacterium | reverse complement strand
CTCCCACAGCGGCGCGACCTGCAGCAGGTAGAGCGTGGGCGTCATCCGCGTGAAGTCGACCTCGAGGTAAGCGGGGGCGCAGGCCGGGTTGACGTAGCGGTCCTCGCACTGCAGCGGCACGCCGTTCTCGAAGTGCACGATCAGCGTGTGGAACACCCGGGCGCCGGTGGCCAGGCCCAGTTGCGCGGCCAGCGCGGCTGGGGCTTTTTCACTGCGCTGCAGGTGCACCACCGCGTGGTGCTGGTGGCCGCGGGCGGTGATCTCGTCATGCAGGTCACGGATGGTCAACGACGACGACACCCGGTGCAGCCGTGCTGCAAATGTGCCCACGCCCTGCGAGCGCTCCACCAGCCCTTCGGCCTGCAACTCGCGCAGCGCCCGGTTCACCGTCATGCGGCTGACGTTGAATTGCGCCACCAGCTCGGCCTCGGAGGGCATCAGCGCGCCGGCCGGCCACTGGCCCGCCGCCAGCCCGTCTTTCAGCACCTGCTTAACCCGGGCGTAGGGCGCCAAAGGCGACACCGGCGCGGCAGGCAAACGGGTAGAAACCATGCGTTGATGCTACTTGCGCCGGCTTGTCTAGACAAGTAGGATTCGCCCCATTGTGGGCCCAGCCGGCGGTTTGCCCGGCCGGGTCTTCGCATCGTCACCCCGTCACCCGTCACCCGTCACCCGTCACACGTCACGCGCTGAGGGCTCACCATGACCGACCTGTCCACCGTTCAACACATCACCCCGGCCGCCGCCCAGCCGCACCCGGTTCGCGCACCGCGTGGCACTGATATCAGCTGCGCCAACTGGCTGATCGAAGCGGCCTACCGGATGATCCAGAACAACCTCGACCCCGAGGTGGCCGAGAACCCCGACGCGCTGGTGGTGTACGGCGGCATCGGCAAGGCCGCCCGCAACTGGGACTGCTACGAGGCCATTCTCGACAGCCTGCGCCGGCTGCGCCCCGATGAAACCCTGCTGGTGCAAAGCGGCAAGCCGGTGGGCGTGTTCCGCACCCATGAAGACGCGCCGCGGGTGCTGATCGCCAACTCCAACCTGGTGCCGAAATGGGCCACCTGGGAGCATTTCCACGAGCTGGACCGCAAGGGCCTGATGATGTACGGCCAGATGACCGCCGGCAGCTGGATCTACATCGGCAGCCAGGGCATCGTGCAGGGCACCTACGAGACGTTCGTCGAGGCGGGCCGTCAACATTACCCTGTCTGCCCCTCGGTCACCGACTACGGCGACCGGTCCCCCGAGGGGACGGCGCCCGGCTTGGGGCGGCCCGGCGCTCGGGCGCCAGGCGGCCATTGGACCGGCCGCTGGATCCTGACCGCCGGCCTGGGCGGCATGGGCGGCGCGCAGCCGCTGGCCGCCACCTTCGCCGGCGCCTGCAGCCTGAACATCGAGTGCCAGCAGAGCCGGATCGACTTCCGCCTGCGCAGCCGCTACCTCGACGAGCAGGCGACCGATCTCGACGACGCGCTGGCGCGGATCGCAAAGTACACCGCTGCCGGTGAGGCCAAGTCGATCGGCCTGCTGGGCAACGCCGCCGATGTGCTGCCCGAACTGGTGAAACGGGCGAAGCCGGGCCGTGACGCCGGCGGCATCCAACCCGATCTGGTGACCGACCAGACCAGCGCGCACGACCTCGTCAACGGCTACCTGCCGTCGGGCTGGACGGTGGACGCCTGGCGTGCCGCCGCGGCCGATGACCGGCAACACGCTGCTTTGCGCGACGCAGCAGCCAAGAGCTGCGCGGTGCATGTGCAGGCCATGCTCGACTTCCAGGCCATGGGCATCCCCACGGTCGACTACGGCAACAACATCCGGCAGGTGGCCTTCGATGCCGGCGTCAAGAACGCCTTCGCCTTCCCCGGCTTCGTGCCGGCCTACGTGCGGCCGCTGTTCTGCCGCGGCCGGGGGCCGTTCCGCTGGGTGGCGCTGTCGGGTGACCCGGAAGACATCCGCAAGACCGACGCCAAGATGAAGGAACTGTTTCCCGACGACCAGCCGCTGCACCGCTGGCTCGACATGGCCGCTGAGCGCATCGCCTTCCAGGGCCTGCCGGCGCGCATCTGCTGGATCGGCCTGGGCGAGCGCGACCGTGCCGGCCTGGCCTTCAACGAGATGGTGAAGTCAGGCGAGTTGAAGGCGCCGATCGTGATCGGCCGCGACCACCTCGACAGCGGCAGCGTGGCCAGCCCGAACCGCGAGACCGAGGCCATGTTGGACGGCAGCGATGCCGTCAGCGACTGGCCGCTGCTCAACGCCCTGCTCAGCACCGCCGGCGGCGCCACCTGGGTCAGCCTGCACCACGGCGGCGGCGTGGGCATGGGCTACAGCCAGCACAGCGGCGTGGTGATCGTCTGCGACGGCACCGACGCGGCCGCCCGGCGCATCGAGCGGGTGCTGTGGAACGACCCGGCCACCGGCGTGATGCGCCATGCCGATGCCGGTTACGACATTGCCGTGGCCTGCGCCCGGGAGCAAGGGCTGAACCTGCCGATGGTCACGCCTGTCGAGGCCGCCGGCGCCGCTGTGCGCCAGGTGCCTAGCGGACGCGCCTGATGCTGCTGCGGCCCGGACAACTCACGCTGGTCGAACTGCAGGCCATCCACGCCGGGGGCCAGCCGCTGCTGGTCGACCCCGCCGCGCTGCGCGGCATCGAGGCCAGCGCGGCGGTGGTGCGCCGCGCGGCCGAGGGCGATGTGCCGGTCTACGGCGTCAACACCGGCTTCGGCAAGCTGGCCTCCACCCGCATTAGCGAGGGCGACCTGGCGACGCTGCAGCTCAACCTGATCCGCTCGCACAGCGTGGGCGTGGGCGAGCCGCTGAGCCCGCCGGTGGTGCGCCTGATGCTGGCACTGAAGGCCGCCAGCCTGGCGCGCGGCCACTCGGGTGTTCGGCCGATCGTGATCGACACGCTGGTGGCGGTGCACAACGCGGGCCTGTGCCCGCACGTGCCCAGCCAGGGCTCGGTGGGCGCGTCGGGCGATCTGGCACCGCTGGCCCACATGACGCTGGCGCTGCTGGGCGAGGGCGAGATGTGGGTCGATGGCCAGCGCCAGCCGGCCGCGCAGGCCTTGGCCGCCGCCGGCATCGCGCCGCTGCAGCTGCAGGCCAAGGAAGGCCTGGCGCTGATCAACGGCACCCAGACCAGCACCGCGCTGGCGCTGCACGCGCTGCTGTGTTTCGAGCCGGTGCTGGAGGCCGCGCTGCTGATCGGCGCGCTGACGGTGGATGCGGCGCGCGGCAGCGACGGCCCGTTCGACCCGCGCATCCACGCGCTGCGCGGCCAGCCCGGCCAGATCGACGTCGCCCAGTACTACCGCGCCTTGCTGGCAGGCAGCGCCATCCGCGCATCCCACGCCGAAGGCGACGACCGCGTGCAAGACCCGTACAGCCTGCGCTGCCAGCCGCAGGTGGTGGGCGCCTGCCTGGACAGCCTGCGCCACGCCGCATTGGTGCTGGTGCGCGAGGCCAATGCCGTGACCGACAACCCGCTGGTCTTCGCCGAGGACGAGGCCATGGTCAGCGGTGGCAACTTCCACGCCGAGCCGGTGGCGCTGGCCGCCGACGCGATGGCGCTGGCCATCGCCGAGGTGGGTGCCATCGCCGAGCGCCGCATCGCGATGCTGATCGACGCCAGCGTGTCGCGGCTGCCGCCGTTCCTCACCGCCAACGCCGGCTTGAACTCGGGCTTCATGATCGCCCATGTGACCGCCGCGTCACTGGCCAGCGAGAACAAGAGCCTGGCCCACCCGGCCAGCGTCGACAGCCTGCCGACCAGCGCCAACCAGGAAGACCATGTCTCGATGGCCACCTTCGCCGCACGCCGCTTGCAGCCGATGATTGCCAACACCGCGCACATCCTGGGCATCGAATGGCTGGCCGCCGCGCAGGGCATCGAGTTCCTGCGGCCCTTGACCAGCTCGCCGCCGCTGGAAGCCGCCCACGCGCTGCTGCGCAGCCGCAGTGCGGCCATTCCCCAAGACCGCTACCTGGCGCCCGAGATCGAAACCGCCTGCGCGATGGTGCGCGACGGCTCGCTGGCACATATCCTGCACGGCCTGCACGGCCTGCATGACCTGCATGACCTGCCCGCCTTGTGGACACCGGCCTGAACCGCCTTTGCAACCCCGCCCGATCCCCCGTCCGATCCCCCGCTTGATCACCTCCTGGAGCCCTCCATGATCTTGGCTATCCCCCGCACCACCCTGGCCCTGGCGGCCGCCCTGTCCACGCTGGCCCTGGCCGCCACGCCGGCCGCGGCGCAGGACACCAAGGTGACCCTGGCGATCTCGGGCTGGACGGGCTTCGCCCCGCTGACGCTGGCCAAGGAGGCCGGCCTGTTCAAGAAGCACGGCCTGGACGTCACGATCAAGAAGATCCCGCAGAAAGACCGCCACCTGGCGATTGCCTCGGGTGACGTGCAGTGCGCCGCCACCACGGTCGAGACCTGGATCGTCTGGAACGCCAACGGCGTGGCCACCACGCAGATCTTCCAGCTCGACAAGAGCTACGGCGCCGACGGCATGGTGGTCAAGCCCGGCATCGGCAAGATCAGCGACCTGAAGGGCAAGACCGTGGCCGCCGACGCACCGGGCACCGCGCCGTACTTCGGCCTGGCCTGGATGCTGAAGAAGAACGGCCTGACCCTCAAGGACGTCAAGGTGGTCAACCTGTCGCCGCAGGCCGCCGCCAACGCGATGATCGCCGGCACCGACGGCGTGGACGCCGCGATGACCTACGAGCCCTACCTCAGCGCGGTGCGGGCCAAGCCCGAGGCCGGCAAGATCATCGCCACCACGCTGGACTACCCGATGGTGATGGACACCTTCGGCTGCACGCCGAAGTTCCTGACCGAGAACCCCAAGGCCGCCAAGGGGCTGGCCGACGGCTACTTCGACGCGCTGGCGATGATCAAGGCCGACCCGAAGAAAAGCTTCGAGATCATGGGCGCCGACGTGAAGCAGACCGGCGAAGCCTTCGAGAAGAGTCAGGCCTACCTGCGCTGGCAGGACCGCGAGGCCAACCAGCGCTTCTTCACCGCCGGCGAGCATGCCGAGTTCAGCAAGGAAGCCGCCAGCCTGCTGCTGGAGGCCGGCATCATCCGGGCCATTCCCGACCTCAGCAAGCTGGCCGACACGCGGTTCCTGAAGTAAGCCGCTGATGAAGCCGCTGGTGCCGGTGGCGCCGGGCGCGAAGGTTGCGCTCGGCATTGCCTTCTTCGTGCTGTTCGTGGCGGTCTGGGCGCTGGCCACTTTCGGTGGCTTCGTCTCCAAGACCTTCCTGGCCGACCCGGTGCAGATGTTGCGCAGCGGCTGGGTATTGCTCACCGAGATGGACTTTGCCACCGACATCGGCATGACGGTGTGGCGGGTGCTGGGCGGCTTCATCCTCGCCACCGTGCTTGCTCTGCCGCTGGGCGTGGCGATGGGCGCCTACAAGCCGATCGAGGCCTTCTTCGAGCCCTTCGTGTCGTTTGCCCGCTACCTGCCGGCCAGCGCCTTCATTCCGCTGCTGATCCTGTGGGCCGGCATCGGCGAGGCGCAGAAGCTGGCGGTGATCTTCATCGGCAGCTTCTTCCAGCTGGTGCTGATGATCGCGGTGGTGGTGGGCAACACCCGGCGCGATCTGGTCGAGGCCGCCTACACCCTGGGCAGCAGCGATGCCAGCCTGGTCAGACGGGTGCTGATCCCCGGCGCCGCGCCCGAGATCGCCGAGATCCTGCGCATGGTGCTGGGCTGGGCCTGGACGTATGTGATCGTGGCCGAGCTGATCGGCGCTTCCAGCGGCATCGGCCACATGATCACCGACAGCCAGGCGCTGCTGGCCACCGACCAGATCATCTTCGGCATCATCGTCATCGGCGTGATCGGGCTGGTCAGCGACATGGCCTTCAAGGCCTTCAATCGCAGCATGTTCCCCTGGGCCCAGCTGGGGCGTTGAAAGAGGCGATGAAAGAGGCCATGAATGACGCGATGCGTGAAGCGAACCCCATGAGCCAGGACATCCTGCAGGTGCGCGGCGTGTCGCGCAGCTTTCCGTCGCAGTCGAATGGCGTGGCCACGGTGGCGCTGCAGGCCACCGACCTGGGCGTGGCCGAAAACGACTTCATCACCATCCTGGGCCCCAGCGGCTGCGGCAAGAGCACGCTGCTGCGCATCGTCGCCGGGCTCGACCGGCAGACCTCGGGCGAGGTGCTGCTGGATGGCGCGCGCATCAGCGGCCCCGGCGCCGACCGCGGCATGGTGTTCCAGAGCTACACGTTGTTCCCCTGGCTGACGGTGCAGCAGAACGTTTGTTTCGGCCTGCGCGAACGCGGGCTGCCGCGGGCCCAGCAGCTGGAGATCGCCGGCGCTTTTGTCCACAAGGTGGGCTTGCGCGGCTTCGAGCAGCATTTTCCCAAGCAGTTGTCGGGGGGTATGCAGCAGCGGGTGGCGATTGCCCGCGCGCTGGCCAACAACCCGCGCATGCTGCTGATGGACGAGCCTTTCGGTGCGCTCGACCACCAGACCCGCGAGTTGATGCAGGAATTGCTGCTCGGCATCTGGGAGCAAGAGCGCAAGACCGTGCTGTTCGTCACCCACGACATCGACGAGGCGGTGTTCATGGGCAGCCGGGTGGTGGTGATGAGCGCACGGCCCGGTCGCATCAAGCTCGATCGCGCGGTGCCACTGGCCCATCCGCGCCACTATTCAATCAAGACCTCGCCCGAGTTCGTGGCGCTGAAGGCCGAACTGACCGAGCAAGTGCGGGTGGAAGTGCGCGCGGCGCAGGCGATGGTCTGATGCGGGCCGAGTTGCCACGGCTGGTTGACCGTCGGGTTGCGGCTCATTGCTGACTTTGAAAGTCTTCTTTGTTCCTGGTTGTCCAGCGGCGCCATGGCGCGTCCGGGCAGGCCGTGGCGCTTCACTGCGGCGGTCGTCGCTGCGCGCCGACTGCCTTGCGGTGCTCAGGCTTGCGGCCCGGTGCGCAACTCGCTACGCGCCCGCTGCGCGGGCGCTGCGCTC
>JBBQVF010000159.1:0-7021 GCA_038211805.1 Burkholderiales bacterium | reverse complement strand
GAGCGCCCCCAAGGCCGCCGCCTTGCGGCGTCCGCCCCCCCGAGGGGGAGGAGAAACACTTGGGGCGGCCCGGCGTTTGTTTCTCATGAGTCTTTCGTTCATGCCCGCTCATCACACCAAAACGCAGCTGCTCGTCGTTGCAAGTGCGCGTCATGGCCTGGGCTATGGGGGTGCTTTGCGCCTCGATCAGGCACGTTATGACGCGCGGTTCGTGCATGCCCGAAAAACGCTCAAGCTCTCAGCCCACCCGATGCGGTGAAAAAAAACTTCAGGGGCTCGGCTAACTGGCTCACGCTTTGAGCCAGCCAGGCGGGAGACTGTGTCTGTCAGGGTCTTCCTGGCAACCGATCCGTCCCACCCGCAGGAGTTTTCATGGCCCAAGCCACGCTCGAGTTCAGCCCCGCCACCGCCGTCGAACTGGCCGTTGCTCCCGCAACGCCCGGGCGTGCCCAGCCCGCGCCGACGGCGGGTGCCGGCGCAGAAGGCACTGTCGACCGCGACGGCTACGCGATCGGCTGGGACCATGCCCACCACCGCGTCACGCCGCCGCTGTGCCACCTGGACGACCACAGCCCCGTGCGCCAGGGCTGGGCCGCCGGGCGCGCCGCGTTCGGCACCCGCACGCTGCGGCCCACCGCGGCGGCGCGGCAATGGCTGGCCCTGCGACTGCAGGCCTGGCAGCACGGCCAGGCCTTCGAGGACATGCAGGTCAACCCGGCGTTCCTGACGCGCATCGACACCGGTTGCTGCCCCGTTCGCCGCGTGCCGCTGCTGTTGTGCAGCGGCACTGCCGACGACGCCACGGTCGTCCGCTTGAATGCCCAGGCCGCCTATGCGGCAGGCAACCTGGCCGTGGTCAGCGCGCCGGCGGCCGCCGCGCTGGCGTCGAGCGACTGGACGCAGGCGCAGGCCATCGCCGACCGGCTGGCCGAGACCGCGCGCGGCGCCAAGGGTCCGTCGAACGGCACCGGCACCGGCATCGACACTGGCACCGGCACCGGCACCGGCACCGGCACCGGCACCGGCACCGGCACCGGAGTCGGAGTCGGGTCGGGCACCACCCCCGCTGGGGCGACGCTGGTGGCCGGCCTGGACGCCGCGGCCTGGCAGCGCGCCGCGGTGCTGACCAGCTTCACCACGCCGCTGCCGCACGCCCAGGCGGCGCTGCTGCCGCTGCGGGTGCTGCCGCCCAACCGGGTGCGGGTGATCAACCCGGTGCAGGCGCTGCAGGTGGTGCTGACGCAGCAGTTCAGCGCCGCGGGCTACGCCCGCCGGCTGCTGGGCCTGGCCGCGCTGATGCCGACGTCCGAAACCCGCCAGGCGTTTCAGATCTTCATGCACACGGTGCTGGCCCGGCGCCTGGCCGTCGGCCCTGATCCCACGGCCCAAGCCTTGCGCCACGCGCTGGAAGACACCTGGGCCGACCCGCTGGTCAACCGTCGCTGGCAGCGCCTGGCGCTGCGGCTGGACGCCGCAGGATGCGAGCAGTTGCTGCAGCGCGCGGCCCGGCGCCATCTGGTGGTGGGCGGCAGCCGCTGGCTCAGTGCCGAGACGGCGACCGAAGGTTGGGCGCTGGACGCCGGTGCAACCCGCTTGCCCGGCCGCGCCTGCCCGGCGACCAGCGCCGGTCCGTCCGCTCAGGCGAACGAGCTCGGCACCGCCTCGGCCGCCGCCAGGCCGGGCAGCACGCGCAGCCGGGGCTCGCAGAAGCTGGCCAGCTGAGCCGGGCTGACCTGCGGCGCGTTGTTCCAGTAGTGCTGGGCCGCGCCGATGTGGGTGGCCAGGCATTCGAGCACCGGCGGGCCAGGGTCGAACTGGCACAGCAGGTTGGCGCCGCGCCACAGCGCCGCAGTGGGTTGCCGGCGCTGGCCGGCCACCGCCATCGCCGCGGCGATGCACTGCAACATCACATCCACCCGCCATTGGCCACGCCAATGCCGTGGGTCGAGCAGGCGGCCATCGCCGCCCTTGTAAGTCAGGCACAGCAGGCCGTTGCCATGGCTCAACACCGCATCGGGCTGGGCCTGCAGGCCGCTCACCTGGTAGGTGTCGCGCTGGCCTTCCGGGGCCAGCAAGCGGGCAGCACTGCCTTGCAGCAGGGGGATCTGGCGGGCCACGAAGTCCGGGCGGGCATCCACTTCGGCCGGATCGAAGAAGAAGGCGCGCACCCGCACGCCCAGCAGGTCGGCTTCGTCATGCCAGGGCAACGGTGCTGCGGCGTGCGGGATCATGATGCGACGGCGGTGACCAGCGGTTCAGCGGCCGATGCCGGCGGCGCGGCGGGCGCGGCGCCGGGCACGGTGTCGGGCACGGAGTCGGTCGGCAGCCGATCGCGTGGCAGGGCCTTGCTGTTGCCGGGTGCCCAGCCCGGCAGCCCCGCCGGCCCGAGCGTCGCCTGGGCCGCCCACATCGCCGCGCCCACGCCCAGGCCCGTGACCAGCAGCTTGAGCAAGGCCAGCGACAGTGCACGGGGCGGGCGCTGCGCCGTCCTGGGCTCTACCCCGACTGCTGGCAGGCCGGCCAGAACCGCCGCCAGTGGCGGCGCCGTCAGCGCGGCGGTGTCGGCCACGTCGACCAGCACCCAACGTATGCCGTCCACGCCTTGGAGGGTGAGCTGGCTGGCAATCTGCACTTGGATCATCGTCGTCGGGCGCGTAGTTGGTGAACAGGGGCGATCGGATCTCATGAGAAACAAACGCCGGGCCGCCCCAAGTGTTTCTCCTCCCCCTTGGGGGGGCGGACGCAGCATGGCGGCGGCCTTGGGGGCGCTCTCAGGCACCGAATTCGCTGCTGGCAAAGCGACGCGGTCCGACCGGCCGCGGGGATTGGGCCGGCACCGCGGGGGCCGAGGGGGCCACAGCGGCGGCCGAACCGGCTGCAGCGCTGAACCGCGCCGCCGCGGCCGCGGCATCGGCCAGCGACGTGGCCGCGGCATCCGCCAGTGCGGTGCTGGCCAGCTGGGCCGGGGTCGGTCGCCGGTCGGCGGCGCTGCCGGGCCGGCCGGCGCGTTCAGCAACAGCGCTGGCCAGGGTGGCCCGCACCAGGCTGGCCAAGGCCTCGGGCGACATCGCCGTGGCGGGCCGGACCGGCAGACCGTCGAAGACTGCATGCAGCCCGCCACACAGCAGCCCGGCCACGAAGCCGACGCTGGCAAACAGCGCGGCGGCCGACGCCTGTGCGGGTTGGTGGGCATACAGGGCGACCGCCACCGCGGCGAAACCGCAGGCGCTGCTGGCACCGCCCAGCAGCAGGTTGGCGGCCAGCCTCAGCATGGCCCGCCCCGGCGGACGCAGCCCCGGCCGCCGGCGCGGCCCGTGAACAACGATCGAATGCTCATGGTCTGGATGTCGACCCTGTCAGGCAATTCTTGAGGGTCCGGGCGCTGCGACCTCGCGCCGCGCTGCGCAAAGCGCACGCTCCCGGGGGTCAGCTGACGATGTAGGCCGCCGCCGCGGTGGCAATCAGCACGCCTTCGTCGTTGTGCAGGCGCATCTGGGTCGACCCGACGCGACCGCCCAGCCGGGTGATCTCGGCAGTGGCGATGAAATGCCGGCCCGTGCCGGGCCGCAGGAAATCGACCCGCAAGTCGATCGTCGCCATCTTCAGGAACCGGTGCATCACCTGCTCGGTGCTCTCATGCGCATGCTTCTCGCCCAGGCCGATCATCAGCGCGCCACCGCCCAGCGCATCCAGCGTCGCGGCGATCACGCCGCCGTGCAGCCGGCCGTAATGGCGGTGCCCCACCAGATCGGGCCGCATGTCGAAGTGCAGCACCAACTGCGGCAACAGTTGCTTCACCTTCAGCCCCAGCACCTCGTTGAAGGTGATGCGGTGTTCGACCAGGTCGGTCAGTTCGGCATCGAGCAGGGTCTGTTCCTGGTCATTTCGGCGTGGCAATGGGGCAGTGGTCATGGCGCGAGGATAGCGGTCGGGCCACCTACCCGCCGCTGCGGGGTGCCTATCATCGCCACCACCACCCCGCCCACCCGAGATCGTCGCCGCCATGGTTTCTCGCCTGACCGTCCCCGATCGCCGCACTGCCCTGGCGATGTGCCTGGCACCCTGGCTGGCCGCCGTCGTGCCGGAGGCGCAGGCGCAGCGGGGCGACGCCGCACCGCGCGCGATCACGCCCCGGGGTGCCTTGTCCGCCGACGAGCTCGCCAACATCGACGTGTTCCGGCGCCTGTCGCCCTCGGTGGTGCACATCACCACGCTGGCCACCGAACGCGACTTCTTCAACCGCAGCGTGGCACAGGTGCCGCGCGGCACCGGCACCGGCTTCATCTGGGACAGCGCCGGCCATGTGGTGACGAATTTCCATGTCATCCAGGAAGGCAGTGGCGCCCGCGTCACCCTGGCCGACCAGAGCAGCTGGCCGGCGACCTTCGTCGGCGCTTTTCCCGACCGTGACCTGGCGGTGCTGAAGATCGCTGCGCCGGCCCACAAGCTGCCCGCCATCCCGCTGGGCCGCAGCCGCGATCTGCAGGTCGGCCAGCGGGTTTACGCCATCGGCAACCCGTTCGGGCTGGACCAGACATTGACCATGGGCATCGTCAGCGCGCTCAACCGCGAGATCGAATCCTTCAACAGCCGCACCATCCGCGGCGTGGTGCAGACCGATGCGGCGATCAACCCGGGCAACTCGGGCGGCCCGCTGCTCGATTCGGCCGGTCGGCTGATCGGTGTCAACACCCAGATCGCCAGCCCCAGCGGAGCGTCGGCGGGCATCGGCTTCGCCATTCCGGTCGACGAGGTCAACCGGGTGGTGCCGCGGCTGATCCGCGACGGCCGCATCACCCGCCCTGGGCTGGGCATCTCGCCAGCGTCCGACAACGTGCAGCGCGCGCTGCGCCTGCCCGACGGCGTGGCGCTGGTGCAGGTGACCGCCAACGGCCCGGCGGCGCGCGCCGGCCTGCGGCCGTTTGTCCGGCAGCGTGATGGCAGCATCTTGGCCGGCGACGTGATCACCGCGATCAACGGCGAGCCGGTGAACAACCTCGACGACATGCTCACGCTGCTGGAGACCCGCAAGCCCGGTGACCGCATCGAGCTCACGCTGTGGCGCGCCGGCGCCAAGCGCACGCAGTCACTGGTGCTGGCCGATGGCGATTGAGCAGCGGCCACGCCACATCACCGCTCGGCTACCATCCGGGCGCGTTTTTTCCCCATCCCACCTGCCAGGGCGCCCCACCATGCAAGTTGTCTGCCTCGATCTCGAAGGCGTGCTGATTCCCGAGATCTGGATCGCCTTCGCCGAACGCACGGCCATAGCCGACTTTCGCCGCACCACCCGCGAGGAGCCCGATTACGACCAGCTGATGCGCTACCGCCTGGCGCTGCTCAGACAGCATGGCCTGAAGCTGGCCGACATCCAGGCGGTGATCGGCAGCATGGTGCCGATGGACGGCGCCAAGGACTTCCTCGACGAACTGCGCAGCCGCTTCCAGGTGATCATCCTGTCGGACACCTTCTACGAGTTTGCCGATCCGATGATGCGGCAACTGGGCCGGCCCACGCTGTTCTGCCACCAACTGGTGGTCGACGGTGACGGCTTCGTCGCCGACTACACGCTGCGCCAGCCCAACCAGAAAGCGCATGCCGTCAACGCGCTGAAGAGCCTGAACTTCCAGGTCATCGCCGCGGGCGATTCGTACAACGACACCGGCATGCTGGGCGCGGCCGACGCGGGCTTCTTCATCCACCCGCCCGAGGCCATCGTGGCGCAGTTCCCGCAGTTCCCGGTGAACCGCAGCTATGCCGAGCTGAAGGCCAGCATCGACGGCGCCGCCGCCCGCTTGCTGGGCCACTGATCAGGCCAGGTCCGCCAGCCCTTGGATGAGGTGACGCGGCACGCGTCGCCAATGGGCCCGCGGCCCGCAGCGCGCAATGGCCGCCCGGTCAATCCACCGTCAGGCGACAGGTGGCGGCAAGACCGGAGGCCGGTTCACCAGCCTCACCGGGCGTTGGCCGCGGCATTGCCACCCGAGCGCAGCACGCAGCGCTGGGCCCGGCAGACCGCGCCCGGGTCGGCAACATACTGGCAGTTCGACACCAGGCCGCTGGCCTCCTGACGCTGTTTCTGCAAGGCAGCCAGTTCATCCGCCCAGGCCTGCAGGCGCTCGCCGCGGGCCGTCGTGGTCGACCAGGCCCACCACTGCTGCGGCCCGCCGCAGGCCTTGTGGCCGACGGCCAGGCTGCGGCACTGTGAGTCGACGCTGCAGGGGGCATCGCCGATCTCCTGGCGCAGCCTGGCCAGCAGCGTGGCTTCGTCGGTCGGTGCCGCCGACGCGGGCAGCGGCGGTGGCGGCGATGCGGGCAGCGGCGGTGGCGCCGACAGCGGCGCGGCCGGCGCCACCGGCTGGGCCTGGCAGGCGCTGACCAGCAACAGCACAGCCCAACCGGCCCAGCGCGGGCCCGCCCGGCGCAACGCCGCCAGGCGGTGGCTGGGCAGCGCCAGAGGTCGGTCGAGAGGGTTCATCGCGGCAGTCCTTGGGGCAGTCTTTGCGGCCCGGGGTCGGGTCGCCAGCTGGCATCTTGCCCCAGGAGCGTGGGCGGCAGACATCCGCACCCGCACCCGCACCCCATCCGCACCCCACCCGCACCCGCACCCGCGGCGGCGACGCGACCCGCCTGCCCCGGGGCCGGCCCGGCGCTGCGGGCCATGGCCCGCCGCCGGCGGCGCGCGCCGGCTCAAGGCATCATCCAGTCCATGACCACCTTGTCCGTTCTCGATCTCGCGCCCGTCGTCGAAGGCAGCACCGCCGCCGAGGCGCTGCGCCACACGCTGGACCTGGCACGCCACGCCGAGGGCTGGGGCTACCGCCGCTACTGGCTGGCCGAGCACCACAACATGGACGGCGTGGCCTGCTCGGCCACCGCGGTGCTGGTGGGCCATGTGGCCGGCGGCACGCAGACGATTCGTGTCGGCTCGGGCGGGGTGATGCTGCCGAACCACGCGCCGCTGGTGATCGCCGAGCAGTTCGGCACGCTCGCCACGCTGTACCCGGGCCGCATCGACCTG
>JBBQVF010000158.1:0-7099 GCA_038211805.1 Burkholderiales bacterium | reverse complement strand
TTCACCGTGATCGGTACCGCAACGACCGAGTCGGGCGCAGCGGCCATCACCGAAGCCCTGGCGCCCCGTGGCGGCCGCGGCCTGTGCCTGAACGTCAACGACGCGGCCGCTGTCGACGCGGCCGTCGAGACCATCGTCAAGGCCGATGGCGGCCTGCAGGTGCTGGTCAACAACGCCGGCATCACCCGTGACGCGCTGGCCATGCGCATGAAGGACGACGACTGGGACGCAGTGCTCGACACCAACCTGAAGGCCGTTTTCCGCTGCAGCCGTGCGGTGATGCGCACGATGATGAAACAGCGCTACGGCCGCATCATCAGCATCACCTCGGTGGTGGGGGCCAGCGGCAACGCCGGCCAGGCCAACTACGCCGCGGCCAAGGCCGGTGTGGCCGGCATGACCAGATCATTGGCGCGTGAGCTGGGCAGCCGCAACATCACGGTGAACTGCATCGCGCCGGGTTTCATCGCCACCGACATGACCGCCGACCTGCCCGAGGCCCAGAAAGCCGCGCTGCTGAGCCAGATACCGCTGGGGCGGCTGGGAACGCCCGAAGAGATCGCCCACGCGGTGGCCTTTCTCGCGTCGCCGCTGGCCGGCTACATCACCGGCTGCGAGCTGCACGTCAACGGCGGCATGTTCATGAATTGAGATCCTGCGGGGGGCTGATGCCCACCGAAGAACCCGCCGGTCCTTGGCCCGACCGGCGCGGCGCGGACAGCGAATCAGGTAGGTCGCGCCGCCGCCGGTAGAATCTTGGGCTGTCTGTGAATTTTTACTCCCGGAGGAGTCATGAGCGATATCGAAGCACGCGTCAAGAAGATCATTGCCGAGCAATTGGGTGTGGCCGAAGTTGAGGTCACCAACGAGAAGGCGTTCGTCGCCGATCTCGGCGCCGACTCGCTCGACACAGTGGAACTGGTGATGGCCCTCGAAGACGAGTTCGGCATCGAGATCCCCGACGAAGAGGCCGAGAAGATCACCACGGTGCAACTGGCGATCGACTACGCCGTCAAGCACCAGAAGGCTTGAGCTGAGCGTATGAGTCCTGCGGTGCAAAGTCGAAGCGAGCGGGCCGAGCGCCGGGCCGATCCCAAGCCGGCCCGCATCCCACGGGTCACGCAGTGGCCCCGTCGGTGCCACGGGGATCGTTCGACGTACTCGTCGAACGAGGGGCTCCAATGACTCGTCGTCGCGTCGTCATCACCGGTCTCGGGCTGGTCAGCCCGGTGGGCAATACCGTGGCCGAGGGCTGGGCCAACCTGCTGGCGGGCCGCACGGGCATCGCCAATGTCAGCCGTTTCGACGCGTCGGGCCTGTCGTGCCGGTTTGCGGGTGAGGTGAAGGGCTTCAACATCGAGGATTACATCCCCGCCAAGGAAGCCCGCCACATGGATACCTTCATCCACTACGGCCTGGCCGCGTCGATGCAGGCGGTGCAGGACGCCGGTCTGCCGACGGGGGCAGCACTCACCGAAGAACAGGCCGAGCGCATCGGCTGCCTGGTGGGGTCGGGCATCGGCGGCTTGCCGCTGATCGAGGAAACCCAGATCGAGTATGCAGCGCGCGGTGCGCGGCGCATCTCGCCGTTTTTCGTGCCGGCTTCGATCATCAACATGATCTCGGGCCACCTGTCGATCAAGTACGGTTTCACCGGCCCCAACCTGGCGATCGTGACGGCCTGCACCACCGGCTTGCACGCCATCGGCATGGCCGGCCGGTTGATCGAATACGGCGACGTCGACGTGATGGTGGCCGGTGGCGCCGAGAGCACCGTGTCGCCGCTGGGCATCGGCGGCTTCGCCGCAGCGCGTGCGTTGTCGACGCGCAACGACGATCCGACCACCGCCTCGCGGCCCTGGGACAAGGACCGCGACGGCTTCGTGCTGGGCGAGGGCGCCGGCGTGATGGTGCTCGAAGAATATGAACACGCCAAGCAGCGCGGCGCCAAGATCTATGCCGAGTTGGCCGGTTTCGGCATGGGTGCCGATGCCCACCACATGACCGCGCCCAACGTCGACGGCCCCAAGCGTGCCATGAGGGCAGCGCTGCGCAGCGCCGGCGTCAATGCCGACGCGGTGCAATACCTCAACGCGCACGGCACGTCCACGCCGCTGGGCGACTTGAACGAGACCAACGCCATCAAGCTGGCCTTTGGCGACCACGCGAAGAAGCTGGTGGTCAATTCGACCAAGTCGATGACCGGCCACCTGCTGGGTGGCGCCGGCGGCATCGAAAGCGTGTTCACCGCGCTGGCCTTGCACCACCAGGTGTCGCCGCCGACCATCAACATCTTCAACCAGGATCCCGAATGTGACCTGGACTACTGCGCCAACACGGCGCGGCAGATGAAGATCGACGTGGCGGTCAAGAACAACTTCGGCTTCGGCGGCACCAACGGCACGCTGGTTCTGCGCCGCGTGTGAGCACCGGCGGCAACGCGCATGCGCGCTGCGCCGGCGGTTGATGCGGTACTCGGCCAAGGGCGGATCGAGCGCATGGTGATCACAGCGCTGCATGCGGTTGCCGGGGCGGTGTTTTCGGTGTGGCTGACGGCCCAGGCCCAGGCCCATGCCGGGGCCAGCACTGGCGCAATGCCCAATGGGCTGCCCTGGATCGCCGGGCTGGTTGGCGCGTTGGCGCTGGGCTTCGTTGGCTACTTGTTGGCCCGACGGGTATTGCCGGCAGCACCGGCCTGGCTGCGCTGGGACGGCGCTGCATGGTCATGGCGCCGCGACTCTTCCAGCGAACACCCCGACGACGGCGCCGCACCGCTGCAGCGGGTGTTGGTGTCGATGGACCTGGGCGCCTGGCTGCTGTTGCAACTGGTGCCGGCTGGCGGGTCGCCGCCGCGCTGGCGGGTGGCCAGCGCGGGCAGTGTCGGCGCGGCCTGGCATGGCCTGCGGGTGGCGCTGCAAGCCCACGCTGGTGACCCGCGTCCGCCCGACGAGGAGGCGCAGGACCGCGCGGCCCGGCGCCCGGGTGCGCCGCCATGACGATCGACGACACCGACCTGCTGCTGGTCGAACGCGCCAAGCGCGGCGACCAGAAGGCCTTCGAGATGCTGGTGATCAAGTACCAGCGCCGGATCGAACGTCTGATCGCCCGCATGGTGCGTGACGTCGACCTGGTGCAGGACATCGCCCAGGAAACCTTCATCCGCGCCTATCGAGCGATGCCCCAGTTCCGTGGCGACAGCGCGTTCTACACCTGGCTGTACCGCATCGCTGTCAACACCGCCAAGAAAGCACTGGTCGACTTGAAGCGCGACCCGCTGGTGACCGAATCGGCGCGCGCCGGTGCAAATGACGACGACGATGAAACTTCCCGCGTCGAGCGCGAACTAACCGACGGCGAAACGCCTGAGTCACTGTTGGCCAGCAAGGAAATAGCCCAGGCCGTGAGTGCCGCGATGGATGCGCTGTCCGACGACTTGCGTCAGGCGATCACGTTGCGAGAGATCGAAGGCCTGAGCTACGAAGAGATCGCCGAATTGATGAATTGTCCGATCGGCACGGTGCGCTCGCGCATTTTTCGGGCACGCGACGCAATTGCCTTGCGCCTGCGGCCTCTGCTGGACACGCGCAAAGGTGAACGATGGTGAACGCCGCTGCGAAGGCGACACGACGGTGAGCGTCGACGCCGACCGCATGGACCCGAGCCGACCGGTGCGGCGAGGGCAGGGCCCCTGGAGTCAAACGAAAATCATGCAAAGCAGTCCAGACCACAGTTCTTGTCCGCAGCGTCAGGCCTTGTCCTCGCTGATGGACGGTGATTTGCAGGCCGGTGAGTTGGCCGGCGTCATCGCAAGTTTTCGGACCGACGACGCGTTGTGCGCCGACTGGCATGCCTACCACCTGATTGGCGATGTCTTGCGCTCCGACGACCTGGCCAGCGCGCCCGCGCAGGACGCCCGCTTCCTGCAGGCCCTGCGCAGCCGCCTGGAGCGGGAAGGCGTGCAGCAGGATGCTGTGCCGCTAATGGTGGTGACACCCCGCACGCCGCTGCCCGCGCCGATGGTCCCGTCCGTCACCGTGGCGCCCATCCGTCGTCGTCGGGCCGGCTGGATGGTGGCCCCGGCTGCAGTGGCCGCCGGTTTCGTGCTGGTGGCCGGGGTCTTGGTGGTCAACAAGGCCTTGCTGTCGACGCCAACAGTGGAGGCTGTGTTTGCGCAGCAAATGCCGTCGGCTGCCTCGGGCGTGCTGGTGCGTGATGTTCGGCTCGACCGCTACCTGGCCGCGCACCGCAACCTGGGCACCGGTTTGGCCGGTGCGGGTGCCGGCGGCGCCGAACGCACGGTGCAAATCGTCTACGAGCCCAAGTGAGTGTCCGTCTGACTCAGGCCCGGCAACGGCTGGGCCGCTCGGGGCTGGCGCTCGCGCTGCTGTTGTTGTGCACGGTGTGGGCGTCCTGGGCGCAGGCAGCGCCCGGGGCCCAGGGCAACGGTGGCACCGATGGCAGCGTCTGGCTGGCCCGCATCCAGCAGGCGGCGGCCGACACCAATTACCAGGGCACGCTGATGTTCACTGCCGGCAGCGTGGTATCGAGCTCCCGCGTCGAGCATTCGTGCGATGGCCGCCAGCGCTACGAACGGCTTGAGGTGCTCGATGGTCGCGCCCGCGTGCAGTACCGGCACAACGACCGGGTGGTCACGATCTGGCCTGCCACCAAGCTGGCGATGGTCGAACAACGGGGTCCGCTGGACGAGTTCCCGGCGCTGCCGGCGTCGGCGGTGTCGCGTGCGCTTGAGCATTACGAGCTGCGCAGCGTCGGCCAGGACCGCGTGGCCGGTCATGACGTCGAGGTGCTGCTGGCCAAGCCGCGTGATCGATACCGGTATGCACAGCGCCTGTGGGTCGCGCGCGAAACCGGCCTGCTGCTGCGCAGCGACGTCCTGGGGCCGGCGGGCGAGTTGCTCGAGTCATCGGCCTTCACCGATGTCAAGCTGGGCGCCCGTCTGCAAGCCGACGCCGTGCTCAAGCCGATGAAGAAGCTTGACGGCTTGCGCGTCGTGCAGGCGCAGGCCCAGCGGGTGCCGCTGGAATCCGAGGGCTGGAACGTGGCGCGGCCGGTGCCCGGCTTCCAGTTGGTCAGCTGCACCAAGCGGCCACTCGACGCCGCCGCCGCCAGCGACGCTTCGGCGCCGGTGCTGCAATCGGTGTTCTCGGACGGCATGGCGAACGTGTCGGTGTTCACCGAACCCTACGATGTGCAGCGTCACAAGCAGCCCCTCGGCACCAGCCTGGGGGCTACCCATACGCTGATGAGCCGCCATGGTGACTGGTGGATCACGGTGGTCGGCGAGGTGCCGATGGCGACAATGCAGTTGTTCGAGTCGATGCTGGAGCGCAAGCGCTGATGCGGCGACCCGGTGGCCTGAATCGGGTGGTAGGCCACGAAAAGCCGGTGCAAAGTGGGACTCGCTGCCGCCTGGCGCAGCAGATTGCTTTCTGCCGCCCACGCTCCTAGGGCGTGTTCCGCTCCCGCGGCGGGTGTTTTTCTCTGATGAGGTGAATGGATGTCCGATCTGGTTTTGACGACGATGACCCCGTTGGCCGCCGGCCGCCGGCTGGCCCTGCGTGCCGCGATGGCGTTGGCGCTGGTGTGCACGCTGACCCCGCCGGTGGCCGCGCAGGCGCGGGGCGAACTGCCCGATTTCACCGAGCTGGTCGAGAAGGTCGGCCCATCCGTGGTCAACATCCGCACGCTTGAGCGCACCGCGAGAGGCGGCTCGGCCGCTCCAGGTGGTGGCGGCATGGACCCCAACATGGAAGAATTTTTCCGCCGCTTCGGCATCCCGATGCCAGGTGGCCGTGGCGGCCCGCGAGGTGGCGGTGGTGGCGGTGACGAGGAGCCGCAGCAACGCGGCGTCGGCTCGGGCTTCATCCTCAGTGCCGATGGCTACGTGATGACCAACGCCCACGTGGTCGATGGGGCCGACGAGTTGCTGGTCACGCTGACCGACAAGCGCGAATTCAAGGCCAAGGTCATCGGCTTGGACAAGCGCACCGATGTGGCGGTCGTCAAGATCGAGGCCACCGGCCTGCCGGCGGTCAAGCTGGGCGACGTCAACCGCCTGAAGGTGGGCGAATGGGTGATGGCGATCGGCTCACCCTTCGGACTTGAAAACAGCGTCACCGCCGGCATCGTCAGCGCCAAGGCGCGCGACACCGGCGACTACCTGCCCTTCATCCAGACCGACGTGGCGATCAACCCCGGCAATTCGGGCGGCCCGCTGATCAACATGCGCGGGGAGGTGGTCGGCATCAACTCGCAGATCTACAGCCGGTCGGGCGGTTTCATGGGCATCTCATTTGCCATTCCGATCGACGAGGCCGGCCGCGTGGCCGACCAGTTGCGTGCCGGTGGCCGGGTCATCCGCGGCCGCATCGGGGTGTCCATCGCGCCGGTGACCAAGGAAGTCGCCGAGTCCATCGGGCTGGGCAAGCCGAGCGGCGCGCTGGTGCGGGGCGCCGAGAGCGGCGGCCCGGCCGACAAGGCTGGCATCGAGGCCGGCGACATCATCACCAAGGTCGACGGCAAAACGATCGAGAAGTCGGGCGATCTGCCGCGCATGGTGGGCGCCACCAAGCCCGGCACCAAGACGGTGTTGCAGGTCTTCCGCCGCGGCGGCTACAAGGACGTCACCGTCACGGTGGCCGAGTTCGAACCCGACGCTCCTACCCGCGTATCGCAGGCAGATGCCGGCTCTGCGGCCGCCGCAGCGGCTGGCAAGACCGCGTTGGGCCTGACTGTCAGCGAGCTCACCGATGCCGCCAAGCGTGAGTTGAAGCTGCGCGGCGGTGTCAAGGTCGACGCGGTCGACGGCGCGGCGGCCCGGGCTGGTCTGCGCGAGGGCGACGTCATCCTGGCGCTGGACAACGCCGAGGTCACTGACGTCAAGCAGTTCCTGGCCGTTGCCGCCAAGGCCGAAAAGGCGCGCGCCGTCAGCGTGATGGTGCGGCGCGGTGAATGGGTCAACTACCTGGTCATCCGCCCCTCCCGCTGAGCCCGGACCGAGCGAGCCCCCGCGGGCTCGGGAGTGCCTGGCAAAGGATCTGCCCGCAAGCTCTCACGCAAGATCTGGAGACACGACGGG
>JBBQVF010000157.1:0-7390 GCA_038211805.1 Burkholderiales bacterium | reverse complement strand
CGTTCACCATCCTTTGGCCGCACTGCTGGTGCGACCACCGATTCCTGGAGTCACCATGTCCTTGAGCAAACTCGTTCGCGCGCCGCTGGCCGCGGCCCTGCTGGCGCTTGCCGCCCTTGTCACCACCGCCCCCACGCCCGCGATGGCCCAGGCGTCGGCGCCCACGGCAGAGGCTGCAGCCCCTGCTGTCGCCACCGCGCCGGTGGCCACCGTGGCCAAGGAAGAAGTGATGAACCCCTACGGCCTGGACGCGCTGTGGTCGCAGGGTGACTTTGTCGCCCGCGGCACGCTGATCATCATGATCATCATGTCGATGGCCTCGTGGTACGTGATCTTCACCAAGCTTTTCGAGCAGAGCAAGATGCTCAAGGCCGCCGACAAGGTGGGCGACAGCTTCTGGAAGGCCGGCTCGATGAAACAGGCCGCCACCACGCTGGCCGAGGGCAGCGCCTTCCGCTACATCGCCGAGCAGGGCGTCAAGGCGGATGACCACCACGAGGGCACCCTGGTCGAGCAGATCGACCGCCACACCTGGATCACGATGAGCGTGGACCGCGCGGTCGGCAACATCAACAGCCGCATGCAAGACGGTTTGGCCGTGCTTGCCACGGTGGGCTCCACTGCCCCGTTCGTGGGCCTGTTCGGCACGGTCTGGGGCATCTACCACGCGCTGACTGCGATCGGCATCTCGGGCCAGGCCAGCATCGACAAGGTGGCCGGCCCGGTGGGTGAAGCGCTGATCATGACGGCCTTCGGCCTGGCCGTGGCCGTGCCCGCGGTGATGGGCTACAACTGGTTGATCCGCCGCAACAAGCAGGTGATGGAGAAGATCCGCAATTTCTCCGGCGACGTGCACAACGTGCTGCTGTCGGCCAAGCGGTAATCGCCATGTCGATGACCGTCGGCGCCGCCGATGAAGGCGAGGACGCGATGAACGCGGCCATCAACACGACGCCCCTGGTGGACATCATGTTGGTGTTGCTGATCATCTTCCTGATCACCACGCCGGTGATCACCCAGAGCGTCAAGCTGGAGTTGCCCAAGGAGCGCAACGTGCCCACCCAGACCAAGCCGGAGAACATCCTGCTGGCGGTGAGCAAGGACGGCGACGTGTACTGGAACGCACGCCGCATGCCCGACACCGAGTCGGTGGTGGCCGCGCTGAAGAAGGAGTCGATCAAGGACCCGCAGCCCGAGGTGCACATCCGCGGTGACCAGGACGCGCGCTACGAGAGCGTGGGCCGCCTGGTGGTGGCCTGCCAGCGCGCGGGCATCGCCAAGGTGGGGTTCATCACCGAACCGCCGCCCAAGAACTGAGAGAGCCCGCCATGTCAATGCAAGTAGGCGAAAGCGGTGACGACGACGCGCCGATGATGGACATCAACACCACGCCGCTGATCGACGTGATGCTGGTGCTGATCATCATGTTGATCATCACCATCCCGATCCAGACCCACGCGGTGAAGCTGAACATGCCGGTGGGCCCGAGCGCGGCGCCACCCAAGCCGCCGGAGATCGTGCGCATCGACGTCGATTTCGACGGCACCATCGGCTGGAACGGCACCATCGTGTCCGACCGCGCCGAGTTGGAGAACAAGCTGGCGATGGTTGCCGCGATGCCCGACCAGCCCGAGGTGCACCTGCGCCCCAACAAGTTGGTCAGCTACAAGGTCGTGGCGATGGTGATGGCCAGCGCGCAGCGCCTGGGTGTGACCAAGATCGGCCTGGTCGGCAACGAACAGTTCTTGAATTGAGTGACACGATGAAGAAGCTGTCTTCCCTGGCGGCTGCGCTGCTGTTGGCGGGTGCCGTCACCTGGGCCCAGGCCCAGGCCTTGCGCCCCGAGGTGGGCAAGCCGCTGCAGCAGGCCTACGACCTGATCAAGGCCGGCAAGGGCAAGGAGGCGCTGGTGAAGGTGCGCGAAGCCGAGGCCGCGCCCAACAAGACCGCCAACGAGTCGTTGCAGATCGACCGCATGAAAGCCGCCGCGGCGCAACGTGCGGGCGATTCGGCGGCGGCCATCCAGGCGCTGGAATCGTTGTACGGCAAGGTGCCGGGCAGCGAGCAAGGCCAGGTCGCCGAGCAGCTGGCGTCGGCTTACGCAACAGCCAGGAACAACGCCAAGGCCGGCGAGTGGGTGCAGAAGGCGCAGTCCGCCGGCAACAACGGCGCCACGCTCAAGCAGTTGCAGGCCTACCTGCAAAGCGCCAGCGGCGATTTCCCGGCCGTGGCCAAGGAGGCCGCGGCGGCCGTGTCGGCCGCCGAGCAGGCTGGGCGCAAGCCCGACGAAGCCGACCTGCTGCGCCTGGCCGATGCCCAGCAGCGCACCGGCAACAACGCAGCCCAAGCTGCGACGCTGGAGAAGCTGCTGTTCAGCTACCCCAAGAAGGACTATTGGGCGATCTACCTGTCGCGCCTGCAACGCAAGAGCGGCTTCTCCGATCGCTTTTCGCTGGATGTGATGCGACTCAAGCTGGCCACCGGCTCGCTGAACAAGACCGACGATTTCATGGAGATGGCACAACTGGCGCTGCAGGCCGGCTACCCGGCCGAAGGCAAGGCGATCGTCGACAAGGGTTTCGCCGCCGGCGCGCTGGGCACCGGCGCCGAGGCCGAGCGCCACAAACGCCTGCGCGACCTGGCCAACAAGGCCGAAGCCGAGGCCAAGCTGTCGATCGACGCACGCGCCGCCACGGCCATGGCGACCAAGGAAGGCAATGATTTGGTGCAGATCGGCTATGCCTACGCCACCATGGGCCAGGCCGACAAGGGCATTCCGTTGATCGAGCAGGCCATCGCCAAGGGTGGCCTCAAGCGCCCGGAGGACGCCAAGTTGCGCCTCGGCCAGGCGCAACTTCAAAGCGGCGCCAAGAGCAAGGCCAAGGCCGTGCAGACGCTGCGCAGCGTGCAGGGCGCCGACGGTGCCGCCGACCTCGGCAAGTTGTGGGCGCTGTACGCCCAGACGCAAGGCTGAGCGGCAAGACCGCTGACCGCTGACCGCTGACCAATGACCACTGACCACTGACCGGCGCCGCGGCCGGGCGAGGCCACCATCGGATGGCAGGGTCATGCTCCTGCCCTGGTGCCTTGGCCTTCAGCCTGGCCGGCAGGCCCCTGAAATCTGCACGTCCCCCCGCCATGAGCCTGTCCTACGTTCACACGCTGCAACATGACATCCATGTCATCGACACCGGTTTTCACCGACCCTTGTTCGACGCCTCGTTCCTGATCGTCGAAGAAGGTCATGCGGCTTTCATCGATACCGGCACCAACTACGCGGTGCCGCGCTTGTTGGCCGCGCTGGACGACCTGGGCCTGCCGCCCGAGGCGGTCGACTACGTGATCCCCACCCATGTGCACCTGGACCATGCCGGCGGCGCGGGCCTGTTGATGCAAGCGCTGCCGCGGGCCACGATGCTGGTGCATGCCCGTGGTGCACGCCACATGATCGACCCGACGGCGCTCTACCAAGGGGCGCTGGCGGTGTACGGCCAGGCCGCCATGGACCGCGACTACGGCACGCTCGTGGCGGTGCCGGCCGAGCGGGTGCACGCCACCGAAGACGGCATGACGGTGCAACTGGCCGGCCGGCCGCTGCAGTTTATCGACACGCCCGGCCATGCCCGCCACCACCACTGCCTGTGGGACGAGCGCAGCCAGGGCTGGTTCACCGGCGACACCTTCGGCCTGAGCTACCGCGAATTCGACACCCTGGCTGGCGCCTGGGTGATGCCCACCTCGACGCCGGTGCAGTTCGAGCCCGAGGCCTTGCGGCAGTCGATCACGCGCTTGCTGGCGCGCGAGCCGCAGCGCCTGTACCTCACCCACTACGGCCAGGTCGGTGACCACGTGGCCGATGTGCGCCGGCTGGCCACGCTGTTGTGTGACCAGCTGGACGAGATGGTGGCGTTGGGCCATTCGCTGCGCAATGCGCCCGACCGCCACGATGCCTTGAAGGCTGGGCTCGAATCACTGGTGCGCCAGCAGTTGCTGCGCCATGGCGTGCCCGATGTCGAGGCCGGCATCGCCGGGCTGGCGCTGGACCTCGAACTCAATGCCCAGGGCCTGGCGATCTGGCTCGATCGCCAGACACCGACCGGCCGCTGAACGGTCGCGCAGGCAACGGGCCCGCGGTGGCAACCCCAGCCCCCAGCCCCCAGCCCCTTTCACCCACTGCCCACCACCGACGAGGAACTCAAGATGCTTTTGCTGCACACCATGCTGCGGGTCGGCCACCTGCAACGCGCCATCGACTTCTACACCCAGGTCCTGGGCATGGACCTGTTGCGCACCACGCAGCGGCCCGAGCAGCAGTACGACCTGGCCTTCGTCGGCTACGGCGGCAACCCAGGCCAGGCCGAGATCGAGCTGACCTACAACCACGGCGTCGACCGTTACGAACAGGGCAGCGCCTTCGGCCACATCGCCATCGGCGTGCCCGACGTGGCCGCCACCTGTGCGGCGGTGCGCGACCGCGCCACCGCATTGGGCGGCGCAGTCACCCGGGAGGCAGGCCCGGTGAAAGGCGGCAGCACGATGATCGCCTTCATCACCGACCCTGATGGCTACAAGATCGAGCTGATCGAGCGCCGGGCCGGCTGAAAGAGCGGCGGGGCCTGCGCTCTGCCAAGCCGAAAGCTCAGGCTCGCAGCGCCTGCGCCTCGCGCGCCAGCCGGGTGATGCGGGCCCAGTCGCCCGAGGCCACCGCGTCGGCTGGCGTCAGCCACGAGCCGCCGCAGACCTTCACATTCGGCAGCGCCAGAAACTGTGGCGCCGACTCCAGGCTGATGCCGCCGGTGGGGCAGAACACCGTGTCGGTGAAGGGCCCGCCCAGGGCCTTCAGCATCGCCAGGCCACCGGCCTGCATTGCCGGGAAGAACTTCAGGAACTGCAGGCCGTCGGCATTGGCCGCCATCACCTCGCTGGCGGTGGCCACGCCCGGCAGCAGCGGCAGGCCGATGCGCCGGCAGGCGGCGCCCACCGCGGCGGTGTAGCCGGGGCTGACGGCAAAGCAGCTGCCGGCGTCGAGCGCGGCCTGCGCATCTGCCGCCGAGCGGATGGTGCCCGCCCCCACCAGCGCCTCGGGCAAGGCCTTGGCAATCGCTTCGATGCATTGCAGCGCCACGGCGGTGCGCAGGGTCACCTCCAGCACCTTCACGCCGCCGGCCAGCAGGGCTTCGGCCAGCGGCACGGCGTCCTGCACGCGGTGCAGCACGATCACCGGGATCACGGGGCCATGGCTCGCCAGGCTGAGGGGGTCGATCATCGGGTTCTCCGGTTCATGGCGTGTCGACCATTTCGGCCAGCGAGAGTCAAAGCCAGGTGATGGCGCCTTCTTCGGCGCAGCGCACGGTGCGGCGCATGCCGCCGAACAGCTCGCGGCCGAGGTCGTGCGCGTTGGCTTCGGCCTGCTCGGCACTCAGGGTAGCCAGCGGACGCGCGGCCCATTCGGCGGCGCCGACCAGCGCGGTGAGCGTGCCGGCGTTGGCGTCCACGCGGATCAGATCGCCATCGCGCACCTTGCCCAGCGGACCACCGGCCAGCGCCTCCGGGCTGACGTGGATGGCCGCCGGAACCTTGCCCGATGCGCCACTCATGCGGCCGTCGGTGACCAACGCCACCCGGTACCCCTTGCCCTGCAACACCGCCAGCGGGGGCGTCAACTTGTGCAGTTCAGGCATGCCATTGGCCTGCGGGCCCTGAAACCGCACCACCGCCACGACGTCGCGGTCGAGCTCACCCGCCCTGAAGGCCTGGTGCAGCGCCTCCTGGCTGTCGAACACCCGGGCCGGCGCCTCGACCACATGGCGGTCGTCGGGCACGGCCGAGACCTTGATCACCGCACGGCCCAGGTTGCCGACCAGCAGCTTCAGGCCCCCGGTGGCCGAGAACGGCGCGGCGGCGGTGCGGACGATGCCGTCGTCGATCGGCGTGGCCGGCAGGTCGGTCCAGACGATGGAGGGCGCTGCCTCGGCGGCCACGGCAGCGGCCAACGCCGGCACCCGACCGTAGGCGATCAGGCCACCGGCCGCCACGGTGGCCACATCGCCATGCAGGGTGCCCGAATCCAGCAACTCCCGCAGCACGAAACCAGGGCCGCCGGCAGCCTGGAACTGGTTCACGTCGGCATCGCCATTCGGGTACACGCGGGCCAGCAGCGGCACCTCGGCCGACAGGTCGGCGAAGTCGGTCCAGTCGATCAGGATGCCGGCGGCACGGGCCACGGCCACCCAGTGGATCAGGTGGTTGGTCGAGCCACCGGTGGCCAGCAAGGCGGCCATCGCATTGACGATCACCCGCTCGTCGACCAGCCGGCCGATCGGCGTGTAGCGGGCACGGCGGGTGATGCCCAGCAGCGTGGCCACCGCCTCGCGGCTCAGCGCCTCGCGCAGGCCGGCATGCGGGTGCACAAAGGCCGCGCCCGGCACATGCAGGCCCATCGCCTCGAGCAGCATCTGGTTGCTGTTGGCGGTGCCGTAGAAGGTGCAGGTGCCGGCGCCGTGGTAGGCGGCCTGTTCGGCCTCGAGCAACTCTTCGCGGCCCACCAGGCCTTGCGCAAAGCGCTCGCGCACCTTGCTCTTGTCGGTGTTGGACAGGCCGCTGCCCATCGGTCCCGCCGGCACGAAGACACAGGGCAGATGGCCGAAATGCAGCGCGCCGATCAGCAGCCCGGGCACGATCTTGTCGCACACGCCCAGCAGCAGCGCGCCGTCGAAGACATCGTGGGTCAAGGCCACTGCGGTGGCCTGGGCGATGACGTCCCGCGAGAACAGCGACAACTCCATGCCCGGCAGGCCCTGGGTGACGCCGTCGCACATCGCCGGCACGCCGCCGGCCACCTGCACCGTGGCGCCGCGTTGCTGCGCTTCGTCGCGGATCAGCGCCGGGTAGCCCTCGTAGGGCTGGTGCGCCGACAACATGTCGTTGTAGGCCGTCACTACCGCCAGATGCGGCGCACGTTCTGCCACCACCCGCAGGCGCTGGTCGCCCGGCAGCGCGGCAAAGGCGTGGGCAACGTTGGCACAACCCATGCGTTGTGCACCCGGCGGCCGGTCCATCAGCCGCTGCAGACGGCCAAGGTAGGCACTGCGCAGGGGCGCGCTGCGTTCACGGATGCGCTGGGTCAACTCGGCGATGCTGGATTTCATGGTGCAATCTCGTAACTCATGATTGAATTATTGCGTAACCTGGTTACATCGTCAATGCCGGCGGCGCAGCCACCGGCCGGGTCCGGCGCTGGCTCTGGCATGCTTGGCGCCATGCTTGCCCCCGCCCACCGAGACGCCGCCGCCTTGCTGACGCAGGTCTGCCAGCAATGGGGCGGCGAACGTGACCTGTGGGTCTTCGGCTATGCCTCGCTGATCTGGCGGCCGGAGTTCGACGCCGCCGA
>JBBQVF010000156.1:0-7431 GCA_038211805.1 Burkholderiales bacterium | reverse complement strand
GAAGCACGTTCGTCATTCCTGGATTTCCGCGTTATGGAAGACCGCTTGAACGTCATCGAGGTCTTCGATCACGTCCAGCAGCTTCTGCATGCGCGTGGCGTCGTCGCCGGTCAACTCGATCGTGCTTTCCGGCCGCATTGTCACTTCGGCGATCTCCGGCTTGAGGCCGGCAGCTTCCAGCGCATTCCTCACGGCTTCGAACTCGCCCGGCGGCGTGAGCACTTCGATGGCCCCGTCATCGCCGGTGATGACATCTTCGGCGCCCGCCTCCAGCGCGATCTCCATCACCTTGTCTTCGCTGGTACCGGGAGCCAGGATGAGTTGCCCGACATTCCTGAACTGGAACGAAACCGAGCCGTTGGTGCCCATGTTGCCGCCGTACTTGCTGAACGCGTGCCGCACTTCGGCCACTGTGCGCACATGGTTGTCGGTCATGGTGTCCACGATGATCGCCGCGCCGCCAATCCCATAACCTTCGTAGCGGATTTCCTCGTAGGTGATGCCTTCGAGCGATCCCGACGCCTTGTCGATGTTGTACTTGATGCGGTCGGCCGGCATGTTGGACGCGCGGGCCCGCTCGATGGCCAGCCGCAGGCGCGGGTTGGCGCTGACATCGGCCCCGCCCTGGCGGGCCGCGACCGTGATCTCCCGGATGATGCGGGTCCAGACCTTGCCGCGCTTTTCATCCTGCCGGCCCTTGCGGTGCTGGATGTTGGCCCACTTTGAATGACCAGCCATGCTGGGATTGCTCCTTCTGCGAAGACCGGGAGTTTAAGTGGTGACGCTGCGCCGTCGGTCGCGGACCTCGGCGGACACCGATCCCCCGGCTTGCAGAATGCCTGTGCATGCGCTGCGCCACAAGCACGCTGCCGGTCGACCCGGCCACCACGCGCATGCCCAGCCCGCCCAGCGAGATGGCCGGGCCGGCGCCGCCCATGGCCACAATGCCGGCCCTCCGGGCCCGTGATCTTGGCGGCACCAGGCGCCACCCCACCGGTATTGCGCGTCAGCGTCGCCACGCCGCCGAGCCATGAAGGCCAGACCCGGCAGGCCGGCGGCCATCAGGCCGTCGGCGCCCGTCGACGTTGGGGCCGGACCCACCGGTGCGGCGGTCACCGGCCGCCACTGCGGCGTTCGACCACGCCGCACCACTGCCCGCGTTGCCTGCGCCAGATCCACCGGCGGCGGCCGAGAAGCTGTGGTCCGGCGGCGAGTGGCTCGCCCAGCCATTGCCCTGGATGCCGTCGAAGTCGAAGGAGATGCCCGCGGCGATGCCTTCGAGCGGGTTCAGGTCGAACACCTGGAGGTACACGCCGGTCCACGAGGCCGCAGGAGCAGCCGCCTGCGCTTCGGGCATCCGCAGTGCGGTCGCCGCCGGCAAGCCTGCGGTTTGGCAGAAACGAACGGTCTTCATGGGCACTCTTGCCTGAAAACCCTGCGTTCGAAGGACGGTCGGGCAGGACGCCGCGGATGTCAATCGCCGCCCCCCCGCATCGGCCCCGGTAGGCGGGGGTTTGGCAAAACCATCGCACCCGGCCTGCGTCACTTGCGTCACCTGCGTCACCTGCGTCACCTGCGGTTAGCAGCCGTTGACCCTAGACTTCGACACTGCGCCGATTCACCCATCGCGCCATCCACCGGGCTGCCCGCCCACCACCAGTCGCCCGCCGTCCTCCGTCTGCCAGGTCCCCACCCATGCCCGATCCCATCCTGCTGGCGCGCCACGGCGCGGTTGAAAGTCATCTGCTGCCGGCCCTGGCGAACCGCCATGGCCTGATCACCGGCGCCACCGGCACCGGCAAGACGATCACGTTGCAGACACTGGCCGAAAACTTCTCGAAGATCGGCGTGCCGGTGTTCCTGGCCGATGTCAAGGGCGACCTCACCGGCATCTCGCAGGCCGGCGCCATCAGCCCGAAATTGGCCGCGATGCTGGCCGAGCGCGGCATCACGCCGCCAGCGCCGCTGGCCTGCCCGACCACGCTGTGGGACGTGTTCGGCAGCGCCGGCCACCCGGTGCGCGCCACCGTCAGCGACATGGGGCCGCTGCTGCTGTCGCGCATGCTGGCGCTCAACGAAACCCAGGCCGGCGTGCTGAACATGGTGTTCAAAGTCGCCGACGACAACGGCCTGCTGCTGCTCGACCTGAAAGACCTGCGCACGATGCTGCAGCACGTGGGCGAAAACGCCAGCCAGTTCACCACCGAATACGGCAACGTCAGCGCCGCGTCGGTCGGCGCCATCCAGCGCGGCCTGCTGCAGATCGAGCAACAAGGCGGCGACAGATTCTTCGGCGAGCCGATGCTCGACATTTCTGATTTCATGCAGACCAGCGACGGCCTGGGCGTGGTCAACATCCTGGCCGCCGACCAGCTGATGAATGCGCCGCGGCTGTACGGCACCTTCCTGCTGTGGATGCTGAGCGAGCTGTTCGAGCTGCTGCCCGAGGTGGGTGACCTGGAAAAACCCAAGCTGGTGTTTTTCTTCGACGAGGCGCACCTGCTGTTCAAGGACGCGCCGGCGGTGCTGGTCGAACGCATCGAGCTGGTGGTGCGGCTGGTGCGCAGCAAGGGCGTGGGGGTGTACTTCGTGACGCAGAACCCGCTGGACCTGCCCGACAGCGTGCTGGGCCAGTTGGGCAACCGGGTGCAGCACGCGCTGCGCGCCTTCACGCCGCGCGACCAGAAGGCGGTCAAGTCGGCCGCCAGCACCATGCGCGCCAACCCGGGGCTGGACATCGAGACCGCGATCACCGAACTGGGCGTGGGCGAAGCCCTGGTCAGCTGCCTGGACGAGAAAGGCAGGCCCTGCCCGACCGAGCGGGTGTTCGTGCTGCCGCCGGGCAGCCAGATCGGCCCGATCACGGCGGCGCAGCGCCAGGCGCTGATCCAGGGCTCGCTGGTGGCGGGCGTCTACGAGCAGACGATCGACCGCGAATCAGCGCATGAGAAGTTGAAGGGTGGCGGCCAGCGCGGCCCGGCGGCGACCAACGCCGGGCGCGACGCGGCGGCTGGCGGCGGGGTCGGCACCGGCAGCGGCGCGACCGCCGGCTCAACCGCGTCCGCCGACGACGACGGCGGCCTGTTCGGCGGCCTGAAGGACCTGCTGTTCGGCAGCACCGGGCCGCGCGGTGGCCGCCGGCCCGGGCTGGCCGAGGCGGCGGCCACGTCGGCCGTGCGCACGATGGGGTCGACGGTGGGCCGCGAGATCATCCGCGGCGTGCTCGGCTCGATCCTCGGCGGCAGCAGCAGCAACAGCCGCCGCCGGCGCTGAGCCCGGACCGAGCGAGCCCCTGCGGGCTCGCGAGTGCCTGGCAAAGGATCTGCCGGCATACCGGCCGGCAAGCACTTGAGCCCGGACCGAGCGAGCCCCTGCGGGCTCGCGAGTGCCTGGCAAAGGATCTGCCGGCCTACCGGCTGGCAAGCACTTGAGCCCGGATAGAGCGAGCCTGTGCGGGCTCGCGAGCCTGGCGACCGTGCGCTCTTCGCGAGCCGCGCAGGTCGGGTCGGATCAGGTCAGCGCGCTGCGCTCGGCTTGCGCCCATGAACCCGCAGGCGCCGGTCAGCCCCGACCACCGCTTGCAACCAGCGTCGCACGGGCCGGCATGGCGACGGGCGGGCCCTGCGCACCGGCGCTGCTGACGCGCCCCGCTGGTGACCGCGGGCGGCCCGCACTTGGCGACAACGGGCGGCATTCCGTCGCAACGGGGCTGTGGCGCCGGGCGGAACTGCGCACACTGGCGCCACGCCACCACCGCAGCCCCCAGCCGGAGCCCTTCATGCCACCAACCCCGCCCGCCGCGATCGCCCCCGTCAGCGCCCAGGCGCGGCGCGGGGGGCCCGTCACCGCACCGCCGTACCGCCGGCTGCCCGCCATCGCCTGGCTGGCGTGGACCGCCACGCTGGCCATGGCCCTGGCTGGCACGCTGGTGCTGACGCTGACTGCGCCGGCCGCCTGCGCCGGCGTCGTGCCTGTGGACGACCCGCATCGACAATGTGCGCTGTGACTTCGTCGACGCCGCCCAGCCCGCCCGGTCCGCCGCACCACGCGGCCGCACCGGCGGTCGCCGACGCCGCCAACAGCGCGCACTTCTTCCCCTGGCGCGCCTTCATGTTGCGGGGCCTGCGCAACCAGTTGTTCTGCGTTGGGATCGCGCTGTTGATCTGGCTGATCAGCAGCGGCGGGCACGGCAACCTGTTCACGGCCTGGGTCTACTCGGCCGCGATCGGCACCTGCTGCTGGGCCCTGATCGACGGCGGCCGGCTGCTGCTGGCGATGCGGCTGACCGACCCGCAGCGCCCGCTCGACGCCCGCCGCGCCTACTGGCCCGGACCGCGCTGGATGGCGCTGTGCATCGTCGGCGGCACCGTGGTGGGCTACACCCTGGGCACGGCAATCGGCGATGCCGTCACCGGCTTCACCACCCCCAGCCTGCTGCAGAACCGCACCGCCCTGGTCCTCAGCCTGATCGTCGCAGTGGCCACCACCTGGTACTTCTACGCCACCGAACGGCTGCGCCAGGAGCAGGCCAATGCCGAATCGGCCCGCGGCGCCGCGGCCGAGAGCCAGTTGCGGCTGCTGCAGTCGCAGCTGGAGCCGCACATGCTGTTCAACACCCTGGCCAACCTGCGGGTGCTGGTCACGCTCGACCCGCCACGCGCCCAGGCGATGCTCGACCGGCTGATCGGCTACCTGCGCGCCACCCTAAGTGCGTCGCGGCAAGACCTGCACCCGCTGACCAGTGAATTCAGCATGCTCGACGACTACCTGGCGCTGATGGCCATGCGCATGGGGCCGCGGCTGCAAGTGCAGCTGCACCTGCCCGAGGCGCTGCGCCAGCTGCCGGTGCCGCCGCTGCTGCTGCAGCCGCTGGTGGAAAACTGCATCCGCCACGGCCTCGAGCCCAAGGTCGCCGGTGGCCGCATCGAGGTGCAGGCCCGCCTGCAGGGCGCGCAGCTGCGGCTGACGGTGCGCGACACCGGCGTGGGGCTGGCGGCCTCGGCCTCCGGCCCGGCGCCAGCGAGCGCAGAGCCCGCACCAACCGACCGTCCGGGCAGCCCCGCCGAACGCAGCCGCTACGGCACCAGCCATGTCGCCGAGCGGCTGCAGGCGCTGTACGGCGGCGCCGCCCGATTCAGCCTGACCGAGGTGGCCGACGACGAAGGCGGCACCCTGGCCGAACTGCTGCTGCCGCTGGCCACCGGCACGACGCCGGCCGCGTGATCTGACCGTCTTGCACCGAGCCTCGCGCAGCGGCCCGCGGCCTGTCCAGTGCGTCACCCGCACAGCCACCCAGCCACGCACCACCCCAGCCGCCCTCCCAACCACCCAGCCACCACCCCCAGTCCATGCCCACCGCCCTGATCGCCGAAGACGAACCCCTGCTGGCCGCCGCGCTGCAGGCCGACCTGGCCCGGTTGTGGCCCGAGTTGCAGATCGTCGCCAGCGTGGGCGACGGCCTCAGCGCCGTCGCGCAGGCGCTGGCACTGCGCCCGCAGCTGTGTTTTCTCGACATCCGCATGCCCGGCGCCAGTGGGCTGGAAGCCGCCCAGGCCCTGGCCGAGGATTGGCCCGAGCACACGCCGTTCCCGCTGCTGGTCTTCGTCACCGCCTACGACCAGTACGCGCTGGCCGCTTTCGACGCCCAGGCGGTCGACTACCTGGTCAAGCCGGTGGACAGCCCGCGCCTGGCCGCCTGCGTCGCCCGGCTACAGGCCCGCCTGGCCGACCGGCGCCCGGCGAATGGCGGTGCTGGCGGTGATGGCGGTCCGGGCGCAACGGGCACGACAGGCACGACAGGCACGACGGACACGACGGGCGCGACGAAGGCGGCCGGCTGGGCCGGTGCCCTGGACGATCCCCAACTGCAGCAGACCCTGGCCCAGCTGCGCGCGCTGCTGGGCGCGGCCGGGCCGACCGGCGTGACGACGGCAACGCCGACGCCGCCCCGGCTCGGCGTGGTCCAGGCCGGCGTGGGCAACACCGTGCACCTGGTGCCGGTGGCCGAGGTGCTGTACTTCGAGGCTGCCGACAAGTACCTGCGGGTGGTCACCGCCGATCGCGAGCACCTGATCCGCCTGTCGCTGCGCGAACTGGTGCCGCAGCTCGACGGCCAGCAGTTCTGGCAGGTGCACCGCGGCCTGGTGGTGCGGGCGTCGGCGATCGCCACCGCCCAGCGCGACGAATCGGGCAAGGTCTATCTGCAACTGCGCGACCGCCCGGAACGGCTGACCGCCAGCCGGCTGTACGCGCACCTGTTCAAGGGCATGTAGCCCTGTAGCGCCGCCGGGCGCAGCGCGCGGTGCCGCCAGGGTCGCATCTGGCGCCCTGCCGCCACCGCTTGGTCGCCCGGGTCGTCGTTCCATCGACCGCGGCAGGACGGCCCGGCGCGCCGCCCCTAACGTGGCGCCATGCTCACCGAATTGACCCGCCTGCTACACCAGCACCCGCTGGTGTTCTTCCACCTCATCACCGCGTTCGCGGCGCTGCTGCTGGGCGGCGTGGTGCTGGCGCGGCGCAAGGGCGACGGCAGCCACCGCGCGCTGGGCCGGGCCTGGGTGGTGCTGATGGCCAGCACCGCACTGGCCAGCGGCTTCATCCGCGACTACCAGTTGCCCAACCTGGCCGGCTTCACGCCGATCCACGCCTTCACCGTGCTGGTGGCGGTGATGCTGCCGCGCGGCATCTGGCTGATCCGCCGCGGCGACGTCGCCGGCCACCGCAAGACGATGCGCGGCCTCTACATCGGTGCCTGCGTACTGGCCGGCGTGTTCACGCTGCTGCCCAGCCGCTTTCTCGGCCAATTGCTGTGGCACCACGGCCTGGGCATGGTGTAGAACCGCGCCCCAGCCGACCAGCCACCCAGCCACCCGGCCACCCAGCCGCCCAGCCCCACCCCCAGTTGCCCACTCTGGAGACCCTTCATGACCGACCAAGACCTGATGCAACAAGCCCGCCGACGCGTGAAGATCAAGACCGGCCTCTACATCCACGCGCTGGTCTACGCCCTGGTCAACATCGCACTGCTGGGGGTCAACCTGCTGGGCGGCGGCCCGCGCTGGCACCTGGCGCCACTGCTGGGCTGGGGCCTGGGGCTGGCCATCCACGGCGCTGTGACCCTGCTGGCCCTGCGCGGCGACGGCCTGCGCGAGCGCATGCTGGCCAGCGAACTGCAGCACCTGGGCCGTCGGCGCGAACAGCGCAAACCGGGCGAACAGCCCTGAAACGGCGGCGCCGGGCCGGGGCGTCCGGGTCGCGCGAGCCTCCTCGGAGGCTGTCGGGCTTGGGGACGGGTCTGCGTTGAAGCTGGAAATGGGCTCAGCCTAGGCGACAAGCACAGCCATGCCTGGCGGCATGGCGCGCATTGGCAACGACGGATCAGCCCATTTCCATCTTCAACCCGAAGGGCCAGGGCGATTTTCGGTGCCATCT
>JBBQVF010000155.1:0-7450 GCA_038211805.1 Burkholderiales bacterium | reverse complement strand
AGCACCGTGCACAGCGACGGCTCGCAGTTCTCGCCGATCCGGTCGACGATGCGCTGCACCGCCGCCGGCATCGCCGCCGGCTGCGGCTGCAAGGCCTCGTCCAGCACGAACCAGGCGGCGTGCTCGCCGGTGGTGCTGACCATCAGCAGGCGCTGGCCCGGCCAGCCCTGGCCGGCGTCCCAGGGCTCCAGGATGGCCAACGGATCGAAGAGGTCGGTGCCGCCCCAGCCGGTGCCGGGGTTGGCCACCTGGAAGTAGCGGCCGGGCGTGCTCTTGCGGCCGCGGATCTTCAACCCCGAGGGCCGCATCGCCAGACAACGCCCGGCCTGGTGCTCGGTCAGCACGCCGGTGATGTGGTCGTCGACCACCACCACCTCGTCGGCCAGGCCGACGAACTGCTGCGCGAAGATGCCCACCGTGGCCGAGCCGCAGCCCACCCGCATGCGTGATTCGGGCACGCCGTTGACCACCGGCGCCCGCCCGGCCTGCACCAGCACCTGGGCGCCACCGTCGATGCTGAGGTCGACGGCCTGCTGGTTGCCCAGGCGCTGCATCATGTCGACCGTGACGCGGCCTTCTTTTTTGCTGCCGCCGGTGATGTGATGCACACCGCCCAGGCTGAGCATCTGCGAGCCGTACTCGGCCGTGGTGACATGGCCCACCACCTCGCCCTGGCAGCGCACGTTGGCCTGCTCGGGGCCCAGCCAGCGGTCGGTGTCGATCTTCACCTTCAGGCTGCAATAGCTGAAAATGCCCTCGGTGACCACCGTGACCATGTCGACGCCGTCGGCCTGCGACGACACGATGAACGGCGCCGGCTTGTAGTCGGGGTAGGTGGTGGACGCGCCCACCGCGGTGACGAAGACCGCGGGCTCGCCGGCCAGCAGCGGCAAGGGCGGGGAACCTTCGGCCGCAAACGGCACCAGTTCTCCCGCGCCGTGCGCCTCAGCTTGACCCTCGCCTTCACCTTGACCCTCACCCTCCGCCACGCCATCAGCAGCAGCCATGCGCTGGCGCACCAGCAGCACCGGATCCAGCCGCACCAGCGTGCCGCCCTGGTTGGCATAGCGGTCGCAGGCACCGGCCTTGCCGTCGCTGATCTGGCACAGCACCGGGCAGGCATTGCACTCGATCTTGTTCGCGGCCAGCCGCTCGTTGCGCGGCATCGCCAGCCAATCGGGCTGCACCGAATGACCAGCGCCGACCCGCGGCAGGCCCTCACCCAGGCCATCGGTCATGGTGTGCTCGTGTTCAGCCACCCTGCACCCCCGCTGACGGCTGGTCGACCCCGGCAGACCCGGGAGAACCCGCACCCTGGGGCACAATGCAAGCCGGCTTGGCGGGTTGGGCTTTCATGTAGTGCCTGCTGAATGAAGTTGTTGCCGATGCTACATTCGAGGGCTGGTGCGCGCAAGGGTTTGCGTCTGGCGCGGTCTTGGGGCGGGCCCGCGCGCAGGGGTCTGCACGACGACGAACACCGGCTGCTTCCTGCAATCCAATCGACCCATCGATCATGAGCGCCTTCAACGAAGAAACGGTCACCAGCGTCCACCACTGGACCGACCGCCTGTTCTCCTTCAAGACCACGCGCGGCACCTCGTTGCGCTTCCTCAATGGTCATTTCACGATGATCGGCCTGCGGGTCAACAACAAGCCGCTGCTGCGCGCCTACAGCGTGGTCAGTGCCAACTACGAAGAGCACCTGGAATTCCTCAGCATCAAGGTGCCCGACGGCCCGCTGACCAGCCGGCTGCAGCACATCCAGCCGGGTGACAGCATCATCGTCGGCAACAAGCCGACCGGCACCCTGGTGATCGACTACCTGTTGCCGGGCAAGCGCCTCTACATGATGAGCAGCGGCACCGGGCTGGCACCCTTCATGAGCATCATCCGCGACCCGGCCACCTACGAGCGGTTCGAGCAGGTGGTGCTGGTGCACGGCGTGCGCGAAGTGGCCGAGCTGGCCTACCACGACTACATCACGCAAGAGCTGCCCCGGCACGAGTTTCTGGGCGAGATGGTCAGCGAGCAGCTGCGCTACTACCCCACCGTCACCCGCGAGGCTTACCGCAACAGCGGTCGCATCACCGACCTGATCGTCTCGGGCAAGTTGTTCACCGACCTCGGCGTGCCGGCCCTCAACCCCGAGGAAGACCGGGTGATGATCTGCGGCAGCCCCGGCCTGCTGAAGGACCTGAAGCTGATGCTGGAGCTGCGCCGCTTCAAGGAAGGCAACACCTCCACGCCGGGCGATTTCGTCGTCGAGCGGGCTTTCGTCGAGCAGTAGGCGCAGCGCTGCATGGCCGGCACCGCGCCCCGGAAAGCCAAGCCGGCAGCCGCCAGCGTCGGGCGCAAACCCGGCGTTCGTGAACTGGCCGCCCAGGCCACTCGCGACGCCATCCTGCGCGCTGCCACCCGGGTGTTTGCGCGGCACGGATTCGCGGGCGGGCGCATCGAACAGATCTCCAAGGCGGCGAAGTCGCACGACCGGATGATCTATTACTACTTCGGTTCGAAAGAGGCGTTGTTCATCGCGGTGATCGAGGACGCTTACCGCCGCTTCAACGAGGCCGAACACGCCTTGGTGCTGGACTTCGCCCAGCCGCTGCTGGCGCTGGACGAGGTGATCCGCTTCGTCTGGGGCTACTACCAGAAGAACCCCGAGTTCATCACCCTGCTCAACACCGAGAACCTGCTGCGCGGCAAGCACATCGGCAAGAGCGCCCGGGCCCGCGAGTTCTCGTCACCCGCGCTGGCCATCACCGACCAGGTGTTGCAGAGCGGCATTGAACAGGGGCTATTTCGCGTCGACCTGAATGCCCGCGACCTGTACCTGATGATCGCGTCGATGGCTTACTTCTACCTCAGCAACCGCTTCACGCTGTCGTCGTTTCTGGGCGAGAACCTGGAGGCACCCGAGGCGCTGGCGCACTGGCAGGCCTTTGTCGTCGACGCGGTGCGGCGCACGGCGAGCGCGGTGCCCGCGCCGGCCTGAGCAGGCCCGCCGCTTTCTCCGGCCCTCATCAGACCCCATTCACCGAACGATCCCAACGGGAGCACAAGACATGGCAGACGTGGCAGCAGGCGGCAAATCAGGCAAGGTGGTCATCCGCAACATCGGGCTGCTGCTGTCGGGCGACCTGGAACGGCCGATCCTGGACGCCGACACGATCGTGGTGGTCGACGGCGTCATCACCCAGGTCGGCCGCGAGAATGATTGCGACACCGCGCAGCCCACCACGCTGATCGACGTGCGGCAAACCTGCGTCGCCCCCGGCCTGATCGACAGCCATGTGCACCCGGTGTTCGGCGACTGGACACCGCGGCAGAACCAGATCGGCTGGATCGACAGCACGATGAACGGCGGCGTCACCACCATGATCAGCGCCGGCGAAGTGCACCTGCCCGGCCGGCCCAAGGACATCGTCGGCCTGAAGGCGCTGGCCATCACCGCGCAGCGCGCGTTCGACAACTTCCGCCCCGGCGGCGTCAAGGTGCTGGCCGGCGCGCCGATCATCGAGAAGGGCATGGTCGAGAGCGACTTCGCCGACCTGGCCGCCGCCGGCGTCACGCTGCTGGGCGAGGTCGGCCTGGGCTCGGTGAAAGCCGGCTACGAGGCCAAGCAGATGGTGGCCTGGGCGCGCCAGCACGGCATCCAGAGCACCATCCACACCGGCGGGCCCAGCATCCCCGGCTCGGGCCTGATCGACAAGGACGTGGTGCTGGAAGCTGACGCCGACGTCATCGGCCACATCAACGGCGGCCACACCAGCCTGCCCGAGCGCGATGTCTGCGACCTCTGCGAAAAAAGCCCGCGGGCGATCGAGATCGTGCACAACGGCAACGAGCGGGTGGCGATTGCCGCCGCACAGGCCGCCATGCAGCTGAAGTGCCCGCACCGGGTGATCCTGGGCACCGACGGGCCGGCCGGCTCGGGCGTGCAGCCGCTGGGCATGCTGCGGCTGGTGGCCTTGCTGTCGAGTCTGGGCAACCTGCCTGCAGAGCTGGTGTTCTGCTTCGCCACCGGCAACACCGCGCGCTTGCGCAAGCTGAATTGCGGCTTGATCGAAGTCGGCCGCGATGCCGATTTCGTCTTCATGGACCGCGCCCAGCACACCGCCGGCCGCACCTTGCTGGAAAGCGTGCAACTCGGCGACATTCCCGGCGTGGGCATGGTGATGATCGACGGCATCGTGCGCTGTGGCCGCAGCCGCAACACCCCGCCGGCGATGGAAGTGCCGGTGGTGGTCACTGGGCACTGATGGCCCCCAAGGCCATCGCCTTGCGCTGGCCGTCCCCCCGAGGGGGAGCAAGTCAACTTGGGGCGGCCCGGCGTTGACTTGAGCGGCCCCCAAGGCCATCGCCTTGCGCTGGCCGCGCGGTCAATCCAGCGTGATCGTCCCGACGTGGGCGACGCTGTGGCCCTGGGTGTTGTCGGCATCGGCGCCGATGGCCACGCCCACCAGCGGTGGCACGGCCTCGGCTTCGTCGGCAAACACCTTCAGCACGTCGGCCCAGACGTCGCGCTGCTCGCTCATCCAGGTGTGCAGCGGCGCCTCGGGGCCGCGCAGCACGATGTAGCGGATGCGCCGGGTGAAGGCATTGACCAGCACCGTGCCGGGTGGCAGGTGCGCATCCCAGACATAGCAGACGCTGGCGGACGGCAAGGTCTCGCCGCTGCGCAGACGGGCGATGCGCAAGACCTGGCGCTCGACGAAGGGCACCGCCGAGCTCGCCAGCTCGAACAGCGCGCACACCTTGATGGGCGTGTCGTCACCCTCCTTCTTGCGCAGGTCGGTGCCGGCCAACGGCTCGTCCACCCGCCAGCGCCAGGTCAAACGGTGTTGGCCCGTGCCTTCGAGCAGCGGGTGCACCAGATTGCCGTAGGACCGATCGGTCGCCACCCGAAGCGCCCGTTGGCCGTCGAGCGTGACCACCGAAAACTGCGTGAAGGGTTTGCTCTGCTGCGGCAGGCCCACCACGTGCCAGGGTGCGGCGGGCAGGCCCAGCGCCCCGGCGGGCTGGACCAGCAGCGGCCCGTCGGCCCGCACCAGCGCCGTCGGCAAAAAAAGCATCACGCCCAGTTGCAGGCCCAGCAGCCACCGACGCCGCGTCTGGGCCCTGCCTCCGGCAGGATTTGTCATGCCGTGTCTCCCAGCAAGTGCCAACCGGCGTGCAGCCGGGTCAGCAAGGTCAGGCCGCACAGCGCTGCGAAGCCCAGCGCCAGCGGCGCGAACGCCGCCGGCCACAGGCACATCGCGGCAAAACAGGCCAGGGTCTCGCCGGCCTCGGTCAAGCCGCCCAGGTAATAAAGGCCCTTGCGCGGGTAGGCCAGGCTGGTCAGGCCGCGGCGCTCGGCCAGCACCGCAAACGCCAGGAAACTGCTGCCAGTGCCGACAAAGGCCGCCAACAGCACGGCCGCGGCCAGCGCATGGGCAGCCGGGTCGGCCAGCGCAAACGCCATCGGGACGCTGGCGTAGAACAGGAAATCCAGCGTGATGTCGAGAAAAGCGCCGCGGTCGGTCGGCCGGGTCAGGCGGGCCACGGCGCCGTCCAGACCATCGGCCAGGCGGCTGGCCAGGATCAGCGCCAGGCCCAGGCCAGGCCGCTGCGCTGCGATCGCTGCCGCGCCGCCCAGCCCCAGGCCGAAACCGACCCATGTCACGGTGTCGGCGCGCACGCCGCAACGCACCAGGGCGCGGGCGCCGCCCTGGAGCAGGGGGTCGATCAGCGATTGAAGCGGTCGGTCGAACATGGTTGCGGCGCGCAGCTTGGCGCTGCGGCACCGCACTCTAACGCGCCAGCCAGGCGCCCTCGCTCGAGCGCAGCCGGTGGCTCAAGGGCTTGCCGCCGAACCGCCGGCAGCGCCTTCGCGAATGCTTTCGCGATTCCCTTCGCGAGTGCCCCGCTCAGCGAGGGGCCATGCGGATCGCGCCGTCCAGGCGCACGCTCTCGCCGTTGAAGTAGCCGTTGGTGACCATGAACTCGGCCAGCGCGGCGTATTCGTCCGGGTCGCCCAGGCGCTTGGGGAACGGCACCGACGCGGCCAGCGCCTCCTTGACCTTCTCGGGCGCGCCCTGCAACAACGGGGTGTTGAACAGGCCCGGCAGGATCGTGTTGACGCGGATGCCCTCGCCCATCAGATCGCGGGCGATCGGCAGCGTCATGCCGACCACGCCGGCCTTGCTGGCGGCGTAGCTGGCCTGGCCGATCTGGCCGTCCTGGGCCGCCACGCTGGCGGTGTTGACGATGGCGCCGCGCTCGCCGCCGGCCAGCGCCGGCAGGCTCAGCATGCCGGCCGCGCTCTTGGCGATGCAGCGAAAGGTGCCGATCAGGTTGATCTGGATGATGCGTTCGAAGTTGGCGGTCGGAAACGCCCGGATCTCGCCGGTCGCCTTGTCGCGGCTGGCGGTCTTGATGGCGTTGCCGGTGCCGGCGCAGTTGACCAGGATGCGCTCCTGGCCGATCGCCGCACGCGCCTTGGCGAAGCCGGCGTCGACCTGCTCCTCGCTGGTGACGTCGACCTTGCAGAACACGCCGCCCAGTTCGGCCGCCAGCTTCTCGCCGGCTTCGCTGTTGAGGTCGAACAGCGCCACCTTGACGCCGGCGGCGGCCAACCGCCGTGCGGTGGCAGCGCCCAGGCCCGAGGCACCTCCGGTGATGACGGCCGAGATCGAGGAATCCAGTTTCATGGCGGAAAGGTTGGCTGGTTGAACGAGAGCAGCACGCTAAGCCCGGCCAGGGCCGTCGGCCATCGTCGAAATCGACGAAGTTGCAGGCCCTGGCGCTATCCTGCGCCGTTGCCGCCGACCTGCCCGCCATGCCCACGCCGCAAGTCTTCATCAGCTACCGCCGCGACGACGCCGCCGGCTACGCCCGGGCCATCGGCGACGCACTGGGCCGCCAGTTCGGGCCCGAGCGGGTGTTCATCGACGTCGACGACATTGCCGCCGGCCAGCCGTTCGACGCGGTCATCCAACAGGCGGTGGGCAGTTCGCGGGTGCTGCTGGTGCTGATCGGCCAGCGCTGGCAGGGCGCGCGTGACGGCCGGGCCGCCCGCATCCACGACCCTGCCGACCCGGTGCAGCGCGAGGTGGCCGCGGCGCTGGCTGGCGGCATGCAGGTGATCCCGCTGCTGCTGGACGGCACGCCGATGCCCGGCCCGGCGCAGCTGCCGGCGTCGTTGCAGGCCTTGACCGGGCGCAACGCACTGGCCCTCGACAACAGCCGGTTCGCGGCCGATCTGGACCGCCTGGTCGGCGCGCTGCGGCCGCTGCTCGATCCGGCGCCGGCCCCGGCGGCCGGTCGATCCGGCCGGCGCCGCTGGATGGCGGGCGGCCTGGCTGGGGCGTCGGTGGGGCTGGTCGGGCTGGTGGGGCGGGTGGGGCTGGTTGGGCTGGTGGGCCTGGGGGGCTTGGGGTGGTGGGCCGGGCTTTGGCCGGCGGCCCAA
>JBBQVF010000154.1:0-7480 GCA_038211805.1 Burkholderiales bacterium | reverse complement strand
GGTTGGCGATCGGCGCCAGGCCGACGAACCACGAGCGGTACTTGTTGCTGGCGTAGCCCTTGCCCTCCTGCTTGTGCGCGGTGCCGCTCTTGCCGCCCACCGAGTAACCGATGGTCTGCGCCAGCTGGCCGGTGCCGCCCGGGCCGGCGGCCATCTGCAGCATGGTGCGGATCTCGCGCGCGGTCTCGGGCGACAGCACGCGCAGGCCGGCCACGGTGTGCTCCTGCTTGACCATGGTGATCGGGATCACCTCGCCATCGCGTGCAAAGGTGGTGTAGGCATGGGCCATCTGCAGCAGCGACGCCGACAGCCCGTAGCCGTAGCTCATGGTCGCCTGCTCGATCGGCCGCCAGGTCTTGTACGGCCGCAGCCGGCCGGTGACGGCGCCGGGGAAGCTGATCTGCGGCTTCTGGCCGTAGCCCACGCTGGAGAACAGCTCCCAGAGCTCGCGCGGCTGCATCTGCATGGCGATGCGCACGGTGCCGATGTTGCTGCTCTTCTGGATCACCTCGCGCACCGTCAGCATGCCGTGCGGGTGGGCGTCCCGGATCGGGATGCCGCTGACCACCACGCTGCCGGGCGAGGTGTTGATCGGCGTCTCGGGCTTGACGCGGCCGGTCTCCAGCGCCCAGGCGATGATGAACGGCTTCATCGTCGAGCCGGGCTCGAAGATGTCGGTCAGCGCCCGGTTGCGCAGTTGCTCGCCGGTGCGGCGGGTGCGCTCGCCAGGGTCGTAGCTGGGGTAGTTGGCCAGTGCCAGCACCTCACCGGATTGCACGTCGAGCACGACCACGCTGCCGGCCTTGGCCTTGTGCTCGGCCACCGCGTCGCGCACCCGCTGGTAAGCGAAGAACTGCACCTTGGCGTCGACCGACAGCGCGATGTCGCTGCCATCGGCCGGATCGACCTGCGCACCGATGTCCTCGATCACCCGGCCCAGCCGGTCCTTCACCACACCGCGCGAGCCGTTGTGGCCCTTCAATTGCTTCTGGAAGGCCAGCTCGATGCCTTCCTGGCCCTGGTCCTCCAGGTTGGTGAAGCCGACCACGTGCGCGGCCGATTCGCCCTCGGGGTAGCGGCGTCGGTACTCGCGGCTGGAGTACAGGCCCTTGATGCCCAGCGTCTGGATCTGGGTCCAGACCTCGGTGTCGATCTGGCGCTTGATCCACGCAAAATTGAGGCTGCCGGTGCCCAGCCGGGCTTCGAGCTCGGCGCCGGTCATGCCCAGCAGCTGGGCCAGCTGGGCGCGCTGGCCCAGCGAGGCCTGGAAGTCCTTGGGGATCGCCCAGACACTGGGCACCGGCACGCTGGTGGCCAGCAGCTGGCCGCTGCGGTCGAGCACGCGGCCGCGGGTGGCGGGCACCTCCAGCGTGTGGGCATAGCGCTTCTCACCCTCGCGCTGGAAGAACTCGGGCCCGATCAGCTGGATGTAGGCGGCGCGGCCCAGCAAGCCGGCAAAGCCCAGCCCGACCGCGGCGACGATGAAGCGGCTGCGCCAGTTGGGCATCTTGCTGGCCAGCAGCGGGCTGGTGGCGTAATTGACGCCGCGAACCGTGGTGGTGGCGAGCAGCTTCTTCATGGCTTGACCCGCGCCGCCGACGCGGCGACGGCCGGCAGCCCAGGCACGGCCGGCGCCACGGCAGCGCGGCCTTCATACATCGTGACCGCCGGCGTGGCGGTGGCCATGCGCAGCTTCTCGCGCGCGGTGCGCTCCACCCGCAGGTTGGTGGCCTGCAGCTGGCGCTCGGCCTCCAGGCGCTTTTGCTCGCCCTGCAGGCGCAGGGCTTCCAGATCGGCGCGGTGCAGGCCGGTGAACAGCCGTCGCGCGTCGTAGGCCGTGCTCACCAGCAGCAACGCGCTGGCGATCACCGCCGACAACAGCAGCAGGTTGAATTTCGTCACAGTGCCACCTCGGTGCGCTCGGCCACCCGCAGCGTGGCCGAGCGGGCGCGCGGGTTGGCACGCACCTCGCCCACGCCGGGTTTCAGGCGGCCCAGCGCGACCAGCTTCATCGCCTGGGGCGCGGCGTACAGGCTGGGCGAATGGCGGTCGACGACTTCCTTGCTTTCGCGCGCGATGAAGGTCTTGACGATGCGGTCTTCGAGCGAATGGAAGCTGATCGCCGCCAGCCGGCCGCCCGGCGCCAGCAGCGCCAGCGCGGCGCTCAGCCCTTGTTCCAGCTCCGTGAGTTCGCCATTGACGAGAATCCGAAGAGCCTGAAAGGTGCGCGTGGCAGGGTCTTGCCCCGGCTCGCGGGTCTTGACCGCACCAGCCACGACTTTGGACAGCTCGAGGGTGGTGGCGACGGGTTGCCCGCTTTCCCGGCGAGCAACAAGCGCCTTTGCAACCTGAACAGCAAACCGTTCTTCGCCGTAGTCACGAATCACCTCTGCGATGCGTCGCTCGGACGCGTTGGCCAAAAATTGCGCGGCGGTGTCGCCCCGCGTGGTGTCCATGCGCATGTCCAGCGGCGCATCGAACCTGAAACTGAAGCCCCGCGCCGGGTTGTCGATCTGCGGCGAGCTGACGCCCAGGTCGAGCAGCACGCCATCGACTTGCATGACACCGCGTTCGGCCAGCGCGGCGGCCATGTCGGCAAAGCTCTCGTGGACGATGGAAAAACGCGGGTCTTCTTCGGCCAGCGCCTGGCCCACCGCCACCGCCTCAGGGTCTTTGTCGAAGGCGACCAGCCGGCCGGCGGGCGACAGCCGCGCCAGCAGCGCGCGGCTGTGGCCGCCGCGGCCGAAGGTGCCGTCCACGTACAGGCCGTCGGGCCGATGGACAACCGCATCGACCGCCTCGACCAGCAGGACCGTGGTGTGCTGCAAGGCAGCCGGGGTGGACATCAGAAGACAAAGCTCTTGATGGCGTCGGGCATCGGCCCGGCCTTCACCTGCGCCTGGTGCGCGGCGTACTTGGCGGCGTCCCACAACTCCAGCCGCTGGCCCATGCCCAGCAACAACACGTCTTTGTCCAATTCGGCCATCGCCCGCAACTCGGGCGGCACCAGCACGCGGGCCGCTGAATCGACCTCGACATCGACCGCGCTGCCGACGAAGAAGCGGCGCCAGCCGTCGGCTTCCATCGGCAGGCCCAGCAACTGGCTGCGAAAGCCCTCCCAGGCCGGGCGCGGAAACACCAGCAGACAGCCCACCGGATGCTGGGTGATGGTGATCTGGTTGGCAGCCAAGGCGGCCAGCGCATCACGATGGCGGGCCGGGACGGTGATCCGCCCCTTGCCGTCCAGCGTCAACGCTGAGGTTCCTTGAAAGACGATTCCAGCCACTTTGCCCCACCAAATCCCACGAATCTCCACTTTAGCGTAGAAATTGGTGCGAATCCAGAAAAGCGCTGGAAAAATCAATCAAATCAACTACTTACCGGCTTTCCTTCAAGCGTCAGGAAACCTAAAAACACTTATGAAATAGGGACTTGCGAGGGCTTGTGAAAGCCTTGGTTTAGCACTGGACATTCAACGGCGCAGCAGCCCAGCTCAGCCGGCCGGTAGCGGGCGCGCGGCTGATTCGTGACGAATGTCACCAGGCACGAGGGGCGCTGCCGACGGCGGGGGCGGCGCCATGGCGCCCCGGCCCGCCGCGCCGTCAGTTCGACTGCTTGATCAGCCGACCGCTGGCCTGCTGGATCGGCCGCGCGTTCATCGGGTAGAGCCGCGAGAACACGTTGACCTGCTCGGGCGCCACCGGCATCGGTTGCTGCAACACCATCCACAACACGCCCTCGCTGCACGGCGGCGTGGTCAGCGAGCCCATGTAGGTGAAATAGCGGCGATCGGCGGGCAGCAGATGGTTCATGTCGAGCTCGGTGCGCACCACTTGTTCAGTGCCTTTTTCAAGCGGCAGGTTGTTCCAGATCGTCTGCACCAGCGGCTGTGCGCTGCCGCGGTCGAGCAGCACGGCCACCACGGCCAGCCGGCCCTCCAGGTCCTTGTGCACCAGGTGGGCCACCATGTCGAACTGGCGACCGTTGACGCGCTCTTCCGACGGGCGGTGAAAGTGGAACTGCAGCAGCTCGAAGCGGCGGCCCTGCACCTCGATCGAGTTGCCACCGCCCAGGTTGACCTGGATGGTGTGGCCGTTGTCGACCACGCTGAAGCCGGTGGGCCGGTAGTCGAACTGGATCGGCTCCAGGTCGACCTTGACGCCGCTGCGGATGTCGATCGGGCTTTGCCGGCTGCCGGTCGCGCAGGTGGCGAATTCAGGTTTGAGCTGGCCCCAGGCCTCGGGGCCGCCGTCGCCGCCGTAGCTCCAGTGCGCTGCATGGGCGTTGGCGGCGTGGCCGGCAGCCGCCTTGTCGCTACGCAGCCTGGCCACCTTGGCCGACGTGGCGCCGTGCGCCGGCGCCTTGGCGGCCACCTGTGCCGCTGCGCTGCCGAGGGCCGGCTCGCCGGCCTTGGACACCACCCGCACCACGTAGGGCGTGGGCGACTCGGGCACCTTGGCCGCGCCCAGCTTGCTGGCCAGCTTTTCGCGCAAGGTGTCCATCGGATCGGCCGCCTGGGCCGCCGGCGCAGCCGACCCGGCACCCGCTGCGCCCGGCCCGACCTTGGCCGGCGTTTTGGCGGCGGCCTTGGCCACTGCCGCGGGCGCGACGGCGGCGTCGGAAGCCTGCGCTGGCGATCCGATGACCAGCAGCGCAGCAGCGGCCGAGCACGTCAACATGCCACCGACCAGGCGGGCGGCGGTGCGGCAGGGGTGGGCGGTTTTCATGGCGGCGGTTTTCATGGCTGCGGTACTCACGGCAGGGTCGGGGTGGCCGGCAGGCACACCCCCTTCACTGCCCTATCGGCCTGCCGCCGGCGATCTTGAGCGCTTGGCGGCCGCCGGGCCGGTCAAGCCGGCAGGCGCTTGAGCCAGCGCCAGGCCACCAACCCGACCGCCATCAGCGCCATCGACGCCACCGCCAGCGCCACCGTCGAGTGCATCACCAGCGGCGCCACCACGCCGGCCACCAGGGCGTTGGCCGCGCTGCCCACGCAGGCCTGCAGCGACGACGCCATGCCGCGCCGGTCGGGCGCCATGTCCAGCACCATCAGCGTGACCACCGGCACCATCAGTGCCCAGCCGAAGGCGAAAAACGCCACCGGCAGCATCGCCCAGGCCGGGTGCGGCGGCAGCAGCCCGTTGAGCACCACGTTGACGATCGAGACCACGCCCATGATCGAGAAACCGATGCGGATCTGCCGCCGCGGCGGCATGCGCCCGGCCAGGCGGCCGCTGAAGTAGGCGCCGATCATGATGCCGGCGATGGTCAGCCCGAAAAACCAGAAGAACTGGGTCGGCCCCAGGCCCAGGTGGGTGCCCAGCCACTCGGGCGCCGACAACACATACAGGAACATGCCATTGAACGGCACGCCGCTGGCCAACACCAGCAGCATGAAACGCGGGTTGCGCACCAGGCCGGCGTAGGCCTGCATCAGCGGCTTGAAGGCGAACGGCTGCCGCGCCTCGACCTGCAGGCTCTCGGGCAGGCCGCGGGCCATCAGCACGAACAGCAGGAAGCCGATCGCCACCAGCAGCCAGAAGATCGAGTGCCAGCCCAGGTGCACGAACAGAAACCCGCCCATCACCGGTGCGATGGCCGGCGCCACGCCGAAAAAGATCGTCACCTGCGACATCACCCGCTGCGCTTCTTCAGGCGGGAACATGTCGCGGATGATGGCGCGCGACACCACCACGCCGGCGCCCGCCGACATGCCCTGCAGCGCGCGGAAGGTGATCAGCTGGCCGATCGTCTCGCTGAGCGCGCAGCCCAGCGAGGCCAGCGTGAACAGCGCCAGCCCGGTCAGCACCACCGGCCGGCGGCCGAAGCTGTCGGACAGCGCGCCGTGGAAGAGATTCATCACCGCGAAGCCGAACAGGTAAGCCGACAGCGTCTGCTGCATCTGTGCAGGCGTGGCGCCCAGCGACTGGGCGATGCCCGAGAACGCCGGCAGGTAGGTGTCGATCGAAAACGGCCCCAGCGAGCCCAGGCAGGCCAGCAAGGCGGCCAGCGCCCAGCGCGGGTGGCGCCAGAGTTGTTGTGCTTGGGGATTCATCGAGCCCGTTCAGAACATGAAGCGGCAGGCCCCGCAAGGCCTGCCGCTGTGATTAGTGTGAAGCGAGCCGATAGGCCGGATTCTGTGCAGCACCCCAACCCCTTGCGGGGCCTGAGTGCCGTGACCGCCATTCCTCTGGGCCGGGAGTCGCCTGCCCGGCTCGATGCCACCTACCCGCACACTCCCCGAGCCGGATCAACGTATGCCTATTCGGTGTTGCTGCGCGTAGAGATTGCCCGTTTCACCCGAGGTGCGCCGCGCGTCAGCGCGTCCCACCTCGGGTGGCTGTTCGGTTTCGAGCTTGCGCTCGAACCGGCTGGCTTGCGCCATCCGGCCACCGGCTTGCGCCGGTGCCTCACAGAACACCCGGGATGGGCAACCACCTCGACTCGTCTCTGTTGCTCTGATCCTCACCTCACGGTGGACAGCCGTTAACTGCTACGCCGCTCTGTGCAGTCCGGACCTTCCTCCAGGGCCACCTTTCGGCGCTTGCCCCAGCGGCGGTCTGGCTTGCTTCACCGTGCGATTATCGCGGCTGGCATCCAGCCCGCCCCTCACAAGGAGATCCCCATGAAAGCCGACAACGTCCTGGCCACCATCGGCCACACGCCCCACATCCGCATGAACCGCCTGTTTGCAGGGGTTTCAAGCTCGGCGCAGGTATGGATCAAGAGCGAACGCAGCAACCCCGGCGGCTCGATCAAGGACCGCATCGCGCTGGCCATGGTCGAGGCGGCCGAGGCCTCGGGCGCGCTGCAGCCCGGCGGCACCATCATCGAGCCGACCTCGGGCAACACCGGCATCGGCCTGGCCATGGTGGCGGCGGGGAAGGGCTACAAGCTGGTGCTGGTGATGCCCGACAGCATGAGCATCGAGCGCCGCCGACTGATGCTGGCGTACGGCGCGAAGTTCGAGCTCACGCCGCGCGAGAAGGGCATGAACGGCTCGATCGCGCGTGCCACCGAGCTGCTCGCGGCCACGCCGGACGGGTGGATGCCGCAGCAGTTCGAGAACCCCGCGAACATCGACGTGCACGTGCGCACCACAGCGCAAGAAATCGCTGCCGACTTCCCGAGCGGCATCGACGCGCTGATCACCGGCGTGGGCACCGGCGGCCACCTCACCGGCTGCGCGCAGGCGCTGAAGAAGATGTGGCCGAAGCTCCAGGTGTTCGCGGTCGAGCCGAGCGCATCGCCGGTCATCAGCGGCGGCAAGCCGAGCCCGCACCCGATTCAAGGCATCGGCGCCGGCTTCATCCCGAAGAATCTGCAGGTCGATCTGCTCGACGGCGTGATCCAGGTCGAGGCCGAGGCCGCGAAGGAAATGGCGCGGCGCTCGGCGCGCGAAGAGGGCCTGCTGGTCGGCATCTCGTCGGGCGCCACGCTGGCGGCGATCGCGCAGAAGCTGCCCGACATCGCGCCCGGC
>JBBQVF010000153.1:0-7580 GCA_038211805.1 Burkholderiales bacterium | reverse complement strand
GGCGCCGGCAGCCGCGATGCGTCGGTGCTGCCCGGCCGTCTGCAATGGCGGATTCGGCCCGACTGGCGCGGCCTGCAGCTCACCGCCACGCAGCCCTGCTGCCTGGAGGGCGACCTGCGGCTGCAGCTGCAGCCGCATTGGGGCGGCTACACGCTGGTGCTGGCAGGCCCGCCCGCGGCAGGCGGACCGATGGGCGCACCGGCCGGCGCTGCAGCGGCTGCGGGCGTCGTCGCGACAGGTGCTGGCGGGGGCCTCGGCGCCAGCTCCGGCGCCGCGTCGGGCACCCTGGGCCATTGGCCGGCGGCCTGGCTGGCCGGGCTGGGCACGCCTTGGAACACGCTGCAGCTGGGCGGCGTGCTGCAGCTCGCCAGCCCGGGCCTGGTGCTGCAATCGGTGCAAGGCCGCTGGCGGCTCGACGGCGCGCTGACACTGGACTTGCTGGACGCCTCGTCACGCCTGTCGTCGTTGCCGCATTTGGGCAGCTACCGGCTGCAGCTGCAAGGCCCCGGCGCCGGCGGCGAGGCCGCCACGCTGCGGCTGGACACCCTGGCCGGCGCGCTGCAGCTCAGCGGCAGCGGCCAATGGACCGGCGCCAAGCTGCGCTTTCGCGGCGAGGCCCGCGCCGCCGAGGCGCAAGCCCCGGCGCTGTCGAACCTGCTCAACATCATCGGCCGGCGCCAGGGCGCGCTGTCCGTCATTTCGATCGGATGACCCTCATGACCCCGCCACCGCCCCGGCACCGCCGACCGTCCCTCCAGCGGCAGCGGTTGTACCTGCTGTCGCCCTCGCTGGCCAGGCCGACGCATTGTCTGGCCAGTCTGGCGTTGGCCCTGCTGCTGCTGCCGCAGATGCCGCTGCAGGCCCAGGACGGCCAGAGCCCCAGCCCAGGTTCGGCACGGCGCAGCGGCGGCCTCGGGGCCGGCACGCCGGTGACGCTGAACTTCGTCAACGCCGACATCGAGGCGGTCAGCCGCGCGATGGCCGCGATGACCGACCGCCAGATCCTGGTCGACCCGCGGGTCAAGGGCGTGATCACCCTCTACAGCGAGCAGCCGATGCCGGTGCGCGAGGCCTACCTGCAGTACCTGGCTGCGCTGCGCGGCCTGGGCTTCACGGTGGTCGACAACGCCGGCCTGCTGAAGGTGGTGCCCGAGGCCGATGCCAAGCTGCAGGCCGGCACGGTGTCGGTGGGGCCGGTCAAGCAGCGAGGCGACCAGGTCATCACCCAGATCTTCAAGCTCAGCCACGAAAACCCCAACAACCTGGTGGCGGTGCTGCGCCCGCTGATCAGCCCCAACAACACCATCAACGCCAACCCCGGCAATTCGACGCTGGTGGTCACCGACTACGCCGACAACCTGGCACGCATCGCCAAGATCATCGCCGCGCTCGACCAGCCGGCGGCCACCGACATCGAAATCGTGCCGCTCAAGCACGCCATCGCCAGCGACCTGGCGGTGCTGGTGCAGCGCCTGGGCGACGGCAGCGCAGGTGCCGCGGTGCCCGGCATGCCGTCGGGCGGCGGCGGCCTGTCGGTGATGGCCGATGCGCGCAGCAACACGCTGATCATCCGCGCCGCCAACCCGACCCGGCTGGCCGGCATCCGCAGCCTGGTCGAGCGGCTCGACCGCCCCGGCGTCGGCGGCCCGGCCGGGCTGATCCATGTCGTCTACCTGAAAAACGCCGACGCCACCAAGCTGGCCGCGGTGCTGCGCGCGGCCTTTGGCGGCGGCGGCAGTGGTGGCGGCAGCAGCGGCGGCGGTTTCGGCGCCCAGACCACCGGCCTGGGCAGCACCGCGCCCGGAGCCACCGGCGCGGCCACGGTGGCCACCACGCCGCTGGCGCAATCGGCGCAGCCGTCGACCGGCGGCTTCATCCAGGCCGACCCGGCCACCAACTCGCTGGTGATCACCGCCGCCGAGCCGCTGTATCGGCAGATCCGCAGCGTGATCGACCAGCTCGACGGCCGCCGCGCGCAGGTCTTCGTCGAATCGATGATCGTCGAGATGGACGCCACCAAGGCCGCCGAGCTGGGCTTCCAGTGGCAGGGCCTGCTGGGCAAAAAGGGCGACAAGGCCGGGCTGATAGGCGGCACCAACTTCGGCACCGGCGCCAGCAACATCCTGACGCTGTCGCAACTGGCCAATGGCAACACCGCGATCACACCGTCCCGCGCCATCAACGGCCTCAACGTCGGCCTGCTGACGATGGTCAACGGGGTCTACACGCTGGGGGCGCTGGCGCGGTTTCTCGAATCGGTGTCGGGCACCAACATCCTGTCGACGCCCAACCTGGTGGCACTCGACAACGAAGAGGCCAAGATCGTCGTTGGCCAGAACGTGCCGTTCGTCACCGGCAGCTTCACCAACACCGGCGGCGGTGGTGGCGCCAGCGTCAACCCGTTCCAGACCGTCGAGCGCAAGGACGTGGGCCTGACACTGAAGATCAAGCCGCAGATCGGCGAGGGCGGCGTGATCCGGATGACGGTGTTCCAGGAGAACAGCAGCGTGGTCGGCAGCTCGCTGGGCAATGCCAACGGGCCGACCACCAACAAGAACTCGATCGAAACCACCATCGTCGCCGACGACGGCCAGATCATGGTGCTGGGCGGCCAGATGAAGGACCAGTACGACGGCGGCCAGGACAAGGTGCCGTTTCTGGGCGACATGCCCGGCGTGGGCGGGTTGTTCCGATCCGAGAGCCGCACCCGCAACAAGTCGGTGCTGCTGGTGTTCTTGCGCCCGGTGGTGCTGCGCGATGCGCAGTCGGCCAACTCGGTCACGCTCGACCGCTACGAAGCGATCCGCGCTGAGCAGCTATACGCCCAGCCGGTGCCCAGCAGCGTGATGGACATCAACCAGGCGCCGGTGCTGCCGGCGCTGCCGCCGACGACCGGCAACGCATCGGACAAGGCGCCGATCACGACGCCGCCTTCGGTGCCGATGTCGCAATGAAACATCCGCTGCCGTACGGGTTTGCAAAGGCGAACACCCTGCTGCTCGAAGACGACGGCAGCGAGCGGGTGCTGTGGGCGCCCGAGTCGGCGTCGACCAGCGCGCTGGGCGAGGTGCTGCGCCTGCATGCGGTCGACCGGGTCGAGTGCGAGGCCGTCGCCACGCTGGCCGAGCGCATCGCCCGGGTGTATGCGGGCGGTGAGTCGAGCGCAGCCACCGTGGTCGGCGAAGTGGAGAGCGCGGTCGACCTGTCGCGCTTGCTGCAGGACCTGCCGGCGGTCGAGGACCTGCTGGAAGCTGCGAATGACGCGCCGATCATCCGCATGCTCAACGCGCTGCTGACGCAGGCGGCGAAAGACGGCGCGTCCGACATCCACATCGAGCCCTACGAGCGCAGCAGCAGCGTGCGCTTCCGCGTCGACGGCACGCTGCGCGAGGTGGTGCAGCCCAACCGTGCGTTGCATGCCGCACTGATCAGCCGGCTCAAGATCATGGCCGAGCTGGACATCGCCGAGAAGCGCCTGCCGCAGGACGGCCGCATCTCCTTGCGCATCGGCGGGCGGGCGATCGACGTGCGGGTCAGCACGCTGCCCAGCGCGCACGGCGAGCGGGCGGTGCTGCGGCTGCTGGACAAGAGCGAATCGAAGTTCACGCTCGAAGCGCTGGGCATGGACGGCCAGGTGCTCAGCGCCTTCAACCGGCTGGTGCACCAGCCGCACGGCATCGTGCTGGTGACCGGGCCCACCGGCTCGGGCAAGACGACCACGCTGTATGCCTCACTGGGCCGCATCGACACCGCCACCACCAACGTGCTGACGGTCGAAGACCCGATCGAGTACGAGCTGGCCGGCATCGGCCAGACCCAGGTCAACACCAAGATCGACCTGACCTTCGGCAAGGCGCTGCGGGCGATCCTGCGGCAAGACCCGGACGTGATCATGATCGGCGAGATCCGCGATTTCGAGACCGCGCAGATCGCCATCCAGGCCTCGCTCACCGGCCACCTGGTGCTGGCCACGCTGCACACCAACGACGCGCCGAGCGCCATCACCCGGCTGATCGACATGGGCGTCGAGCCCTACCTGCTGAGCAGCAGCCTGTTGGGTGCGCAGGCGCAGCGGCTGGTGCGCAAGCTGTGCACTGCCTGCCGGCGCCAGGATGGCGAGGGCCGCTGGCATCCGGTGGGCTGCGCCAAGTGCAGCCAGACCGGCTACAAGGGCCGCACCGGCGTCTACGAGCTGATGGTGGTGGACGACGCGCTGCGCGCGCTGATCCACAACCGCGCCGCCGAAAGCGAGCTGTTCACTGCCGCCAAGCGCCAAGGCTTCGTGCCGATGCGCGAGGACGGTGAGCGGCTGGTGGCCAGCGGGATCACCTCGCTGGAAGAGGTGTTGCGGGTGACGCGGGATTGACTGGCTTGCCGGCCCAGTCCGGGTCGGCCAATTCGGAAGGGAGCAGGCCATGCCGTTGGACCCCATTCGCACTGAGGTCGAGTTGCAGGCGGCGTTTGTGCTGCTTCGGCCCGTGTTCCAAGCCGACGAAGGCACGACTGAAGCCGGCGAACGCGATGCGCTGGTGACACGGATCGAGACCGACGAATACCAGCAGCATGAAGTCGGCATGGCCGAGGCCGCCCGCGCCGGGTTGCAGGATGCACCGACCGGCCCGCCCGTTGCGCCCGCAGCCCGACGTCCCCCTCAAGGCAATGGCTGCGCCTCGGCCAGCACCCGCTGGCGCATGCCCTCGGCCAGGCCGGCCAGTTCGACCAAGTCGACACTGAACGGCAGCGCGCTGGCCTCGAAGGCATCGCGCAGATCGCCACGCTGGGCCCAGGTCAGGCGCGGCGGCGCGATGAACAGCAGGTCCAGGTCGGAGAACGGCCGGGCATGGCCAGTGGCGCGCGAGCCGAACACCGCCACCTGCGCACCGGGCAGCACCCCATCGATGAGTTGCCGCAGCAAGATTCGTTGCGGCGGGCTGAGCGCCAGGACGACCGCTGGGGGCGCAGACGTCTTGCGCGCAGACACCGTCACAGCGCCGCCTCCAGTGCGCTCAGCAGGGCCTGGTCATCGACGCAGAACCGCTCGGCATCGTTCGCCACCTGCTCGGCCCGAGCTTCGTCGTAGGCATGACTGGTGGCATTGCGCAGCTCGCGCCACACCCGCCAGGCGCCGGGGTCGGCCACCAAGCCGGCATCGGCCGCGTGGCGCAGCAACTCGTTGAACGACAGGTCGGTGACGCGGTCGGCCGAGCTGGCGCGCTCGATCAGCACCCGCCGCAGGCCGCGCAGCGACAGCTCGTAGCTGAAGTCGAACGACTGGATCACCGCCGAACGCAGGTGCGGCTTCAGCACCGACCCGGGCGGCTGCGCGTGCCACAGCATCAGCGCCTCGGCCAGCCAGCCCAGGGCCTTGCGCAGCGGCGCGAGATCGATCACCGGCTTGTTCATGCAGCGGATTGTGAGCCGGCGTGCCTGCGGCGGTCAAAGCCACCCTCGCCCACCGTTGCCCGCCGCCACTCGTCGCCACCCACCGCCGTCGGTCGTCACCGGTCGCTGCCTCAAGCCCGATACTGCCACCATGAACTGGACCCCCGCCTCCCCCGCCTCCCGCCAGCCGGTGCTGGCCCGCAACCTCGTCGCCACCTCGCAGCCGCTGGCCGCGCAGGCCGGTGCCGCCGCCTTTGCGCGCGGCGGCAACGCGATCGACGCCGCGCTGGCCGCGGCGATCACGCTGACCGTCGTCGAGCCGACGATGAACGGCATCGGCGGCGACGCCTTCGCGCTGGTCTGGGACGGCGGAAAGTTGCACGGGCTGAACGCCTCCGGTCGATCGCCCGCCGGCTGGACGCCCGAGCGCTTCAAGGGCCTGGACGCGATGCCGCGCAGCGGCTGGGAATCGGTCACCGTGCCGGGGGTGGTGTCGGCCTGGGCGGCGCTGTCCGAACGTTTCGGCCAACTGCCGTTCGAGGATCTGTTCGTCGACGCGGTGCGTCACGCCCGCGACGGCTTTCCGGTCAGCCCGGTGATCGCACGGCAGTGGGGCAACGCCTGCACCGAATTCTCGGGTGCACCGGGCTTCGACGCCTTCCTCACCCGGGGCCGGGCGCCGCGCACCGGCGAGCTGTGGGCGTTTGCCGACCAGGCGGCGACGCTGGAGGACATCGCCCGCACACGAGGCGAATCGTTCTACCGCGGCCGGCTGGCGCAGGCGATCGCCGGCTTTGCCCGCGAGCACGGCGCAGCGCTCGACGAGCACGACCTGGCGGCGCACCAATGCGACTGGGTCGAGCCGATCGCGCTGACCTTCCGCGGCCACACGGTGCACGAGATACCGCCCAGCGGCCAGGGCATCGGCGCGCTGATCGCGCTGGGCCTGCTGGAGCACCTGCCCTACGACGCCACCGTGCCCGGCTCGGCCGCCCGGCTGCACCTGGAAGTCGAGGCGATGCGGCTGGCCTTCGCCGACCTGAACGCCCACATCGCCGACCCGGCCTTCATGCAGGTGCGGCCAGAGCAGTTGCTGGACAGCGCCTACCTGCGCCAGCGCGCGGCGCTGATCGACCCCGCCAAGGCCGGCCGCTACCCGGCCGGCCAGCCGCACAGCGGCGGCACGGTGTACCTGTGCGCGGCCGACGCGCAGGGCCGCATGGTCTCGTTCATCCAGTCCAACTTCAAGGGCTTCGGCTCGGGCGTGGTGGTGCCGGGCACCGGCATCGCGCTGCACAACCGGGGCTGCGGCTTCGTCACCACGCCGGGCCATCCCAACCAGGTGGGGCCGTCGAAACGGCCGTTCCACACCATCATCCCGGCCTTCATGACCCGCGACGGCCAGCCCGAGATGACCTTCGGCGTGATGGGCGGCAACATGCAGGCGCAGGGCCATGCGCAGATGGTGCTGCGCCATGTCGTCGAGGGCCTCGACCCGCAGGCCTGCTGCAGCGCGCCGCGCTGGCGCATCAACGATGCCGAACTGCTGACGCTGGAAGCGGCCACACCCGCCGCCGTGGTGCAGGGCCTGCGCGACCTGGGCCACCAGCCGGTGGTGGCCGCGTCCGACAGCCTGGACTTCGGCAGCGCGCAGATGATCCTGCGGCTGCCGGCCGATGGTGAAAGCGCCGATGTGCCGCGCTACGCCGGCGGCTCCGACCCGCGGCGCGACGGCCAGGCGATCGGCTATTGAGCTGGCGCGCCGGGCCGGGCTGACGGTCGTCAGTCGTCAGTCGTCATTCGTCAGTCGTCGGTCGGCTGTCTGCCTTCGCCGGCCGCTGCGCCCTGCCCTGCCCTGCCCTGCCCTGCCCTGCCCTGCCCCGCCCTGCTCTGCTCTGCTCTGCTCTTCTTCAAACTTCAAACTTCAAACTTCAAACTTCAAACTTCAAACTTCATCCATGCGCCCTGATTTCGTCTACTTCGACTTAGGCAATGTACTTTTGTTTTTCGACCACAATCTTGCGATGCGCAAGATGGCTCGAGTTGCGGGCGTTTCGGCAGCACAAATGCATTCCATCGTCATGGAAAGCGATTTGCAGATTGAGTACGAAACCGGCTTAATCAGCGGCACGCAGTTTGTTGATCGCATCGCCGAGTCGATTTGTCGGAAGCTGGATACACTTGAAATGTTGCATGCA
>JBBQVF010000152.1:0-7694 GCA_038211805.1 Burkholderiales bacterium | reverse complement strand
CTTCTGGCCGGTCGGCCCGGTCTGGTGCGTGACCAGCTGCATGCCGAGTATCTCGCCGGCCAGTTGCCTGACCTCGTCGATCGAGCGCGCCAGCTTCACGCCACCGCCCTTGCCACGGCCGCCGGCGTGGATCTGGGCCTTGACCACCCAGACTGAGCCGCCCAGCTTCTGCGCGGCTTCCACCGCCTCTTGCACCGTGAACGCGGCAATCCCGCGCGGCACCGGCACGCTGAACTGGCGCAGGATCTCTTTGGCCTGGTATTCGTGGATCTTCAAAATGGGCTCCTGTTGTGCAATCGGAAGGCAGTGTGGGCTGGGTGGCTGACCTGAAGCTGATCGCCCAGGTTCGGCATGGGTAAAGTGATCAGGCGGCTGCGGCCAGGCCGTTGTCGAAGTGCGCGCGCATCAGCCGCGCCGCCTCGTCGGGGCGGCGCGCGGCGATGGCTGCCATCACGGCGCGGTGTTCAGCCAGCGATTCGGCCAGCCGGCCTTGCTTGAACAACGACAGGTGACGGTTGAGCTTCATCACCTTGCGCAAGTCCAGCACGATCTGCGCGCTCCAGCGGTTGCCCGCCAATTCCAGCAGCTGCAGATGAAACTGTTCGTTGGCGTCGAAGAAGGCGTCGCGTTCGCCCACCTGCAGCTCCAGCCGGTCGTGCAGGGCCTGCAGATCGGCGATCTGGGTGTCGCTGGCATGGGCGGCGACGCGGCCAGCGGCGTCGCTCTCCAGCAGCGCCATCAGGTGGTAGACCTGCGCCACGTCGGTGGTCGACATCTCGGTGACGTAGGCGCCGCGCCGCAGCTTCATCGTCACCAGGCCTTCGACCGCCAGCACCTTCAGCGCCTCGCGCAGCGGCGTGCGGCTGATGCCGTATTCGAGCGCCAGCTTCTGCTCGTCGATCCAGTTGCCGGGCTCCAGCTCGCGGTTGAAGATCTGCTGGCGCAGCCGCTCCGCCACGTCCTGGTACAGGGCGCGGGGTGTCAGCGGCCGGCGGGTGACCGGCGAGGCGGTGGCGGGCAAAGTGCTGGGCTCCGAAGGGCAGGTCACGCCGTGTCGGCGTGGGTTCACGGTGTGCGGGATGGCGGTGTGCGGGATGGCGGTGCGCGGGATGGCAGTGGCCGGCCACCTGAAGGGTGCATCGACCCCCTCGTCAACCCTGGCCGAGATTTGAATTCATAATTATGCATCATGTATCATGACAGCCATCGGCAGCCGCGTCAGGCGCTGGCCGAGCTTGCCCGTACCGAGGATCCTTGCCATGTCGAACCCCCCTGAATTCAGCCCCGTCACGCTAGAGCAATGGGCCCGTGCCGCCGCCAAATCGGCCCCGGGGGGTGACCTGGACGCGCTGAACTGGGTGACGCCCGAAGGTCTGGTCGTCAAGCCGCTGTACACCGCCGCCGACACTTCCCACCTGCCGCTGGTCGACACGCTGCCGGGCTTCGAGCCCTTCATCCGTGGCCCGCAGGCCACCATGTACGCAGTGCGGCCGTGGACCATCCGCCAGTACGCCGGCTTTTCCACCGCAGAAGAAAGCAATGCCTTCTACCGCAAGGCGCTGGCCGCCGGCGGCCAAGGCGTGTCGGTCGCCTTCGACCTGGCCACCCACCGCGGCTACGACAGCGACCACCCGCGTGTGACCGGGGATGTGGGCAAGGCCGGCGTGGCAATCGATTCGGTCGAGGACATGAAGGTCCTGTTCGACCAGATCCCGCTCGACCGGGTGAGCGTGAGCATGACCATGAACGGCGCGGTGCTGCCGGTGCTGGCCGGTTACGTGGTGGCGGCCGAAGAGCAGGGCGTGGCGCAGGACAAATTGAGCGGGACCATCCAGAACGACATCCTCAAGGAGTTCATGGTCCGCAACACCTACATCTACCCGCCGCAACCGAGCATGCGGATCATCGGCGACATCATCGAGTACACGGCGCAGAAGATGCCCAAGTTCAACTCGATCTCGATTTCCGGCTACCACATGCAGGAGGCCGGCGCCAACCAGGCGCTGGAACTGGCCCTCACGCTGGCCGATGGCCAGGAGTACGTGAAGACCGCCATCGCCAAGGGCATGGACGTCGACGAGTTCGCCGGCCGGCTGAGCTTCTTCTGGGCAACGGGGATGAACTTCTACCTCGAGATCGCCAAGATGCGGGCCGCCCGACTGCTGTGGACGCGCATCATGAAGGGCTTCAACGCGAAAAAGCCGAAGAGCCTGATGTTGCGCACGCACTGCCAGACCTCGGGCTGGTCTCTCACCGAGCAGGACCCGTACAACAACGTGGTGCGCACCACCATCGAGGCGATGGCCGCGGTGTTCGGCGGCACGCAGTCGCTGCACACCAACAGCTTCGACGAAGCCATCGCGCTGCCGACCGAGTTCTCGTCGCGCATCGCCCGCAACACCCAGCTGATCATCCAGGAAGAGACCCACATCCCCCACGTGGTCGATCCCTGGGCCGGCAGCTACATGATGGAGAAGCTGACCGCCGACATGGCCGACGCGGCCTGGACCCTGATCGAGGAAGTGCAGGCCATGGGCGGCATGACCAAGGCAGTGGACAGCGGCTGGGCCAAGCTGAAGATCGAGGCCAGCGCGGCCGAGAAGCAGGCGCGCATCGACAGCGGCCGCGACGTGATCGTCGGCGTCAACAAGTACAAGCTCAAGACCCAGGACGCGGTCGAGATCCGCGAGGTCGACAACCTGGCGGTGCGCGATGGCCAGATCGCCCGGCTGGCGACGATTCGCGCCACCCGTGACAGCGCGGCGGTGCAAGCCGCGCTCGCTGCGCTGACCACCGCTGCGCACGACGCCAGCGGCAACCTGCTGGACCTGACGATCCGCGCGATGCGCCTGCGCGCCACCGTCGGCGAGGTCAGCGACGCTCTGGAGGCGGTGTACGGTCGCCACCGTGCCGACATCCAGAAGGTGACCGGCGTTTACGCGGCCGCCTACGACTCGGCCGAGGGCTGGGACAAGCTGAAGGACGAGATTGCGGCCTTTGCCGATGCTTACGGCCGCCGGCCGCGGGTGATGATCGCCAAGCTGGGACAGGACGGCCACGACCGCGGCGCCAAGGTGGTGGCCACGGCCTTCGCCGACCTGGGGTTCGACGTCGACATGGGGCCGCTGTTCCAGACGCCCGAGGAGTGCGCCCGTCAGGCGATCGAGAACGACGTGCACGCGGTAGGCATCAGCACGCTGGCCGCCGGCCACAAGACCCTGGTGCCGGCGATCATCGCCGAACTGAACAAGCAGGGTGCCGACGACATCATCGTCTTCGTCGGCGGTGTGATCCCGGCGCAGGACTACGATTTCCTCTACCAGAGCGGTGTCAAGGGCATCTACGGCCCCGGCACGCCGATCCCGGTGAGCGCAAAAGACGTGCTCGAACAGATCCGGGCGGCGCAGGCGGCGTGATCGTCGCGGCCTTTCCTGCCCGCCCCACCCGCCGACGTTTCGCGCACCCACCGATGACCGTGCACGCCGCACCGGGCGCTGCCCCGCTGGCGCTGTCGCCCGCCTCCGACGAGGACTTCGAGGCCTTGCTGGCGCTGCGCATGTCCGCCATGCGCGAAAGCCTGCAGCGGTTGGGCCGCTTCGATCCGCAACGTGCCCGCGAGCGGCTGAGCCGCGCCTTCGAGCCGTCGCACACCCGCCACATCCTCCAGGGCGGCGAACGGGTGGGCTTCGTCGTGCTGCTGCCGATGCCCACGCTGGTGCCCGACCACCTGGTGCTGGACCACCTCTACGTTGCACCGCAGGCTCAGGGCCAGGGCATCGGCAGCTGGGTGATGGCCCAGGTGCTGGACGAGGCCGACCGCCTGGGCCTGCCGGTGCGGGTGACTGCGCTGAAGATGAGCGACGCCAACCGCTTCTACCAGCGCCATGGCTTCGAGTTGCAGCACCAGAGCGCCTGGGACCTGCACTACCTGCGCCCGGCGACAGACGACCGCGCCGATGCCGATGACCACCGGGGCGGTCATGCCTGAGCGCAGCCCAAACTTGCCCGCTGGCGACCAGGCCCTGCACGATGCCGTGATCGGCCTGCCGGGCGCTGCCCAGCGCCGCGCGGTGGCCAAGGCCATCACGCTGCTCGAATCGACCCGCGCCGACCACCGCGCCCGCGCCGATGCGCTGCTCAACGCCCTGCTGCCGCACAGCGGCCGGTCGTTCAGGTTGGGCATCAGCGGCGTGCCGGGTGTCGGCAAGAGCACCTTCATCGAGGCGCTGGGCCTGTTCCTGATCGAGCGTGGCCACCGCGTGGCGGTGCTGGCGGTCGACCCGTCGTCCACCGTCAGCGGCGGCTCGATCCTGGGTGACAAGACCCGCATGGAGCGCTTGTCGATGGACGAGCGCGCCTACATCCGGCCCAGCCCCACCAGCGGTGCGCTGGGCGGCGTGGCCGAGAAGACCCGCGAGGCGATGCTGGTCTGCGAGGCCGCCGGCCATGACCTGGTCATCGTCGAGACCGTGGGCGTGGGCCAGAGCGAGACTGCGGTCGCCAACATGACCGACCTGTTCGTGCTGCTGCAGTTGCCCAACGCCGGCGACGACCTGCAGGCTATCAAGAAGGGCGTGATGGAGCTGGCCGACCTGGTGGTGATCAACAAGGCCGACATCGACGAAGCCGCGGCGACGCGGGCGCGGGCGCAGATCACTTCGGCGCTGCGGCTGATCGGCTTGCACGGCAACTCCGACCGTGCGAACGGCGATCTGGCGGTGTGGCAGCCGCAGGTGATGCAGCTCAGCGCACTGAAAGGCTCGGGCCTGGCCGAGTTCTGGGACGCAATCAGCCGCTTCCGTGAATTGCAGACCGCCAACGGCCGCGTGGGGGCGCGCCGCCACCGTCAGGACCAGGCCTGGATGGCGTCGCTGATCAATGCCGGCCTGGCCCAGCGCTTCAAGTCCCACCCTGCGGTGCGCGCCGCGCTGCCCGCGCTGACCGCCGAGGTGCATGCCGGCCGCATCGCGCCATCGGTGGCCGCGCGCCGCCTGCTCGACCTGTTTCATTGAGATCCCCAACGAGGAGATTCCTTCATGCATGACATCCAACAAAAGCTCGAGGCGATGCGCGCCGAGGCACGACTGGGCGGCGGCGACAAGCGCATCGCGGCGCAGCATGCCAAGGGCAAACTGACCGCGCGCGAGCGGCTGGAGCTGCTGCTCGACGAAGGCACCTTCGAAGAGTGGGACATGTTCGTCGAGCACCGATGCACCGACTTCGGCATGGCCGACAACAAGATCCGCGGCGACGGCGTGGTCACCGGCTACGGCATGATCAACGGCCGCCTGGTGTTCGTCTTCAGCCAGGATTTCACGGTCTTCGGCGGCGCGCTCAGCGAGGCCCATGCCGAGAAGATCTGCAAGGTGATGGACCAGGCGATGAAGGTCGGCGCGCCGGTGATCGGCCTCAACGATTCGGGCGGCGCCCGCATCCAGGAAGGTGTCGCGTCGCTGGGCGGCTATGCCGACGTGTTCCAGCGCAACGTGATGGCCAGCGGCGTGATCCCGCAGATCAGCCTGATCATGGGCCCCTGCGCGGGCGGTGCGGTGTATTCACCGGCCATGACCGACTTCATCTTCATGGTCAAGGACAGCAGCTACATGTTCGTCACCGGCCCCGAGGTGGTGAAGACCGTGACGCACGAGGAAGTGACCGCCGAGGAACTGGGCGGCGCCAGCACCCACACCACCAAGAGCGGCGTGGCCGACCTGTCGTTCGAGAACGATGTCGAGGCCATCCTGATGCTGCGGCGGTTCTACAACTACCTGCCGCTGAACAACCGCGAGAAGCCGCCGGTGCGTCCCAGCGGCGACCGCGCTGACCGGCTCGACCTGTCGCTGGACACCCTGGTGCCCGACAACCCGAACAAGCCCTACGACATCAAGGAACTGATCCACAAGGTCGTCGACGACGGTGACTTCTTCGAATTGCAGAGCGACTATGCCAAGAACATCGTCATCGGCATGGGCCGCATGGACGGCCAGACGGTCGGCATCGTGGCCAACAACCCGCAGGTTCTGGCCGGTTGCCTGGACATCAAGAGCAGCATCAAGGCGGCGCGCTTCGTGCGCTTCTGCGATGCCTTCAACATCCCGCTGGTCACCTTCGTCGACGTGCCCGGCTTCATGCCGGGCACCAGCCAGGAGTACGGCGGCATCATCAAGCACGGCGCCAAGCTGTTGTACGCGTACGCCGAGTGCACCGTGCCCAAGGTCACGGTGATCACCCGCAAGGCCTATGGCGGCGCCTACGACGTGATGAGCAGCAAGCACTTGCGCGGCGATGTCAACTTTGCCTGGCCGAATGCCGAGATCGCGGTGATGGGCGCCAAGGGCGCGGTGGAGATCATCTTCCGCGAGGACAAGGGCGATCCCGAGAAATTGGCCGCCCGAGAGGCGGAATACAAGGCGCGCTTCGCCAACCCGTTCGTTGCCGGCAGCCGGGGCTTCATCGACGACGTGATCCAGCCCCACGAAACCCGCAAGCGCATCTGCCGTTCGCTGGTGATGCTGCGGGACAAGAAGCTGGAAAACCCGTGGCGCAAGCACGGCAACATTCCGCTGTGATGGTGCCCCCGCGCGCTTGCTCGCTGCCGCTCGATCGCCCGCGACTTCCGAGGGGTGGGTCCTCGGGCCCGGTGAAGCCGGATCCCTGCGGCGCGTTTACCGAAGCCAGACACCAGCGGCCGTGGGCGGCCGCCGGATACCGCGAACCGCGGTGACAGGAGTCAACATGTTCAAGAAGATACTGATTGCGAATCGTGGCGAGATCGCATGCCGCGTCATCAAGGCCGCCAAGAAAATGGGCATCGCCACCGTGGCGGTGTATTCCGAAGCCGACCGCGATGCGCGTCATGTGGAACTGGCCGACGAGGCGGTGTTCATCGGCGCTGCGCCCAGCCGCGAGAGCTACCTGGTGGCCGACAAGATCATCGCCGCCTGCAAGGCCACCGGCGCGCAAGCGGTGCATCCGGGCTACGGTTTCCTCTCCGAGAACGAAGCCTTCGCCCGCAAGGTCGAAGAGGAAGGCATCGTCTTCATCGGCCCCAAGCACCCCAGCATCGCCGCGATGGGCGACAAGATCGCGTCGAAGAAGCTGGCGAACGAGGCGAAGGTCAACACCATTCCCGGTTGGAACGCGGCGATCGAATCGCCCGAGCGGGCGGTCGAGATTGCCAAGGACATCGGCTACCCGGTGATGATCAAGGCCAGCGCCGGCGGCGGCGGCAAGGGCCTGCGGGTCGCCTACAACGACAAGGAAGCCTTCGAGGGCTTCACATCGTGCAGCAACGAGGCGCGCAACAGCTTCGGCGACGACCGGGTCTTCATCGAGAAATTCGTGGAAGAGCCGCGTCACATCGAGATCCAGGTGCTTGGCGATTCCCACGGCAACGTGATCTTCCTGAACGAACGTGAGTGCAGCATTCAGCGTCGGCACCAGAAAGTCATCGAGGAGGCGCCGTCGCCCTTCATCAGCGACGCGACACGGCAGGCGATGGGCGCGCAGGCCGTGCAATTGGCCAAGGCCGTGAAATACCAGAGCGCGGGCACGGTGGAATTTGTGGTCGGCAAAGACCAGGATTTTTACTTCCTGGAGATGAACACCCGCCTGCAGGTGGAACACCCGGTCACCGAGTGCATCACCGGTCTGGACCTGGTGGAGCTGATGATCCGCGTCGCGGCTGGCGAAAA
>JBBQVF010000151.1:0-7938 GCA_038211805.1 Burkholderiales bacterium | reverse complement strand
TGAAAATTCAATTCAGTGAGCGTTTAAAGTCCATGAGACCTCGACTCCTCAGCAGTACCTTTCGATACCACTAACTCGTCTTGGCACTCGCCTTCTAACGCCCACGCTTATCGGCTGTTGATTTTTAAAGAGCTGAGCTTTTCAGCACATGCCGGCTTGCCGCCGACAAAGAGATGGGATTTTGACTGGATCAATGAACCGTGTCAACAACTTTTTCTCTTTTCTCTCCTGCTTGAACCGCCGTGACATCTGGCGCTCCTCTCAGTCGAGCCTCGGATTCTGGCACGTCTTGTTGACCGTGTAAACCCTTTGGTTTCTTGCGACTTGCCTGGTGCGGCTGGTGGGATTGCACATCCCGTCAGCGCAGCCCATGACTGTAGCACGCCTCTCGGGGGCATGACTAGCTTGACGGACTTTGCCGACAGTTCGTGCGGCCCACACACCGCTCGAAACCTCGCACACCACGGCGGCGCAATCAGAGGTCGACGTTGGCGGCGCCTGGTTTCTCGCGCAGTGCCATCCACGCCGCGAAGGGGTCGTCACTGGCCATGGCGGCCAAGCTGGCCCGGGCCAGACGCCCGGTATCGGCGCGCAGAACCCGCTGCTTGACGGCGGAAATCTGGTTGGGGTGCATCGAGAAGGAACGCAGGCCCATGCCCAGCAAGAGCTCGGTGAACGCGGTGTCGCCGGCCATCTCGCCGCAGACGCTGACGTACTTTCCTCCTGTGATGGACACCGCAATCGCCCCTGCAATCAGGCCCAGCACCGCGGGGTGCCAGGGATCGTAGAGGTGGGCGACGCTCTCATCGGCGCGGTCAATCGCCAAGGTGTACTGAATGAGGTCGTTGGTGCCGATCGAGACGAAGTCGAAGTGCTGCAACAGCATCGGCATGGTCAGCGCCGCCGCAGGCACTTCGATCATGGCGCCGAGTTCCACGTGGCTGAAGGGCGAACCACGCTCGGAGAGTTGCTGGCGTGCTCGCTCAAGCGCAGCGCGGGTGGCCAGGATTTCGCTGCGATGCGCCACCATCGGCACCAGGATGCGCACCTTGCCAAAAGCACTGGCGCGCAGGATGGCGCGCAGCTGCTGGCGGAACATCTCGGGCTCGGCCAGGCTCCAGCGGATGGCTCGCAGCCCTAGCGAAGGGTTGAGCGTGTGCTCGTGGCGCAGTTCGTGCGTGGCCATTCGGTCGAGCGGCTTGTCGGCGCCGATGTCGACGGTGCGGATGGTGACGGGCAGGCCTTTCATCGCGATGACTGCCGCGCGGTACGCCTCGAACTGCTCGTCTTCGTCGGGCAAGTCGCCATGGCGGTTCATGAACAGGAACTCGCTGCGGAACAGGCCGACGCCGACGGCCCCCGCTTCGAGGGCGTTCGCGGCGTCGGTGGGCATCTCGATGTTGGCCAGCAGTTCCACCGACTGGCCGTCGAGTGTGATCGACGGCATGTGCCGCAGGCGGTTCAGCCGTGCGCGTTCAAGCTCGCTCTGGCGCTGACGAAAGCGGTACTCCTCCAGCACGATGGGGGTGGGGTTGACGACCACGACGCCGCTGTCGCCGTCGATGATCAGCCAATCGTCTTGTCGCACGAGCCGGCTGGCCTCGCGGGCACCGACCACAGCGGGAATATCCATGCTGCGCGCCACGATCGCGGTGTGCGAGGTGCGTCCGCCCACGTCGGTGACGAAACCCTTGAACACACTGCCCTTGAATTGCAGCATGTCGGCAGGCGCGATGTCGCTGGCCACCAGCACCAGTGGGTCTTCGTCGCCGAAGTCGGTGGGCCGCGAACTCTGCGCCAACAGCGGCTCTTCCTTCGCCAGCGCACGCAACAGCCGATCAGCCACCTGCTCGATGTCGGCCCTACGTTCACGGAGGTATTCGTCCTCCATTTCATCGAACTGGCGCACCAACACCTCGGTCTGGGCGGTGACGGCCCACTCGGCGTTGTAGTGGCGTACTTCGATCCAGTGACGAAGGGCGTCGCTGAGCATCGGATCGTGCAGCAACATGAGATGCACGTCGAGCAGCGCGGCCAGTTCGGGCGGCGCATCGGCGGACAAGTCGCGCTTGAGCGTGCTGATCTCGGTGGCCACGGTGTCACGGGCATGGCGCAGGCGCGACACTTCTTCCAGCAAGTACCCGCCGTCGATGAAGTAGTGCGCCACGTCTACCCGGCTGGAGGCCACCAGAACCGCACGGCCTATGGCCACGCCACGTGATACCGGCAGGCCGAACAGCTGAATGCTCATGCGCGGACTCTAGCAGCGCAGGCCGCGCCGCGCAGCGGGTAGGAACCAGCAAAGGCCGACCCGCGCTGCCGACCTGACTCAACGCTGGACTTGATGAGCAGGGTCGACAGCCAAAGCCCCCGCTCGGTCCGCTTACTGGCCTTCGCCGAACTTGTCGTTGATCAGGGCGATCAGCGCCGTCATGGCCGCCTGTTCATCGTCGCCCTCGGTCTCCAGTTCAACCTCGCTGCCCAAGCCGGCGGCCAGCATCATCACGCCCATGATGCTCTTGGCATTGATGCGGCGCCCGCTGCGCGACAGGTGCACCTCGCTTTGAAAGCTGCCGGCCAGCTTGGTGAGCTTGGCAGAGGCCCGCGCATGCAGGCCCAGCTTATTGCTGATGGTGGCGTTCGTTCGAATCATGATGGACGGGCCGTTGCGCCTGGTTCTGGGGACGAGAAACCGCCACCGACATGACGCCCTGGCTGGCACCGGCCAGGGCCAGCGCCACCATGTCGTCCAATGACTTGTCGCGGTAGTTGAGCGCACGCCACAACATGGGCACGTTGACGCCAGCCACGACGCGCACCCCGGGTCGCTCGGCCAGCAAGCGGGCGATGTTGCAAGGCGTGGCACCAAAAACGTCGGTGAAGATGAGCGTTTCGGCGCAACCCAGACACGTCATGCGCTCGGCGGCTTCGGCTTGGCAGGTCTCGGTGCTGAGGCCGGGCGGTACGTCGTAGACCGCCACCGCTTCGCCCGCCTCAGGATAGGCGTGCATGGCCGCAGCGCGCAGGGCGCTGGCCAGCGGCGAATGGGCAATGATGAAGAGGCCTGTCATGCAATGAAATCGGCGTGGTCGGTCATTATCAGCGCTACCGCTTTGCCGCCGCGCCACCTGCGGCCAGCCAGCGGCCGCCCACCAACCAGATGAAGGACAGCGCGCAGGCCAGACCGTAGGCGGTGAACGCCCATCGGTAAGCCGGCACCAGCCCGACACCGTGGGCACGCAGACCATCGATGGCCAGCCCGATGCCCCATTGCAGGCAGAACACGCCGGCAAAGATCACCAGGTTGAAAGCCGACAGCGCCCGACCCGCCAAGGCGGCCGGGAACGCCTGGCCCACGGCGGGCTGGCTGAGTGACACCACGCTGGTCAGCACGCACCAGGCGGCCCAGGACATCGCGCCAGCCTGGTCCCCGCGCCAGGCGATCCAGGCCAGAACCAGCACGCTGGCCGGCCAGGCGCGCGCGATCAACCGCTCGCCGGCCCAGCCGCGGCGGATCAGCCCCGGCATCACCAGGCCCCAGCAAAGGAAGGCCAGCAACATCGCCAAGTTGACGGCGAACAGGCCCTGCGCGGCCTGGACCGGGCTGGCGCCAGCGACCTGGGTCAGCCAGGGGCCAATCCAGAGCGACTGCATGGCGATCATGCCGCCGTACGCGACGAAGCCCAGCGGCGCCACCCGCCAGAACGCAGGGTGGGTGAATACCTGCCGGTAGCCACCGCGGGCCTGGCCCGGCGCCACGGTGACCGGTGCGTCGGCCGGCACCAGCCGCCAGATCAGCAGCACCCCGACCAGCAACAAGCCGGCCACCGCCGCGAACAGGCCGCGCCAACCGATCAACGGCAGCAGCCATTGCACCGGCAAAGTGGACGCCAGCATGCCCATCGAGCCGGTCATCAGCATCCAGGCATTGGCGCGCAGCTGCGCAGCGGTCGAGAAGATCTGGCGGTAGCAGGTCAGCGGCGCCATCAGGCAGGCGGCCACGCCGACGCCGATGACGAAGCGCGCAGCCAGCAACTGCGGCAGCGAACCCGCCACCGAAAAGGCGCTGCATCCGGCCACGGCCACCAGCAAGAACAGGATCAGGACCCGTTTGGCACCCCAGCGGTCCAACGCGCTGCCCAGCGGCAATTGCATCACCGCAAAACCCAGGAAGTAGGCGCCGCTCAGCAACCCCAGCTGACCTGCGGCCAGGCCCATCTCGGTGCTGAACACCGGCGCCAGGGTGGCCGTGACGGCACGCAGCAGCGCCGACAGGAAGTAGGCGAACGCAAAGGCGAAAAAAATCGACACGGCGCGCAGGCGCGCTGGGCTTGCCGGCGGCTGCACCACCGCGGCCTCGGCCGCGGCCATAGCGGTCAGCGTGCCACCTCGATCGAATCGAAGAACGGCTGGGCCATGTCACTGCCGGCCCGCGGCCCGACCACCGTGGCCTGATACACCCGCAGCCCGTGGGCGAAGACCAACACCTGCTCGCGCACCGCCGCCCCGTCGGGCAGGCGGCCGGTGACCTGCCAGCGCCGCGCGCCCGGGTAGGGTGTCATGCCCGGCACAGCGGCGGGCTGCTCGGCGTCGACCCGGCCTCGCACATTGGCGAGCGCGGCCGCGCCCAGAGCATGCAACGCAGGGTCGACGCGCGCCGGGTCTGCCATGTCGGCCGAGGCCATGGCAAAGGTGTGGCCGTCGGCGCTGCAGGCCAGCAGACGCCATTCGACCGGTGCGCCGGCCAGCGGCACCTGCCGGGTCAGGTCGGCGGGCCGGCACGGCAACGACACGGCCAGACCCCAGCCTTCGGGGCGCAGCTGTCGCCAATCCAGCGCGGGTGAACAGGCCGACAGCCCTGCACCGGCCACCAGCAGTGCCGCAGCCGCACGACAGGCCAGCCGCACGCACCGAGCGAGGTCGAGGTCGAGGTCGAGGTCGGCACCCGTTCGGCCACCGGCGCTGAAAACTTGAGTCATCCGGCCATTATCCAGAGGCGTTTCGTGCAAGGTTGCCGTGACACCTGTCACGCCCGAACGCTGGCACCGCGCGGCAGCCGCGACGCCAAGGCACCATGCAGGCACGAAAAGGCGCGACCTCGTGGCGCAGCATCCGGCGCGTACCGAGAGGCGTCATTGGCCTTGTCGGCCGACAGGTCTGACCGCGACGCCGCACGCGCTCGTGCAGCACTTTCAACAGGAGAGCCCGCCTTGAACCTCGCAGACCGGATGCCCGTGCAGCCCGCGCGCAGCGCAGCCAGCACGGCGGGCGATCCGGCGCCCACGGATTCACCGTCGATGGCCGACGTGGTGACGCGCATCGCCGCCGAGGTGTCGGGGCCGTTGACCGCGGCGCTGGACCGCGTGGTGGCGCTGGCAGCCAGTGGCCGCATCGACCGTGCCGGCCTGCAGGCCTTGCGCGACGAGATCGAGGGTGCCCGGCAAGTGGGCCTGCGTGGCCAACGGATCGCCCGGTTCGCCGAATCGCCCATGCACCAGAGCGTCGAACGCATCGACCTCTCGCGGCTGCTGCGCGATGTGTTGACGGCTCAGGCCATGCAAGCCACCGCGGGGGCCGTGGGCAGCCGCCAGACGCTGGGCGCGGCCGAAGTGATGGGCGACCTGAGCCTGGTGCATGCGGTGCTGCAGGCGGCGGTTGATTGGAGCGGTGAGGGGGCGCTGTCCAGCGTCGACTGGCGGCTCGACCTGCAGCCCTGGCCCGTGCGGGCGCGGGTGCAGTGCCGCTTTGCACACCGCGCTGCCGACCGGGTGGGCCAGGATGTCGAGGTCGAGGACGCTTCTGGCAGGCACCTGAGCCAGCTCGACACGCTGGACTGGCTGCTGCTGCAGTACACCGCCCACCGGGCCGGTGTCATCGTGCGGCGCGCCGACGGCCCCAGCCACTGCAGCCTGGTGCTGGAGTTCACCCACACCGTCAACGACACGCTCGAAGGCGCCAGCGCCGTCGAGCTGGGCGGGGATGGCAACGCCACGCCCTTGATGGCCGGCAGCCAGGTGCTGGTGCTGGCCGTGCGGCGCGACGCCCGCACCCAGGTACGCGCCGCGATGCTGGGCCAGGACCTGATCATCGACTACGCGCCGACCGTGGCTGACGCCCGCCAATACTGCGAGGACGGCGTGCCGCAGGTGCTGCTGTTCGAATCGTCGTTCAACGGCGACGCCCTGCGCATGCTGTGCGACCGGCTGCAAGACCAGTCGCCGGGCATCGCCTTCATCGAGATCGTGCCCGCCGGCAGTGATTGCGAGATGGGCGGCGCCACCGGCCACTGCGTCACCCGCGTCGGCGCCGACGGCCTGCGCCAAATGCTGGCGTCGGTGATGCTGTTGGAACTGGCCCGCCGCCGCTGAGCGCGGCCCAGCCCCTCGGCGGCAACGCGCAGGCTCAGCCGCCGAACACCTTCTTCAGGATCGCGCTGCCGCTGGCCACCGGGTCGCGGCGGATCTTGCGCTCTTCCTCTCCGATCATCAGGAACAGGCCGTCGAGCGACTTGGCGGTGACATAGCGCTGCACGTTGACCTCGTCGCCCTTGAGCAGGCCGAACTGCGCCGCCTTGCCGGCCACCGCGTTGTACTGGCTGGCCAGGTCGAGCTTCGCGGTGGCCTGGGTGACGATGGGCAGGAACTGATCGGCCAGCGGCGCCCGGGTCTTGCCGGCGAAGTAGTCGGTGACCGAGGTCTCGCCGCCGCGCACGATCCTGATCGCATCGTCCACCGAAATCGACTTGGCCGTGCTCACCAACAGCTTGCGGGCCTGCGGCACGGCGGCTTCGGCGGCGCGGTTCATCGCGGTGACCAGCCCGTCGACCTGCTTCTGCTGGCCGGTGGCCTTCAGCAGCTTGGCCGCGCTGTTCAAGGCCCCGGGCAACGGGATGCGCACCTGCGGGTTGCCGAGAAAACCATCGGCCCGGCCCAGCTGGTCGACCGCGGCGTTGGCGCCCCGCTCCAGCGCCACGCGCACCGCCTGGGCCGCATCGGCCTCGCCGAAGGCCGCGGCCCACCCACCGCCCGGCCCTGCCGCCAGGATGAAAAGGCCACCGGTCGTAAACTGCTTGCGTCGCATAGAGGTCTCCACCATGCCGTTGTCCCGCCGCCATCTTGCCATCGCCGCCCTGGCGGTCACCGTTGTCGCGGCCGGCTGGCTGACCTGGGGCGGCAGCGCCGGGCGCGACGCTGCTCCGCAGGTGCGCTACACCCTGCTCGACGGCAAGCAGATGAACATGGCCGACCTCAAGGGCCAGGTGGTGTTCGTCAACTTCTGGGCCACCAGCTGCACCACCTGCGTGGCTGAGATGCCGCAGATCGTGAGCACTTTCGAGAAGTACCGCGGCCGCGGCTACCAGACGGTGGCGGTGGCGATGAGCTACGACCCGCCGGCCTACGTGGCCAACTTCGCCGAATCTCGCAAGCTGCCGTTTGCGGTGGCAATCGACAACACCGGTGAGATTGCGCGCAGCTTTGGCGACGTGAAGCTGACGCCGACCTCGATGCTGATCAACAAGCGTGGCGAGATCGTCAAACGCTATGTCGGCGCGCCGGATTTCGCCGCGCTGCACACGCTGGTCGAGAAGTTGCTGGCTGAATCCTGACCCACGCCGGTGCCTGGCACCGTCACGGCTTCAGACGCTGCCGACGCCCGCGCCCGCCGCCTGCTTGTCGGCGTGGTAGCTGCTGCGCACCATCGCGCCCACGGTGGCCTGGCTGAAACCCATCTTCGCTGCCTCGGCTTCGAACATCCTGAAGGTGTCGGGGTGCACGTAACGCTTGACCGGCAGGTGGTGGCCGCTGGGCGCCAGGTACTGGCCGATGGTGAGCATGTCGATGTCGTGGGCGCGCATGTCGCGCATCACCTGCAGGATCTCCTCGTCGGTCTCGCCCAGCCCCACCATGATCCCGCTCTTGGTCGGCACGCCGGGATGCA
>JBBQVF010000150.1:0-8030 GCA_038211805.1 Burkholderiales bacterium | reverse complement strand
GCAGGGTGAGGCCCCAAAACGGGCCCACTCGTCGTTGCAAATGCTCGCCGGGCCTGCAGCCCGCCTGCGCTGTGCGCCTGAATTGGGCCCGTTTTGGGGTCTCACGCGGGTGCCATTCATTTTGTCAACACCCTCTCAGGGGTAGAAGAGTTCGAGTGTGTAGCCGTCGACGCGGCGCTCGCCGGTCGACAACAGGGCCTTGATCGGCAGGTCCTCGCCGGCCTGCAGCACCGCTTGCGGCGCGCCCAGCTCGGCGGCCTGCACCACCCGGCGGGCGACCGGCCGGCCCTGGGCGTCGTTGAGCGTGAGGTCGAGCGCGGGCATCATCACCGCGGTGTCGGCACGGTTCTGCAGCACCACCTGCAGGCGGTAGAGGGTGGAGCCGTCCAGCCGGTTCAGTCCCGAGCTGTGCACGGCCAGTGATTCGATGCGGCGCAGCGGCTGCACGCTGCAGCCGGCCAGCCGGCACAGCGCAGTCAGCGCCGGTGCGCTGGCCGGCCAGCGCGCGGCCAGGTTGTCGCGCCACAGCACGGCCGCCTGCAGCACCAGCGCGACCGCCAGCAGCGCCAAGCCGACAACGGCAGCGACGCGCATGGCCGGCCGGCGCCACACGGCGGTGCGTTCGGCGCTGCGCAGGAACGAGGGCAGGGCCTGCACCGGTGACGGTGTCGCGGCCGCGCCGGCGGCCGCCGCTGCCGCCGCCGAAAAGTCGGCGCGCACGTTGGCCTCGTCGGCGCGTGCTGCCGGTCCGGAGGCCGGCGGCGACCATGGCGCCGACGGACGGCCTGGCACCGGCTCGGCCAGCGGCGGCCGGGGCGCCGTGGGCACGTGGTCGGTGATGACGATCTCGTCGGCCAGTTCATCCTGATGGCGCGAGGGTGCGCGCAGCAGCGGTTCTTCGGCCTGCTCGCTGCGCGGCCAAGGGGGGTCGGCGGTGGCGTCGGCGTCGGCGTCGAATCGTGGCTCCTGGCGGCCGATCGGCCAGGCCGTGTCGGCGCTGGCGGCGGCCTGGGGCGCCGACCAGGCAGGCGGCGGTGCCGGCGACGGGCGCTCGGTGGACGCGGCAGCCGGTTTCAACGTCGAGGTCGGCGCGGTGGGGGCGTCGGCTGGCCAGGGCGCCCCGGCGGCCGGGCCAGGCAGGCCCAGGTCGGCGCCCACCGTGGCGCCGGAGTCGATGTCGAACAGCACCTCCGCGGCGTTGAACACGCCGTTGCAGCGGCCGCAGCGCACCCAGCCTTCGGACACCCGCAGTTGGTCCTGCACGACCCGGAACACCGTGCCGCAGGACGGGCAACGGGTGGCCAGGCTCATCAGGCAACCTCCGTGCTGCGCAGGGCGGAATTCGCCCTTGGGGCGGCCCGGCGGGCTCCTGTCGGCACCCGTGCATCGAACGCCGGCCCGGCTGGCAGGTACGCGCAGGCTGGGATGCTGCTGCACGAAGGGCGGTTCATCCGGCGGGCGTGGGCTGGGCGTTCATGGTCGGCGCGATGATGCCACGCCCGCTGGCGCGTTTCAGATCCGCCTGCCGACCCGCTGCCGCGCCGTCAGGCCGGGCGCTGCGCGGTCATCAGGATCCAGCCATCTTCGGCGTCGCTGACGGTCAGCGCCAGCCAGGGTGCGTAGGCGGTTTTCAACTCGTCGGCCTGGCGGTCGAGGATGCCGGCCAGCACCAGGTGGCCGCCGGGTGCGACATGGCCGGCCAGCAGCGGCGCCAGCAGCTTGAGCGGGGTGGCCAGGATGTTGGCCAGCACCAGCGGGTAGGCGCCCTGCGCCGCAGCGGGCAAGCCGGCGTTCAGCGTCACGCCGTTGGCCTCGGCATTGGCCCGGGTGGCGGTGACGGCGGCCTCGTCGATGTCGACCGCATCGATGCCCTGCGCGCCGTGCAGCGCCGCGCCGATGGCCAGGATGCCCGAGCCGCAGCCGTAGTCGAGCACGCGGCGCCAGCCTGCGGCCAGCGCTGGTGCGTGCTGCGCCGTCCAGCGCAGGCACATGCGGGTGGTCGGATGGGTGCCGGTGCCGAAGGCCAGGCCGGGGTCGAGCCGGATGACTTCTCGCGCCTGCGGCGGCGCCTGGTGCCAGCTGGGCACGATCCAGAAGCGGGGCGTGATCTCCACCGGCGCGAACTGCGACTGGGTCAACCGCACCCAGTCCTGGTCGGCCACTGCGCGCAGCGCCAGCACCGACAGGTCGGCCGCCCAGTCCTGCGCCAGCAGCAGGGTGGCGGCTTCGGTGGCCTGGGCCTCGGTCTCGAACAGCGCGGTCACGTCCGAACGCTGCCAGCCCTCGCGCGGCGCCGGCATGCCGGGCTCGCCGAACAGCGCCTGCTCGTCAGCGGTGCCGGCATCGGCATCGGCCACCGACACGCTCAGCGCGTCGAGCTCGTCGACCATCGCCTCGGACACCGCTTCGACCAGACTCTCAGGCAATCGCAGGACAAGTTCGTGCATGTTCAACGGGGAGGTGTGGGGGTTTGCATCAAGTAGACGCCCTGGAACCGGCTCTGCCCGGCGATTCCCTCAGGGATATCTGGGTGGTACCCAGTAGACGCCCTGGAACCGGCTCCGCCGGGCCAGCGGCGGGCCTTGCAGGCCGCGCCGGGCCTTGCGTCCCGGCTCCTCGCCAGGCACAAGTGGTCCGCTGGACCTCTTGTGTCCGGGCTCGGCCCCCCTGCGGGGGACCGCCGAAGGCGCTTCGGGGGGGTCAACGTTTCCGGCGCTCGAGCCAGCCCTCCAGGTAGTGGATGCTGGTGCCGCCTTCGATGAACTTGGCGTCGACCATCAGTTCGCGGTGCAGCGCGATGTTGGTGTTGATGCCCTCGACCACGGTCTCGCTCAGCGCCGTGCGCATGCGCGCCAGGGCCTGGTCGCGGGTGTCACCGTGCACGATGATCTTGCCGATCATCGAGTCGTAGTTCGGCGGCACCGAATAGTTGGTGTAAACGTGTGAATCCACCCGCACGCCCGGGCCGCCCGGTGCGTGCCACATCGTGATGCGGCCGGGTGAGGGCGTGAACTTGTACGGGTCTTCGGCGTTGATCCGGCATTCGATCGAATGGCCGCGCATCTGGATCTGGCGCTGCGTGAACGGCAGTTTTTCGTTCGCGGCAACGCGGATCTGCATCTGCACGATGTCGATGCCGGTCACCATCTCGGTCACCGGATGCTCGACCTGCACGCGGGTGTTCATCTCGATGAAATAGAACTCGCCGTTCTCGAACAGGAACTCGAAGGTGCCCGCACCACGGTAGCCGATCTTTTTGCAGGCGGCGGCGCAGCGGTCGCCGATGCGCTCGATGATGCGGCGCGGGATGCCCGGCGCCGGCGCCTCTTCGATGATCTTCTGGTGACGGCGCTGCATCGAGCAATCGCGCTCGCCCAGCCAGACCGCGTTCTTGTGCTCGTCGGCCAGCACCTGGATCTCGATGTGGCGCGGGTTCTGGAGGAATTTCTCCATGTAGACCGACGGGTTGCCGAAGGCCGCGCCGGCCTCGGTGCGGGTGGTCTGCACCGCATGCAGCAACGCCGCCTCGGTGTGCACCACGCGCATGCCGCGCCCGCCGCCACCGCCCGAGGCCTTGATGATCACCGGATAGCCCACGGCGCGCGCCGCCTGCACGATGGCCTTGGGGTCTTCGGGCAAAGCGCCCTCGCTGCCGGGCACGCAGGGCACCCCGGCGCGGATCATGGTTTGCTTGGCCGACACCTTGTCGCCCATCATGCGGATCGACTCGGGCGTCGGGCCGATGAAGGTGAAGCCGCTCTTTTCCACGCGCTCGGCGAAGTCGGCGTTCTCCGACAGGAAGCCGTAGCCGGGGTGGATGGCCTCGGCATCCGTCACCTCGGCGCTGGCGATGATCGCCGGCATGTTGAGGTAGCTGAGGCTCGACGACGCCGGGCCGATGCACACCGCCTCGTCGGCCAGCTTGACGTACTTGGCCTCGCGGTCGGCCTCGGAGTACACCACCACCGACTTGATGCCCATCTCGCGGCAGGCGCGCTGGATGCGGAGGGCTATCTCCCCGCGGTTCGCTATCAGAATCTTCTTGAACATGAGTCCGCCCGGCCGCGCCGTCACTCGATGACGAACAAGGCCTGGCCGAACTCGACGGCGCGGCCGTCCTCGACCAGCACGCGGGTGATCGTGCCGGACTTGTCGGCCTCGATCTCGTTCATGATCTTCATCGCCTCGATGATGCAGATCGACTCGCCTTCCTTCACCGTCTGGCCCACTTCGGCCAGCGGCTTGCTGCCCGGGCTGCTGGCGCGGTAGAAGGTGCCGACCATCGGCGACTTGACCAGGTGGCCGGGCTCGACCGGCTCGGCCGGCGGTGCCGCGACAGCCGCTGCCGGGGCCATGATGCCGGTGGCCGGGGCCGGTGCCATCATCATCATCGGCATGGCAGCGCTGGCGGCGCCGGCCTTGACGATGCGAACCTTGCCTTCGGCTTCGGTGATTTCAAGCTCGGAAATGTTGGATTCGGACACCAGGTCGATCAGTGTCTTCAGCTTGCGAAGGTCCATGGGTGGACTCCTTGGAAGGTGGGCCCCAGCGGGGCCAGGGGCGCCAGGACCCGGCGACCGTGACACTTGAGCCTGTCGTGGTCATCGGTCAAAAACCCTTGCGGTCCTGGCTGTGACTGCATTTGCAGCCAAAAGAGGTCAAAGTGCACAAATTGTGTCACAGCAACGTGGCCGTGCTGGTCTTCAGGCAGCGATTGCGCGACTTTCTTTTACTGGCTCAATCGCTGCAGAACCGCTTCGAACGGCACAACTTGGTGTGAATTTCGCAGCAATTGACGACATTGATGCGCCGGACTCAGGCCTTTGCCGCCCAGCCCGCCAGCTCCTCGAAATGGGTTTCGCCCAGTTTGCGCTGCAGCACGCGGCCGGCGCCGTCGATCATCACGCTGAAGGGCAGGCCGCCTTGCGGGTTGCCCAGGCGGTGGACCAGTTCGGTGCCCTCCAGCCCGGCCAGTGCGACAGGGAAGCCGATCTTCACGCGGGTGAGGAACTCGCGCACCGGGGTGGGGCCGTCGATCGCCAGGCCGAGTACCTGCCAGCCGCGCGGGCCGAATTCGCGGTGGAAGCGGTCGATCTCGGGCAACTCGCGCACGCAGGGTGGGCACCAGGTGGCCCAGAAGTTGATCAGCAACGGCTTGCCGCGCAGCGTGGCCATAACCAGCTCGCCGCCCTCGGGACGGGCCAGGCTCAGCGACCACAGGCTGTCGAGCGGATCGCCGGCGGTCCGGTCGGCCGCAGGCGCTTCGGCGCTGCTGCGGGCCGGCGCGCCGGACTGCCGCCACCAGGCGACGCCCAGCCCGGCCAGCGCGGCGGCGCCTGCCACGCCGACCGTCAGCAGGCGACGGCGCCCGCGGCCGGCCGATGCGGGGTGGGTGCCGGCAGGGTCAGTCATGCGCAGCGCGGTGGTCGTGCGGATCGCGGGCGAGGTCTGCCGCCTGGCGGTCAGCCAACAAACGCTGCAGGGCAGCGGTGTCGCCGCGCCAGCTGCGGCCGCGGGCGTCGGGTTTCAGTGCGCCGCGCAGGTCGTCGTGGTCGAGGATCGTCAGGAACAGCGTCACCGGCTCGCCGAAGGCCGGGCAGGCGGTGGCGATGCGCAGCAGATCGACCTCGCCGCCGCGGGCAGCGGGACGGCTGCCGACGTCGTAGGCCACGCCCTTGTTGATCAGCGCGATCTCGGTCGACTTGGTGTCATCGCAGTACAGGTCGAGGTGGATCGCCGACAACCGGGTGGCGGTGCCGCGCCAGACCGCGCCGCCCAGGTGCGGGCGAAACTCGGCCAGCCGCTCCATCCACACCAGCGCCAGCCGGCGCAGCACCTGCAGTTCACCCGGCTGGGTGTCGGCGCAGAAAAGCGCCAGGTGATCGCGGACCTCGTCCTCCACCTGCTCGTTGGCCGGCAGCTCACCACGGCCGTTGCCGTGGCGCCCCAGCGCACGTTGGGCCTTGCGCTTGGCGCTGGCGTACTCCATGCCCTCGTCTACGACCAGCCGGGCGGCGGCGGCGGCGATCTCGTCGAGCAAGGTGGCAGACATGGTTTGCATTGTAGGAATCGGCGCCCGACCGGGGTGTCGAAGGGTCAGGGCAGCGCCACCGCGCCCATGCGGGCGAGCACGGTGGCGGCGCGGCCGCTGATGTAGGCCGAGCCGGGGTTCTTTTCGAAGCGCTTGGGCGCGGGCAGCATCACCGCCAGCCTGGCTGCGGCAGCGGCATCCAGCCGCGCCGCATCGGTGCGGAAATAGTGCCGTGCAGCGGCCTGGGCGCCGAACACGCCTTCGCCCCATTCGACGCTGTTGAGGTAGATCTCCAGGATGCGGCGCTTGTCGAGCAGCGCTTCCAGCGCCAGTGTCAGCACGAATTCCTGCGCCTTTCGAAACACCGTGCGTTCGCCGGACAGGAACAGGTTCTTCGCCAGCTGCTGGCTGATGGTGGAGCCGCCCACCACCTTGGGCTCGACCATGCGGCGCGGGGGCGGGGCGGCGGCAGCCCGCGCTGGTGCCGCCTGTGCCGGTTTCTTCTGCTGTTTTTCCAGCTGCACGTTGCGCCGTTCGGCCACCGCCTCGGCGCGCTGGTTCTTTTCCCAGGCCTTTTCCAGCGCATCCCACTCGACGCCGTCGTGCTCGACGAAGCCGGCGTCCTCGCTGGCGATCACCGCGCGTTTCAGGTTCGCCGAAATCCGGTCGCCGTCGACCCAGGTCTGCGACCAGGCGATCTGCTGCTTGTCGACCAGCAGGCGCCAGGCTTCGCTGCGCTGGAAGCTGGTCGATTGCGGCGCCAGCACCGCCATCAGCGCGATGCGGACGACGAAGTACAGCTGCAGCGACAGCGCGCACAGCAGCACCAGCACCAGCAGGCGCCACCCCGCGGCCGCCGCGGCACCGGCCTTGCCGCGCCGCGGGCGTGGCTCGCCGGCTGCGCGGGGGCTCATGTCCCGACTCCTGGCCAGGCACCAAGACTGCGCTGGGCCGCTGGTGTCCGGGCTCGGCGCGCCTGGGGCCAGGCGCCGAAGGCGCTGCGGCGGACGGTCACGTGTCCAGCCGCGCGCGCAGCGCAGCCAGCACCGGCGGGGTGTCGGGCATCACGCCGCGCCACAGTGCAAATGCGCCCGCGGCCTGTTCGACCAGCATGCCCAGGCCGTCGCGGCCAGTGGCGTCGTGGGCGGCGGCCCAGTCGAGGAAGGGGCGGGCCGCGGCGCCATACATCAGGTCGACCGCCAGGCAGCCCGGTTTCAGCACCGCATCGGCCACCGGCACCGCGGCACCGGCCAGGCTGCTGGCGCTGCTGTTGATCACCACGTCGTAGGCCGTGCCGCAATCGGCCAGACCGCTGGCTGCCAGCTGCACGCCGTGGCGATGGCCCCAGGCGGCATGGCGCTGCACCAGGGCCTGCGCCTTGGCGGCGGTGCGGTTGGCCACGGTGATCGCCGCGCAGCCGGATTCGATCAGCGGCCCCAGCACCCCGGCCGCGGCGCCGCCGGCACCGATCAGCAGCAAGCGTTTGTCTTTCAGTGTCATGCCGGCATGCAGTTGCAGGTCGCGCACCAGGCCGCTGCCGTCGGTGTTGTCGGCAAACCAGCCGTCAGCGTCGAAACGCAGCACGTTGGCGGCCTGGGCCAGCAGGGCGCGCTCGCTGGCGCGGCGGGCCAGCGGCAGCACCTGGAACTTGAACGGCACGGTGATGTTGCAGCCGCGCGCCGGCCCCAGGCCGGCCGCTGGGTCGGCGCTGGCGATGAAGGCCAGCACCGCGGCTTCGAAGCCCTGCAGCGGGCACTCGATCCGGCCGTAGTGCAGGTGCTGGCCGGTCTGGCGTGCGAACTCGGCGTGGATGAAGGGCGACTGGCTGTGGGCCACCGGGTGGCCCAGCACGGCATAGCGGTCGGCCAGGCCGGCGGAGAGGGCAGGGAGCGAGGAACTCATGTCGGGGGCAATTGTCGTTGTTCGGGGGTGTTTCACCGCACCGTGCCGCGCCATGTCGCCCGCCCGCCGCGCCACAGGGTGGCCCGCCGGCTGGCCC
>JBBQVF010000149.1:0-8169 GCA_038211805.1 Burkholderiales bacterium | reverse complement strand
ACAGAGGTGCCTTGGGGCGACGCCAGCGGCCCGGCAGAGCCGGATCCGCGGCGTTCACTGGGTTCAGCCCGCCGCCAACAGGGACCACCAAGGTGCCTTGGGGCAACGCCAGCGGTTCGGCAGAGCCCCGATCCGTGGCATTCACTTGGCTCGATGTGCCGCCACCTCGTGCGCGGCCTGCGCCCCGGAAGAACCGGCAGCGTGCATCCAGCAGGCGCAGGGCCATGGCATGGCTACCGGCGCAGGCCGACCCGCATCGCGGCCATCACCTGCCCGGCGCCGGCAGCCAGCAGCCGGGCGTCCGAGCTGACGGTGGTGAACTGGAAGCCCTTGGCGATGCGCGCCAGTGCGGCCTCGGGCCCGCCGTTGTGGATGCCGGCGACCACGCCATGGGCCTTGGCGCGGGCCAGGATGTGGTCCACCGCCTGCGCGGCCAGCGGGTCCAGGTCATCGAAAGCGGGCTTGCAGCCCAGCGCCAGCGACAGGTCGGACGGGCCGATGTAGATCGCGTCCAGCCCTTCCACCGACAGGATGTCGTCCAGGTTATCCAGCGCGGCGGCGGTCTCGATCATCGCGAAGGTGACGATGGTGTCGTTGGCATGCTGCGGGTAGTCGGCGCCGCCGTACAGCAGCGCGCGCACCGGGCCGAAGCTGCGCGTGCCGCGCGGCGCGTAGTGGGTGCAGGCCACCAGCTTCTGCGCGTCTTCGCGGCTGTTGATCATCGGGCAGATCACGCCGTAGGCACCGGCGTCCAGCGTCTTCATCAGGATGCCGGGCTCCAGCCAGGGCACCCGCACCAGCGGCACGGTGGCCGTGGTGCTGATGGCCTGCAGCATCGTCACCATCTGGGCGTAGTCGATCACGCCATGCTGCAGGTCGATGGTCAGCGTGTCCCAGCCCTGGTGGGCCATGGTCTCGGCCGAAAAACTGTTGCCGATGGCCAGCCAGCCGTTGATCGCGGCGCCGCCCTGTTGCCAGATCGTGCGCAGTCGGTTGTCTCTCATGGTGTGGTCCTGGTTGTCAAGGTGGGGCGACGCCAGCCGGTCTGGTCGCGCTGTTGATCGAACAGCGGGCAGCCAAGCTACCCGACCGGGCCGAACGCCCGGTGCTGGTGTCAGCCGCGCTTGGCCACCAGCGTCAGGATGTCGTAGCTGGCCACCAGTTCGCCGCGCTGGTTGGTCACCTCCACGTCCCAGGCCACCACGCCCTGGCCCCGGCCGCTGGCGTCCTTGCGGTTGCGGTCGATCTTGCGCTTGCAGGTCAGCCGCGCCTGGATGGTGTCGCCAATGCCCACCGGCTTGACGAAGCGCAGCGTGTCCAGCCCGTAGTTGGCCAGCACCGGGCCGGGCGCGGGCGAGACGAACAGCCCGGCCGCCGCCGACAGCACGAAGTAGCCGTGCGCAATGCGCTGGCCGAACGGGCTGGCCTTGGCCGCTTCTTCGTCGAAGTGCATGTAGAAATAGTCGCCCGAGATGCCGCCGAAATTGATCAGGTCGGCCTCGCCCACGGTACGGCGGTGGGTCAGCAGCGATTCGCCGATCTGCAGCTCTTCGAAATGGCGGCGGAACGGGTGCGTGCCGCATTCGATCAGGGTGGCACCCCGCACATGCTCGCCGGTCACCGCCGCCAGCATCGTGGGGGAACCCTGCACCGCCGCGCGCTGCAGGTAGTGCTTGACGGCGCGCAGCCCGCCCAACTCTTCACCCCCGCCCGCGCGGCCCGGCCCGCCGTGTTTCAACATCGGCAACGGCGATCCGTGGCCGGTGGATTCGGTGGCCGCCTGGGCGTCCAGGACCAGCAGCCGGCCATGCCAGGCGGCCAGTTGCGGGATCACCTGCGCCGCCACCTTGGGGTCGCGGGTCACCAGCGTGGCCACCAGGCTGCCTTGGCCACGGGCGGCCAGCGCGATCGCCTCGTCCAGGTCGTGGTACGGCATCAGCGTGCCGACCGGGCCGAAGGCCTCGATGTCGTGCACCGCGTCGGTGGTCAGCGGCTGGTGGCAGGCCAGCAGCGTGGGCGCGAAGAAGGCGCCGCGCTCGGTGCCCGCGCCCACCGGCACGGCGCCTTCACCACCGCACACCAGCTCGGCACCCTGGCGCAGCAGGGCCACCCGCTCGGCCACATCCAGCAGCTGGGCATGCGAGGCCAGCGCGCCCATGGTCACGCCCGCCACCGCCGGGTCGCCGACCACCACCTGGGCCAGCCGGGCGCGCAGCGCATGGGCCACCGCGTCCAGGTGCTGGTGCGGCACGATGGCACGGCGGATGGCGGTGCATTTCTGGCCGGCCTTGACCGTCATCTCGCGCGCCACCTCGTTGACGAACAACGCGAACTCGGGCGTGTCGGGCGTGGCGTCGGGTGCCAGGATGGCGCAGTTCAGCGAATCGGCTTCGGCGTTGAAGGGCACGCTGTGGCGCACCAGGTTGACGTTCACCCGCAGCCGGGCGGCGGTGTCGGCGCTGCCGGTGAAGCTGACGACGTCCTGGCCGGTCAGGCGGTCCAGCAAGTCGCCGGTCGTCCCGATCACCAGTTGCAGCGCGCCTTCGGGCAGCAAGCCCGACTGCACGATCAACCGCACCGCCGCTTCGGTCAGGTAGCTGGTGGCGGTGGCCGGCTTGCCGATGCAGGGCATGCCGGCCAGAAAGCTGGGCGCGAACTTCTCCAGCAGCCCCCAGACGGGGAAGTTGAAGGCGTTGATGTGCACCGCCACGCCGCCGCGCGGCACCAGGATGTGGCTGCCGGAAAACTGGTTGCGCTTGCCCAGTGGCATCGCCGGGCCTTCGTGCACGAGGTTGCCCGACGGCAGTTCGTTCGACGCAAAACCGGCGTAGGCCGACAGCGTGCCGCTGCCGCCCTCGATGTCGATCCAGCTGTCGGCGCGGGTGGCTCCGGTGTGGGCCGACACCGCGTACAGCGCCTCCTTGTGATCGTTCAGATACTTGGCCAGCGCACGCAAGCGCTCGGCGCGCTGCTGGAAGTCCAGCTTCAGCAGCCCGGGCAGGCCGACGGTGCGGGCGTGGTGCAGCGCCTCGCCGAAATCTAGCGCGTCGTCGTGCGTGTGGGCCACGGTGACGCCGTTGACGGCGCTGCGCAACGCGGCGCCGGCGTGTTGGCCGACCCAGCGGCCGGCGATGTAGCTTTGCAAGGTGGGTGCGGTCATGGTGTCAGCAGCGGGGTGGTGTCGGGCGCCGGCGCGGCCGTGGGGCCGCCGGCGGTGGCAGGGCCGGCGTTGCCGGGAGCGGCCGTCGGGGCAGGCTGGGCGATCGAGTCGGCCAGCGCGGCTGGTGGCCGCACCCCCGGCACACCGGCAAAGAACAGGTCGGCCACGATCGGTGCCAGATCGGCATGGCGCAGGCCGCCGTCGGGCCGGTGCCAGGTGAACAGCCAGTTGATCATGCCGAACAGCAGCATGGTCAGCGGCTTGGTCAGGCCGGCTTCGGCCTGGCCAGGCTGCCACGCGCCGATGGCTTCGGCAAAGCCGGCAACGACGCGGCGCTCGGCGCCCAGCACCCGCTCGCGGTCGTCGGGTTCGAGAAAGCGCACGTCCTCGGTCAGCACGCGGTGGGCATCCTGGGCGTCGGCGTACTCGTCGATGATGCGTTCGATCAGGTGGCGCACCGCGTCGGCCGGCGGCCGCTGCTGGGCACGCACCTCGTCGACCAGCGCTTCCAGCGTGGTGACATGGCCGACCGCAATCTCCACCAGCATCGCGTACTTGTCGCGGTAGTAATGGTAGAGCGATGCCTTCGACAAACCGGTGGCCTCGGCCACCTGGTTCATCGACGTGCCGATGTAACCGCGCTGGGCGAACAGCCGGGCGGCGTGGCGCAGGATGGCCTCGCGTTGCCCGTCGTAGTTGGCAGCGCGGCCGCGGGCCATGCCGCTTATCTTTCGTCGAAGGACAGCACGACCCGCTCGGTCAGCGGATGCGCCTGGCAGCACAGCACGAAGCCGGCAGCCACCTCGGCCTTGTCGAGCGCGAAGTTGCGCTCCATGCGCACCTCACCTTCCAGCAGCTTGGCGCGGCAGGTGCCGCACACGCCCGAGGTGCAGGAAAACGGCACCTCCATGCCGGCCGCGGCCGCGGCATCGAGAATGCTGGGCATCTGCTTGCGGAACTCGATCTCGCGGCGCAGGCCGTCGCGGATGATCACGATGCGGGCCTGTTCGGCGTCGCCCGGCAGGGCCTCGTGCACCACCGCGTCGGTGCCGGTCGCACCCGCGGCGCCGGCCTGCGGCGCCACACCGAAGCGCTCGATGTGCACCCGGTCCTCGGGCACACCTGCGGCCAGCAAGGCGGCCTCGGCCTCGTCGTTCATCTGGAAGGGGCCGCAGATGTAGGCATGCGCAATGCTGGCGGCGGGCACCACTTGCGCCAGGAACTCGCCCAGCTTGTCGCGGTTCATCAGGCCCATGTTCAGTGGCGTGTCCTGGCGCCGGGCCGCCCCAAGCAAGGACGCCGCCCCCTCGGGGGGCAGGTGCGCAGCACCGTGGGGGTCGTCATTTCCGGAGGGCTCGTCGCTGAAGACATGGTGCAACACCAAGCGTGTGAGGTACCGGTTCTTCAGGTCTTCGAGCTCTTCCTTGAACATCGTCGACTGCAGGCTGCGGTTGCCGTAGACCAGCGTGAACCTCGAATGCGGTTCACGCGCCAGCACCGTCTTCATGATCGACAGGATCGGCGTGATGCCGCTGCCACCTGCAATGCCGAGGTGGTGGCGGTGGGCAGCAGGATCCAGTGGCACGAAGAAGCGGCCTTGCGGCGCCATCACCTGCAACGTGTCACCGGGCTTGAGGTGGGCATTGATCCAGTTCGAGAACACGCCGCCCTTGACCTTGCGCACGCCCACGCGCAACTCGCCATCGTCGACGCCGGCGCAGATCGAATACGAGCGGCGCAGGTCCTGGCCTTCGATCGTGGTGCGCAACGTGAGGTACTGGCCCTGCGTGAAACCGAAGGTGGCGCGCAGGTCTTGCGGCACATCGAAGCTGACGATCACCGCTTCGGCGGTGTCGGGCTCGATGGCGCGGACAGTCAGCGGGTGAAACAGCGGTTGGCTCATCGGGGTACTCGGCGGGTCAGGGGCAGGGGCAGGGGCAAACTGCGGGGCGTCAGATCGCTTTGAAATGCTCGAACGGCTCGCGACAGGCGACGCAGCGGTAAAGCGACTTGCAGGCGGTGGCGCCGAAGGCCGACAGCCGTTCGGTGTTGGCACTGCCGCAGCGCGGGCAGGCCACCGGCGCTGCGGCGCGGCGGCCGACCAGGCGGATCGGCACGCCGATGCTGGCATCCACCGGGCCGGGTGGCGCGATGCCGTACTCGCGCAGCTTGCGGCGGCCGTCCTCGCTGATCCAGTCGGTGGTCCAGGCGGGGGCGCGCTGCATCGTGATGCGCACGGGCCCCAGGCCGGCGTCGGTCAGCGCATCGACCACGCTCTGGCTGATCACCTCGGTGGCCGGGCAGCCCGAATAGGTGGGCGTCAGCACCACTTCCAGGCCGGCAGCGTCGCCCTCGTCCACCACGCCGCGCACGATGCCCAGATCGCACAACGACAGCGCCGGCACCTCGGGGTCGAGCACGGTGGCCAGCACGGCCCACGCGCGCTGCACACGCGCTGGGTCGCTCAGCGTGACCTCGCTCACCAGGCGCCCCCGGGAAACGCGCGCTGCAATTGCTGCATTTCGGCCAGGATGAAACCCATGTGCTCGGTGTGCACGCCGCGCTTGCCGGTGCTGCGAAAGGTCGTTTCGGCGGGCGTCTTGAGGCCGGCCTCGGCCAGCACCTCGCCTACCTCGGTGGCCCAGTCGGCCTGCAGATCGGCCCAGCGCGGCCCCAGGCCACTGGCGGCGGCAGCGTCATCGACCGCGTCGGCCTCGAACAGTTCGGGCGTGAAGCGCCACAGCGCGTCGAGCGCGGCCTGGCTGCGGCGGTGCGATTCCTCGGTGCCGTCACCCAAACGCACCACCCAATCAGCGGCATGCTGCTGGTGGTAGCGCGCCTCCTTGACCGCCTTGCCGGCGATGGCCGCCAGTTCGACATCGCTGGAGTCGGCCAGCTTCTGCCACAGCAGCTTCAGCAGCGTAGAGACCAACAGGTTGCGCTGCACCGTCAGCGCAAAGTCGCCGGGCTTGCCCGCACCGTTCGGCAGTTCGACCAGCGACGGGTTCAGGTAGTCGCGCTCGTCGCGCAGAAAGGCCAGCTGGTCTTCGTCGAAGGCCGGGCTCTGCAACTGGCCGGCGCGGGTCAGCACCGCCCGCGCCTGGCCGATCAGGTCGAGCGCCATGTTGGTCAGCGCGATGTCTTCTTCCAGCACCGGGCCGTGGCCGCACCACTCGCCCAGCCGCTGGCCCAGGATCAGGCAGGTGTCGCCCAGGCGCAGCAGGTACTGCTGGGCGGGGCTGCGGTCAATCTTGATGGATGCAGTCATGATGTCCTTGAGCGTGGGGGCGAGTTCCGTCGCGCAGCAGGAAGACGCCCAACGCGTCACATGTGGTCGACTTCGGGCGGCAGCTTGTAGAAAGTGGGGTGGCGGTACACCTTGTCCTCGGCCGGGTCGAAGTACATGGCCTTGTCAGCAGGGTCGCTGGCGGTGATCGCGGCGCTGGGCACCACCCAGACGCTGCAGCCTTCTTGGCGGCGGGTGTAGACATCGCGGCCCATCTGGATCGCCATCGCGGCGTCGGCCGCATGCAGGCTGCCGCAGTGCTTGTGGTCCAGCCCGGCGCGGCTGCGCACGAACACCTCCCACAGCGGCCATTCGTTCTGAATGTTGGATTCGGTCATGTTGGTCTCTCGTGTGACTGGCAGGCCGGGCTCAAGCGGCCTGCTGCGGCGCCTGCGCCTGCAGCGCCTGTTTGCGTGCGTAGGCCGTGGCGGCGTCGCGCACCCAGGCGCCTTCGTCCCAGGCCTTCACGCGCATGGCCAGGCGCTCCTGGTTGCAGGGGCCCTGGCCGGCCACCACGCGGTAGAACTCGGGCCAGTCGATCGCGCCGAAGTCCCAGTGCTGGCGCTCCTCGTTCCAGGTCAGGTCGGGGTCGGGCAGCGTCACGCCCAGTGCCTTGGCCTGGTCGACGGCGGCATCGACGAACTTCTGCCGCAGCGTGTCGTTGCTGACCCGCTTGATGCCCCAGCGCATGCCCTGGGCCGAGTTGGGACTCTGGTCGTCGGGCGGGCCGAACATCATCAGGCAGGGCCACCACCAGCGGTTGATGGCGTCCTGCACCATCGCACGCTGGTCGTCGGTGCCGTCACGCATCATCACCAGCAGCGCGTCGAAGCCCTGGCGCTGGTGGAAGCTCTCCTCGCGGCAGATGCGGATCATCGCCCGCGCGTACGGCGCGTAGCTGCAGCGGCAGATCGGCACCTGGTTCATGATCGCCGCGCCGTCCACCAGCCAGCCGATGGTGCCGATGTCGGCCCAGCTGAGCGTCGGGTAGTTGAAGATGCTGCTGTACTTGGCGCGGCCGGTGTGCAGCGCATCGATCAGCTGGTCGCGCGTGCTGCCCAGCGTCTCGGCGGCGGCGTACAGGTACAGGCCATGGCCGCCTTCGTCCTGCACCTTGGCCAGCAGGATCGCCTTGCGCTTGAGCGTGGGCGCGCGGCTGATCCAGTTGCCCTCGGGCAGCATGCCGACGATCTCGCTGTGCGCATGCTGGCTGATCTGCCGCGTCAAGGTCTTGCGGTAGTTCTCGGGCATCCAGTCCTTGGCCTCGATGAAGTCACCGTCGTCGATGCGGGCGTCAAAGCGCTGCTGCAACAGCATCTCTTCGGTCGAGCGCACCGCCTTGGGCCGACTGTCGGCATCCGGGCTGCCGTCTTTGCCCATCATGTCCATGGATTGTGTGTACATCAGGGTCTTTCGTGTGGCGGGTTGAACAGGGTGGCAGCAGGCGGGGCGCCGGCGTCAAAGCATGCGCTGGTCGATAACCCGGCGCGCCTTGCCGGTCAGGCTGCGCTCCAGCGCATCGGGGGCACAAACCTCCACATTGGCGCTGACACCGCACAGCGTCTTGATGCGGTGCGCCAGCGTTTGCGCGATCTCGGCAGCGTCGACGCGGGCGTGTTGTGGGGCCAGTTCGCAGCGCTCCTTGAGGCGGTCGAGCTGGCCGCTGCGGGTGTCGAGGAGCTGGTTGTGGCCGGTCTGGTGGCCGTGGTGCAGGTCGATCTCT
>JBBQVF010000148.1:0-8408 GCA_038211805.1 Burkholderiales bacterium | reverse complement strand
GATCGCCGAATACTTGCCAGCACCTATGATCCATAGGATTGCCACTACGTGATCTTCTGTCGCTAGCGCCAAGTCCTTGATTTCATTGAGTACGTCACCGAAAATTCTTGCGAAAACAGTGGTTGGTGTCGAACTCGGGTGAACTACGACAGGATCACGTTGCGCTACCGACCGCAGACGAGCGACGGCAGCTACGGCAGCTGGATCGAGGGCAGTTTCGACGTCAGGGCAAACCAGCCCCTGTTCACTGGGGATCCCGACGTGCTGCTCGGCCTGGCATTGGCCGGCGGCAGCGCGGCCTTGGCGGTGCCCGAGCCGCAAACCTGGGCGCTGATGCTGGCGGGGCTGGTGGCGACCGGCGCCTGGTTGCGGCGGCGGCCCGCGGGTGGGATGCCGGCCGCGCCCGCTGGATGAAGCCTGCCCGCCGCGCCGGGGGGCGGCCGCTGGCCAGTGCCGTCGATTGGCGCCAGGCCATCGCGAGCGTCACGGCGCTGCACCGCCAGGGGCGGCTCGACGATGCCGAGCGCGGCTACCGTCAACTGCTGCAGGCGATGCCCGACGACCCCAACCTGAGCCATTTCTACGGCGTGCTGCTGTACCAGCGGCAGCGCCCCGATGAGGCCATGGCCCGGGTTCGGCGTTCGATCGAGCTCGACCCTCGGGTCGCGTCCTGGCACAACAACCTCGGCAACATGTTGCTGGACCAGCAGCAGCCGGCCGAAGCCGCGCAGGCCTACGAACGTTGCCTGGCACTGGCGCCAGACAACCTGGAGGTGCGCAACAACCTGGCCTGCCTGCTGCGCCAGAGCGGCCGCCTGCCCGAAGCCGAGGCCTTGCTGCGCGACGCAATAGCCCGCGCGCCCGGCTATGCCGACGCGCACACCAACCTGGCCCTGGTGCTGGCCCACCAGGGCCGCCACGCCGAGGCGATGGCGGTGGGCGTCCGCGCCATCGAACTGCAGCCCGACAACCCGCGATCGCGCCGCCTGCTGGGCCTGCTCTACGCCCAGATCGGCCAACCCGACCAGGCGGCGCAGGTGATCCGCGGCTGGCTGGCACAGTGCCCCGATGATCCGCAGGCGCGACATTACCTCGCCGCGGTGACGGGTGACGGCGTGCCCGAGCGTGCCTCCGATGCCTATGTGGTGGCGCTGTTCGACCGCTTCGCGGCCAGCTTCGATGCCAAGCTGGCCCAACTCGGCTACCGCGCACCAGCGCTGTGCGGGGAGGTGTTGCGGCGGCGGCTGGGCCCACCCGATGGCCGGTCTGTCGTGCTCGACGCGGGTTGCGGCACCGGCCTCTGCGGCCCCTTGCTGCGGCCCTATGCGCGCGAGTTGATCGGGGTCGACCTGTCTGCCGGCATGCTCGACCGGGCACGCCCGCGTGGCGCCTACGACCGCCTCGCGCAAGGCGACCTGAGCGCCTGGCTGGCGGACTGCACCGCGCAGTTCGACCTCGTCGTCTCGGCCGACACGCTGTGTTACTTCGGGTCGCTGCAGCGGATGGTGGCCGCTGCGCGCCGCGCCATGCGGCCAGGTGGCTGGCTGGTGTTCACGGTCGAAGCACTGGCCGAGCCGGCCGTCGAAGGCCATCGGCTGCTGCACCACGGCCGCTATGCCCATCGCCGCGACGCGATCGAGGGCTGGCTGGACCAGTCGGGCTGGCAAGCCGCCGAGCTGGAGCCGGTCGTGCTGCGTCACGAGGCCGGGCAGCCGGTGCAGGGCTGGCTGGTCAGCGCGCAGGCGCCGCAGGGGCCACCCAAGCCGCACGCGTCGCCAGCGCCAGGCCCGACCGGGCCCTGACCCGATCAGCACTCGACGATGTTCACCGCCAGCCCGCCGCGGGCGGTTTCCTTGTACTTGCTCATCATGTCGGCGCCGGTCTCGCGCATGGTCTTGATGACCTGGTCGAGCGACACATGGTGGCTGCCGTCACCGCGCAGCGCCATGCGCGCGACGTTGATGGCCTTGACCGAGGCGATCGCGTTGCGCTCGATGCAGGGGATCTGCACCAGCCCGCCGACCGGGTCGCAGGTCAGGCCCAGGTGGTGCTCCATGCCGATCTCGGCGGCGTTTTCCACCTGCTCGGGCGTGCCGCCCAGCACCGCGCACAGCGCGCCCGCGGCCATGCTGCAGGCCACGCCCACCTCGCCCTGGCAGCCGACCTCGGCGCCGGAAATGCTGGCGTTTTCCTTGTAGAGCAGGCCGATCGCCGCGGCGGTGAGCAGGAAGTCGAGCACCCCGGCGTCGCTGGCGCCGGGCACGAAGCGGTGGTAGTAGTGCAGCACCGCCGGCACGATGCCGGCCGCGCCGTTGGTGGGCGCGGTGACGACGCGGCCGCCGGCGGCGTTTTCCTCGTTGACGGCCAGCGCGTAGAGGTTGACCCAATCGAGCACCTGCAGCGGGTCGCCGGCCGGCGCCGGGCCGCCCCAAGCCGGCCGACTCCCCTCGGGGGACGACACGCGCTCACGCGCGTCAAGGGGCCCCCAGAGCCCCTGCTCGGGGTTGGCGCACAGTGCACGGTGCAGCGGCGCGGCCCGACGCCTGACCTTGAAGCCGCCCGGCAGCACGCCGTCGGTGCGGCAGCCGCGCGCCACGCAGTCCTGCATCACCTGCCAGATCGCGGCCAGCCCGCTGTCGATCTCGGCGTCGCTGCGCCAGTGCTGCTCGTTGCGGCGCATCAGCCCGGCGATGCTGAGCCGGTACTGGCGGCACAAGGCCAGCAACTCGTCGCCGCTGTGGAAGGGGTAGGGCAGCACGGTGGTGTCGGGCGCGATCACCTTCTGCCGCGCCCCATCGGCAGCCACCTCGTCGCTGACCACGAAGCCGCCGCCGACCGAGTAGTAACAACGTTCGGCCAGTGCCTGGCCGGTGGCGTCGAAGGCGGTGAAGCGCATGCCGTTGGCGTGGAAGGGCAGCGATTCCCGTCGATGGAATTTCAGATCGGTCTTCTCGTCGAAGGCGATGGTCGGCCCGGCCGGCAAGGCCAGCGTCTTGTCGTGCCGCAGCGCGTGCAGCAGCGCCGGCACCGCTTCGACATCGACCGTGTCGGGGGCCTCGCCCAGCAGGCCCAGCAGCACCGCCTTGTCGCTGCCGTGGCCCTTGCCGGTGGCGCCCAGGCTGCCGTACAGGTCGCACTTCAAGCGGGCCAGCTGCGGCAACTGGCCGTCGTGCGCCAGCCACTGCACGAACAGCCGCGCCGCCCGCATCGGGCCCACGGTGTGGCTGCTGCTCGGGCCGATGCCGATCTTGAACAGGTCGAAGACGGAGACGGCCATCGGGATGCGCCCGCGTTCAGCGGATCAGGGTGATGTCGAATCCAGCCAAGCCGGACCAGGGACGGTCAGCCGTCACGACCGCGACGCCACCTTGCTGCTGCGCAAGCGCCAGGCAGCAGCGGTCGCCCAGTGACAGGCCCAGAGCCCGGGTGGCCGGCCGCAAGGCCCCGGCCGCCTGCGCCTGCTCAGGCGTGAAGGGCATCACCTTCAGGGGCAATTGCCGGCTGATGGCGGCCACGTCGTCAGCGCTCAGGCCGCTATCGAACAGCTTGCCCAGCACCTCGGCCTGGTTCACGCTGCTGATCAGGGCGTCGTGTTCATCCATCAGGCGCATCGCCAACGCGGCGCCGGGCTCGTCGAAGATCAGCGCCAGCACCGCCGAGCTGTCGAACACCTTCATTCGCCGGTGGCCTCGATGCGCTTTTCGGCGATGAACTCGTCCACCACACTGTGGCCAGGCCGCTTGTAGGGTGCGGCGATGGCCTGCGCCCGGCGGATGCCCTGCAAGCGCGAGACGATGCGCAACTCGCCATCGACCGCGTAGATCTGCAGCGGCTCGTCGGGCCGCAGGCCCAGTGAGCGCCGCAATTCGGCCGGGATCAGCACACGGCCTTCTTTGCTCATGCGGGTTTCGATCGTCTCGGCCATGTTGATCCTGTCGAACGCTGTCAAGTTTGGAAGATCATGACAGATATCGTGTTCTCAGACAAATTTCGATCCGTTGGTCAGTTGCGGGACGTCGACTAACAGAGGCGCCGGCGCAAATTCAGGCCGGGTCGGCGTAGTCGGCGACCGGGATGCAACTGCAGGCCAGGTTGCGGTCGCCCCAGACGTTGTCGACCCGGCCCACCGGCGCCCAGTATTTGCCCGGCCGCAGCGACGCCAGCGGGTAGGCCGCCGCGCTGCGGCGGTAGGCGTGGGGCCATTCATCGGCGCACACCGCCGCAGCGGTGTGCGGTGCGTGCTTCAGCGGGTGGTCGTCCCTCGGCCATGCGCCGCTTTCGACCTGGGCGATCTCGCCGCGGATGGCGATCATCGCGTCGCAGAAGCGGTCGAGTTCGGCCAGCGGCTCGCTCTCGGTCGGCTCGACCATCAGCGTGCCGGCGACCGGGAAGCTGAGCGTGGGCGCGTGGAAGCCGTAGTCGATCAGGCGTTTGGCGACATCCTCGGCGCTGACGCCCGAGCTGTCCTTCAGCGGGCGCAGGTCGAGGATGCATTCATGCGCCACGCCGCCGCCCTTGATGCCGGCGATGGCGCCCGAATAGTGGATGTCGTAGTGGTCGGCCAGCCGCGCGGCGACGTAGTTGGCCGACAGGATCGCGATTTCGGTGGCGGCGGTCAGGCCCTCGTTGCCCATCATGCGCACGTACATCCAGCTGATCGGCAGCACCGCGGCATTGCCCAGCGGTGCGGCGGAGACAGCCCCCACGCGATGCGCTTCCAGCGCATCGCTGCCCCCCGAGGGGGCGCTCGCCGCCTTGGGGCGGCCCGGCGCCGGCTCGGCCCCTACCTCGAAACCTGCCGGTGCCACCGACGTGCAAGTGCCGCCGGCCAGGCCCGAACTGCGGTGGCCGGGCAGGAACGGCACCAGATCAGCCACCACGCAGACAGGCCCCACGCCCGGCCCGCCGCCGCCGTGCGGGATGCAGAAGGTCTTGTGCAGGTTGAGGTGCGACACATCGCCGCCGAACTCGCCCGGCGCGGCCACGCCGACCAGCGCGTTCATGTTGGCGCCGTCCACGTACACGCGGCCACCATGGTCATGCACCATCTTGCACAGCGCCCTGACCTGGGTGTCGAACACGCCGTAGGTGCTGGGGTAGGTGATCATGATCGCGGCCAGTTCGCGGCTGTGCTTTTCGCACTGGGCCTGCAGGTCGGCCAGGTCGACGTTGCCTTGGCCGTCGCACTTGACCACCACCACCTGCATGCCGGCCATCTGCGCGCTGGCCGGGTTGGTGCCGTGTGCCGATTCCGGGATCAGGCAGATCGTGCGGTGGCCTTCGCCGCGCGACGCATGCCAGCCGCGGATGGCCAGCAGGCCGGCATATTCGCCCTGCGAGCCGGCATTGGGCTGCAGGCTGATGCCGGCATAGCCGGTGGCCTGGCTCAACCAGGCGCACAGCTGGTCGTTGAGCAGCGCATAACCCGCACGCTGGTCGGCCGGGGCGAAGGGGTGAATATGGGCGAATTCGGGCCAGGTGATCGGGATCATCTCGCTGGTGGCGTTGAGCTTCATCGTGCACGAGCCCAGTGGGATCATGCTGCGGTCGAGCGCCAGGTCCTTGTCGCTCAGGCCGCGGATGTAGCGCAGCATTTCGGTTTCACTGTGGTGGGTGTTGAACACCGGGTGGGTCAGGAAAGGGCTGCTGCGGCGCAGCGCCGGCGGGATCATGTCGTCGACCACGCGGTCGAACAGCGCGGCATCGGGCAGCGCCTGGCCGGGCTGGGCGAACACCGCCCACAGCGCCTGCACGTCTGCGCGGGTGGTGGTCTCGTCCAGGTTGATGCCCAGCATCGTGTCGCCCCATTCGGGGAAGCGGCGCAGGTTCATGCCGGCCGCCACGGCGCGCGCGGCGATCGGCCCGGTGGCCGCGCCGGTGTCGAGGCAGATCGCATCGAAGGCGCTGCTGCTGCGCACCGTCACGCCCAGCTCGCGCAGGCCGGCGGCCAGCACGGCGGTCAGCCGCGCCACGCGCTGGGCGATGCGCTTCAGGCCGTCGGGCCCGTGGTAGACGGCATACATGCTGGCGATGACCGCCAGCAGCACCTGCGCGGTGCAAATGTTGCTGGTGGCCTTCTCGCGGCGGATGTGCTGCTCGCGGGTCTGCAGCGCCAGCCGGTAGGCCGGCTGGCCGTGGCTGTCGACGCTGACCCCCACCAGCCGGCCGGGCATCGAGCGCTTGTACTCGTCGCGGCAGGCCAGGTAGGCGGCATGCGGGCCGCCGTTGCCCATCGGCACGCCGAAGCGCTGGGTGTTGCCGACGACGATGTCGGCGCCGTATTCACCCGGTGGCAACACCAGCGTCAGCGCCAGCAGGTCGGCCGCCACGATGAAGGCGGCCTGGCGGGCATGGATGCGCGCCGCGTCCGCCCGCAAATCATGCAGGCTGCCATCGGTGGTGGGCACCTGCACCAGCACGGCGAAGTAGTCACCGCCGTCGAGCAGGCGATCCCATTCGTCGGCCGAATTGGCCAGCACCACGGTCAGTCCCAACGGCGCGGCGCGGGTGCGGATCACCTCGATGGTCTGCGGGTGGCAATCGCCGGCGACGACGAAGGTGTCGCTCTTGCTGCGCACGCTGCGCCTGGCCAGGGTCATCGCCTCGGCGGCGGCGGTGGCTTCATCCAGCATGCTGGCATTGGCGATCGCCATGCCGGTCAAATCGCAGACCAGGGTCTGGAAGTTGATCAGCGCCTCCATCCGGCCCTGCGAGATCTCGGCCTGGTAGGGCGTGTAGGCGGTGTACCAGGCCGGGTTCTCCAGGATGTTGCGCTGGATGACGCCCGGCGTGTGGGTGGCGTGGTAACCCTGGCCGATGAAGCTTTTGAGCACCTGGTTCTGCCCCGCGATGGCCCGCAGTTCGGCCAATGCCTGGGCCTCGCCCACGGGTGCGGGCAGGCGCATGGCCTGGCTGCGCAGGATGCTGGCCGGCACGATGGCCTCGATCAACGCGCGCCGCGTGAAGTTGGGGAGATCGGCGCCGATGACCGACAGCATCAGTGCTTCGTCGGCCGCATCGGGCCCCAGGTGGCGGGCGGCAAACTCGGTCGGGTTCTCGAGTTCGGACAGGGGCGGGTGGGCGGCTTGCAGCATGGTGGGCGGCGTCTGGTCGGATGGCGGGTGTCGGGTGGCGGGGGGGGGGCGGGCGCGGCGCGGCGGTGCTGCGCGGGCCTGCCGCGCAGGCTTGCGGTGCGGGCGGCGGGCGTGCGGCGCAGGCCGATCGGGGCCTACAGCGTCTGCAGCAACGCGTCGTAGCCCGGTGAGTCCATCAGGGCGTCGAGTTGCCGGGCGTCGCTGAGCTTGACCTTGAAGAACCAGCCGGTGCCCATCGGGTCGGTATTGGCCAGCGCCGGATCGGCACGCAGGGCCTCGTTGACTTCGACCACCTCGCCGCTGACCGGCATGAAGATGTCGGCCGCGGCCTTGACCGACTCGACCACGCCGGCCACCTCGCCCTGGGTGTAGGTGCGGCCGACTTCCGGCAGGTCGACGTAGACAACGTCGCCAAGCGCATCCTGCGCATGCAGGGTGATGCCGACGACGGCGGCGTCGTGATGCTCGGTGTCGATCCATTCATGGTCGGCGGTGAACTTGGTGCTCATGGGGTGTCCTTGTGTTGGCGGGATGGTGGGATGGTGGGGCAGGCGAAGGGGCGGCGGGGCACGGGTGGTCGCGCCGCGACGCAGGGGGGCAGGCCGGGGGCCGCCGCTCAGCGGTAGTAGCGGTGCGCTGTGAAGGGCATGGCGCTCACCCGCATCGGCAGGCGCTTCCCGCGCACCTCGGCATACACCTCGTGATGCAGGCCGGCGTGGTTGACGGCCAGGTAGGCCATGGCCACCGGCTCGTTCACCGTGGGGCCCAGCGTGCCGCTGGTGACGCGGCCCAGCTTGTGGCCGTGGCTGTCGACGATGGCCGTGCCCTCGCGCACCGGCACCCGCTCCAGCCCCACCAGGCCGACGCGTTTGATGGCCGGTCCGGTGGCCATCTGGCCCTCGATCACCGCCGCGCCGGGGTAGTGGCCGGCGCGGGCACCGCCAGGGCGCCGCACCTTCTGGATCGCCCAGGTCAGGCCCGCTTCGACCGGGCTGGTGGTGGCGTCGATGTCGTTGCCGTGCAGGCACAAACCGGCCTCCAGCCGCAATGTGTCGCGGGCGCCCAGTCCGGTGGGTTTCACCTCGGGTTGGGCCAGCAAGGCTTCGGCCAACACCACGGCGGCATCGGCCGGCACCGAAATCTCGAAGCCGTCTTCACCGGTGTAGCCCGAGCGGGTGACAAAGCAGCGCGCGCCGGCCAGCATGAACACACCACCGCCCATGAACGTCAGGCTGGCGACCTCGGGGTTCAGCCGCGCCAGTGCCGTCACGGCCTGCGGCCCTTGCAGTGCGAGCAGGGCCCGGTCGGGCATGG
>JBBQVF010000147.1:0-8425 GCA_038211805.1 Burkholderiales bacterium | reverse complement strand
CGATCGGCTACGACCGCTCGCCCGAGGTGAAAGCCGCTGCCGACGCGCTGCACGACGCGCTGGTCGTCGCCGGCATCGACGTGATGCTCGACGACCGCGGCGAGCGCCCCGGCGCGATGTTCGCCGATTGGGAATTGGTGGGCGTGCCGCAGCGCGTGGTGATCTCTGACCGCGGCCTGAAGGCCGGCACGGTCGAGCTGCAAGGCCGCCGCGAAGCCGCCGCCACCGTGGCCCCGCTGGCCGACGCCGCCGCGTTGGTGAAGGGGCGGCTGGCCGGATGAGCCGCGGCAGCCGGCGCGCCTGGCTGGCCCAATGCCTGGGCGTCGGTTGGGGTGCCACGCTGGGCGGTGCGCTGGGCGGCGCGACAAGCATCGGCATGCCCGGGGTCTTGCCCCCGATGGCCGGCCTGGCTGCCGCTGCCGCCGGGCTGTTGTTGCCGGCGCAGGCACACGCCGGCCGCCAGGCCGAAGAGCCGCTGGCCGATGCCGTGCGCGGTGCGCTGTCGGCAGCCATCGCCAGCGCCGCGCCGCCCAAGCTGGTGTTTGCCGACGTCGACGCACGGCTCGACTTCCTGCGCTGGCAGGGGGCGATGAGCGAGCGCTTGAAACACCGCAAGACCGAGGCCCACACCCGGCTGGAGTTTCTCGAAACGCTCTGGTACGAAAGCCGGCGCGCCGGGCTGGAGCCGGCCCTGGTGTTGGGCTTGATCCAGGTGGAAAGCGGCTTCCGCAAGTACGCGATCAGCTCGGCGGGCGCCCGTGGCTACATGCAGGTGATGCCGTTCTGGGCCCGGCTGATCGGCGATGGTGAGCCGGCGCGGCTGTTCCACATGCAGACCAACCTGCGCTTTGGCTGTGTGATCCTGCGCCACTACCTGGACTTGGAGCGTGGTGACCTGCCGCTGGCGCTGGGCCGCTACAACGGCAGCCGTGGCAAGCCCGAATACCCCAATGCCGTGCTGGCCAACCGATCGAAGTGGCTGGCTTGATCAGCTGCGCAGGCCGCCCCAGGCCTTGGGCGCCGCGGTGCGAACACCCACCATCGCCAGCACCCGCTCCACCGTGTCATCCACCAGCGCGTCGATCGTCGTCGGTTTGTTGTAGAACGCCGGCAGCGGCGGAAAGACGATGCCGCCCATCTCGGTGACGGCCGTCATGTTGCGCAGGTGCGCCAGGTTGAACGGGGTCTCGCGCACCATCAGCACCAGTGGCCGGCGCTCCTTGAGCGTGACGTCGGCGGCGCGGGTCAACAGGTTGTCGCCAAAGCCGTGGGCCACGGCCGCCAGGGTTTTCATCGAGCAGGGCGCCACCACCATGGCCGCGGTATCGAAGCTGCCGCTGGCCACACAGGCGCCGATGTCGGCGGGCGAATAGGCGTGGTCGGCCAGCGCGGCCAGCGCGGTGCGGTCGAGGTCGAGCTCGTGGTGGGCGTTCAGCACGCCGGCCGGCGTGACGACGAGGTGTGTTTCCAGCCCGAGCGCGCGTGCGCGCTGCAGCAGACGTACGCCATACACCGTACCGCTGGCGCCGGTGATCCCGACCACCAGCCGACGTGCAGTCATGCGGGCCCTTCGGCTGCAGCGTGCTGCTGCTTGTACCCGGGGGGTGCGCAGGCCGGTTTGGGGCGGCCCGGCGCTCGGCCCGCGGCCGCCACGCTCACTTCGTGATCAGCTGCTGCAACTCGCCCGACTGGTACATCTCCATCATGATGTCCGAGCCGCCGACGAATTCGCCGTCGACGTAGAGCTGCGGGATGGTCGGCCAGTTGGCGTAGTCCTTGATGCCCTGGCGGATGCCCTCGTCTTCGAGCACGTTCACTGTCTTCAGCTCGGTCACGCCGCAGGCCTTCAACACCTGGATCGCCTTGCCCGAGAAGCCGCACTGCGGAAACTGGGCCGTGCCTTTCATGAACAGCACGACGCGGCCGCCCTTCACGATGCTGTCGATGCGTTGTTGGGTGTCGTTCATGTCGATGGCCGGTGGCCCCTAGGTTTGTCAGGTGTATTTTATACGCCAAAGCGCCCGCCTCGCGCGGCGGGCGCCGCCATTGGCCCCAGGCCGCTGGGCGAATCAGAAGGCCAGGTTCATGCCCAGACGCACCATCGGCAGCAGCCGGGGTGCGCCATCCACGCTGAGCCCGCTGCCGCCGTTGAGCAGCCGGTTCAGCCGCAGCGAGCCCAGACCTTGCGCGGACAGTCCCAGGTCGGCGCTGATGCCCCAAGTGCCCCAGGTGCCCAGCGGGCTGCCGCCAGCCCAGCCGATGCCCGCATAGGGCAGGGCGGTGCTGTCGTCGATGGCCAGCATGGCCGGCGTGCTGGCCGGGCGCAGGTTGACCAGCAGGCCGGCGGTGAGCCGCAGGCCACCGGTGTCGCCCAGCCGCAGGCGATTGAATGGGTAGTCGCCCAGCAGACGCAGCGTTTGCGTGGGCTCGACCGGCAGCCACAGCGACCGCTCCTGTCCCGAGCGCGGCCAGGCATCGTGCTCGAAGCGTGCCTGCCATCGGGCACCGCCCAGGGCATCGGCCGTCAATGCCAGACCACGGTCTTGTGCTGGCGCCGGCCCAGCCAGCAGGGCGGCCAAACAGGGCAAGGCCCACGAGATCCTGCGCATGGTGTTCACTCCTTCAGGTCGGGCTGCGCGGTGCGTCCGTCAAACCCTTGAAATCATGCTAACGCGCGCGCCGGCGCCGAGCCATCCCAATTGAGGGGTGTCCGGGCCGCTTGTTCAGGCTTGGTCAGTAGCGCCCAGCGGGGCTGGCGAGCGCCCGCCGGTGCAGCGGGGCCGGCCTTCCAGGTCGAATCGAGTCGCTACCTGTGCGAAGCCGGCCGACCGCAGCAGCGCGGTCACCGCGGTGGCCTGGTCCCAGCCGTGCTCCAGCAGCAGCCAGCCGCCGGCCGCCAGGTGCGCTGGCGCGCCGGCGATGATCTCGCGCAGCGCGCCCAGGCCGTCGCCGCCCGGGCTCAGTGCCAGCAGCGGCTCGTGGCGCAGCGCCGGCAGGTGCGGGTCGTCGCCGGCGATGTAGGGCGGGTTCGACAGCACCAGGTCGAAGCGCACATCGTCCGGCAGCGCCTGCCACCAGGCGCCCGCCGCAAAGCTGACCGCCAGGGCCAGGTGCTGCGCGTTGGCTTGCGCCACGGCCAGCGCCGCCAAGCTCAGGTCGGTGGCCGTGACCGCTGCCGCCGGGTGGCTGTGCGCCACCGCCAGCGCGATCGCGCCACTGCCGGTGCCCAGGTCCAGCACACGCGGTGGCGGCAACGCCGGCCTGGTGCGAAGCAGGTCCAGCGCCCAGTCGACCAGACATTCGGTGTCGGGCCGCGGCACCAGCACGTCGGGCGTGACCTGCAGCCGCAGGCCGTGAAAGCCGCGCTCGCCGGTCAGGTAGGCCAGCGGCTCGCCATCGGCCCGGCGCTGACAGGCCAGGGCGAAGGCGGTGGCGTCCGCCGCGTCGAGGTCGTCATCGTCGTGGGCGATCAGCCAGGCGCGGTCGCGCTGCAGCTGGTGGCCCAGCAGCTGTTGGGCATCCAGCCGGTCCAGCCCCTGCGCGCGGGCCCGCACCAGGGCCTGGCCGACGGTGGCCGGCCGGTCGATCAATGGACGACCCGCCGCGCTTCGCGCTGCGGGAGGAGCGCTTCGGAGCGACCGCGCGCGCTCACTGGACTACCCTGCGCGCTTCGCGCTGCGGGATGAGCGCTTTGGAGCGGCCACGCGCGCTCACAACGTGCCTTCCAGCGCGGCCAGCTGGTCCTGGGCCTGCGCGGCCTGCAGCGCGGTCACCACGTCGCCCAGGTCGCCGTCCATGATCGCGCCCAGCTTGTACAGGGTGAGGTTGATGCGGTGGTCGGTCAGCCGGCCCTGCGGAAAGTTGTAGGTGCGGATACGGTCGCTGCGGTCGCCGGTGCCGACCAGGCTCTTGCGCTGTGCGGCCTCCTTGGCATCGCGCTCGGCGCGTTCGCGGTCGCGCAGCCGGGCCTGCAGCACCGCCAGCGCCTTGGCCTTGTTGCGGTGCTGGCTGCGGTCGTCCTGGCACTCGGCCACCAGGCCGGTGGGCAGGTGGGTGATGCGGATCGCCGAATCGGTCTTGTTGACGTGCTGGCCGCCGGCACCACTGGCGCGGAAGGTGTCGATGCGCAGGTCGGCCGGGTTCAGCGTGATTTCGGTCGCCTCGTCGGGCTCGGGCATCACCGCCACCGTGGCCGCGCTGGTGTGGATGCGGCCTTGCGATTCGGTCGCCGGCACCCGCTGCACGCGGTGGCCGCCCGATTCGAACTTGAGCTGGCCGTAGACATTGGCGTTCGAACCCGCGCCGACGATGCGCAACACCAGCTCTTTGAAGCCGCCCAGGTCGCTGGCGTTCTCGCTCATGACCTCGGTGCGCCAGCCTTGGCGCTCGCAGAAGCGAAGGTACATGCGCGCCAGATCGCCGGCGAACAGCGCCGATTCATCGCCGCCGGCGCCGGCGCGGATTTCCAGGAAGGCATTGCGCTCGTCGTCCGAGTCGCGCGGCAGCAGCGCGGCTTGAAGTTCGACCAGCAAGCGCGTGACGTCGGTTTCGGCAGCGGCGATCTCCTCGCGCGCCATCTCGGCCATCTCGGGCTCGGGTTGCGCGTCGGACTGGGCCTGGGCCAGCAGCTCGCGGGCTTCGCGCAGGTCGGCCTCGCGCCGCTCGTAGGCCTGGAAGCGCTGCACCAGCGCGGCAGCGTCGGACTGTTCGCGCGCCACCATGCGGTAGCGGTTGATGTCCTGGCTGAGTTGGGGGTCGGCCAGGTGCGCGTCCAGCTCCGCCAGGCGGTGGACCAGGCGTTGCAATTGGAGGCGGAGGGCATCTTTCATTGGCGGGTCGTCGGCGCGTCTTTCGCGCTGGGGCACCCAGGACAGCGCGCTGGCGCCCCAGGCGCCCGCGCGGCATCACCGGCCGGGTCGCTAGGGGGTGTCGTCCGCCGCGGGGTTGCGGGCGGACTGGCGCAAGAACAGGCGCGACACGGTCTGCGCCATCTGCTGCCGGGCGGCACCGTCGCTGGCGTGCAGTTCGGCCAGCGTGCCGTGCAGCAGCTTCTGGGTCAGGCCCCTGGACAGCGCATCGAGCACGCTGTCGATGTCGTTGCCCTTGGCCAGCAGCTTGCGGGCGCGGGCGATCTCGGCGGCGCGCCAGTCGTCGGCCTGGGCGTGCAGGGCCTGGATCAGCGGCACGGTGGCGCACTGGTCCAGCCAATGGGTGAAACTTTGCACGCCGGCATCGATGATGGCCTCGGCCTGCGCCACCGCAGCCTGGCGCTTCTGGCCGCCCGACTGCACCACCGCCGACAAGTCGTCGACCGTGTAGAGGTAGACGTCGGACAGCGTGCCGACCTCGGGTTCAATGTCGCGCGGCACGGCCAGGTCGACCATGAACATCGGCCGGTGGCGGCGCGCCTTCAGCGCGCTCTTGACGGCGCCCAGGCCGATGATCGGCAGCGTGCTGGCGGTGCAGGAGACGATGGCGTCGAACTCTTGCAGGCGTTGCGGCAGGTCAGCCAGGCGCAACGACTGACCACCGAAGCGGCTGGCCAGCTTTTCGCCGCGCTCCAGCGTGCGGTTGGCAATCACCAGGCCCTTGGGCGAACGGGCTGCAAAGTGTGTGGCCACCAACTCGATCATCTCGCCGGCGCCGACGAACAGGATGTTGATGTCGCGCAGGTCTTCGAACAGTTGCGCGGCCAGCCGCACCGACGCGGCGGCCATGCTGATCGAATGCGCGCCGATCTCGGTCGAGGAGCGCACGTCTTTCGCCACCGAGAACGAGCGCTGGAACAATTGGTGCAAGGTGGTGCCGAGCGTGCCGGCGGCTTCGGCCTCGCGCACGGCCTGCTTCATCTGGCCGAGGATCTGCGGCTCGCCTAGCACCATCGAATCGAGCCCCGAAGCCACGCGAAAAGCGTGGCGGGCGGCATCGCGGTGTTCCAGCACGTAGGTGTGCTGGCGCAACTGCTCACCGGGCACGCCGCCCTGGGCGGCCAACCAGTCGAGTGCCGGCGCCACCAGCGCATGCACTTGCGCGGGCTCGGCGGCCACGTACAACTCGGTGCGGTTGCAGGTGGACAGCAGCGCTGCCTCGGGCACGGCCCGCAACAGGCGCTCGCGGAAACCGCGCAGCGCGGGCGAGAGTTGCTCGGGCGTGAACGCAAACCGGCCGCGCAAGTCGAGCGGCGCGGTCGTGTGGTTCAAGCCCAGGGTGAACACACTCATGGTGCGATTATAGAATTTGCAGAAAACCCGCAGAGGGCCATTCTGGTCGCCGGCTGGCGCAGTGGGCATTGATACAAGTCAACCTGGGCAAGACCGGCCAGGTGTCGTGGCGCTGATACACCGGAGGGGCGCACGCCCATGGGACCGATCGATCTGCTGTGGCACCTGCTCAACCTGCTGGCGCCCGGCGTGGCGCTGGGGCTGATCGCAGCCGCTGGCGCCAAGCTGGTCTGGCGCCGCGACCTGGCCGGCGTGGCCTACGCTCGCCTGGCCCGCTGGGCTGCCGGGGCAGCGACCGCAGCCTTGCTGGCGGGGCTGGTGATCACCGGGCGCGATGGCCGCATGGTCACTTACGCGGCCATGGTGCTGGCCTGCGCGGGCGCGTTGTGGTGGGCGGGTTTCGGGCCACGCCGTGGGTGAGCGGTCGACCCGCTGATCGGCTCAGCATCGCGAGCCGGTCAACCGGTCAACCGGCCGACCGGCCGACCGGTCGCCCATGGTCAGGCCGCCCCTGTCTGTTCCAGGATCAGCACCTCGGCGCGCAGCGAGTGCGGCAGCGCCTGGCTGATACGCACGTCGATCATCTGACCGACCAGCCGGGGCGACGCCGGCCCGCCGTCGAAGTTGACGATGCGGTTGCACTCGGTGCGCCCCATCAACTCGGCCGCGCCGTTGGCACCCGGGCGGCGGCTGGGCCCTTCGACGAGGATGCGTTGCACCGTGCCGACGCGGCTGGCGCTGATGCGCTGCACGTTCTGCTCGATCAGCGCCTGCAGTTGCTGCAGGCGCTGCAGCTTCAACGTCTGCGGCGTGTCGTCGACCAGGTTGGCGGCCGGTGTGCCCGGGCGCGGGCTGAAGACGAAGCTGAAGGATGCGTCGTAGCCCACATCCTCGATCAGCTTCAATGACTTCTGGTGGTCGTCCTCGGTCTCGCCGGGAAAGCCGACGATGAAGTCGGTCGACAGGCTCAAGTCGGGTCGCACCGCGCGCAGCTTGCGGATCGTGCTCTTGTACTCGACGGCGGTGTAGCCGCGCTTCATGGCCATCAGGACGCGGTCGCTGCCATGCTGCACCGGCAGGTGCAGGTGGTTCACCAGTTTCGGCAGCTTGCCGTACACCTCGACCAGGCGCTGGGTGAACTCGTTCGGGTGGCTGGTGGTGTAGCGGATGCGCTCGATGCCGGGGATGTCGTGCACGTATTCGAGCAGCAGGGCGAAGTCGGCGAGGTCGCTGGTGTCGCCCATCCTGCCGCGGTAGGCGTTGACGTTCTGGCCCAGCAGCGTCACCTCCTTGACGCCCTGGTCGGCCAGGCCCGCCACCTCGACCAGCACGTCGTCGAAGGGCCGGTGCACCTCTTCGCCGCGGGTGTAGGGCACCACACAGTACGAGCAGTACTTGCTGCAGCCTTCCATGATCGACACGAACGCCGACGCCCCATTGGTCCTGGCCGGTGGCAGGTGGTCGAACTTCTCGATCTCGGGGAAGCTGATGTCAACCTGCGCCCGGCCGGTGGTTTGCCGGCTGGCCAGCAGCTGCGGCAGGCGGTGCAGGGTCTGCGGGCCAAACACCACGTCGACATAGGGCGCGCGGTCGAGGATGGCCGCGCCTTCCTGGCTGGCCACGCAACCGCCCACACCGATCATCACGCCGCGGGCCTTGAGGTGCTTGACCCGACCGAGGTCGGAGAACACCTTCTCCTGCGCCTTCTCGCGCACCGAGCAGGTGTTGAACAGGATCAGGTCCGCCTGCTCGGGGTCGCTGGTGGGCTCGTAGCCCTCGGCCGCGCGCATCACGTCGGCCATCTTGCCGGCGTCGTACTCGTTCATCTGGCAGCCGAAGCTGCGGATGTAGATCTTCTTGGTCATGGCGGTCTCGCGGTGCGGTGCGGGGTCAGCGCTTGGTCCACGCCTGGGCGGCGGGGTTGAACAACCAGGCCTGCGCTTCGGCGGGTGTGGTCGGCCACGGCTTGCGTGTGGCTTCGTCGGGCGTGAGGATCCAGGCGTCTTGCACCAGGCCGATGGGGTCCAGTGTGTAATGCACCAGCAGCTTGGCGCCGACCAGCGTGCCCGACATCTGCACCATGTTGTCGGCGCCGCGGATGCGCGAACCCGGTGCCAGCCGGGCAGGCTGGCCGTTGAGCTGCACGTCGGGCGGCTGCACCACCACCAGCATGCCGCGCAATGCATTGGCGGGGAAGGGGCGCG
>JBBQVF010000146.1:0-8897 GCA_038211805.1 Burkholderiales bacterium | reverse complement strand
ACCAACGCCCTCAACTCAGCGCTGTGCCGCCTGCGCGAGACGACTCTCTCTTCTGCCATCGTGTCCACCTATTCGCTTGATGGACACGATCGTTAGCCGATCAGCTCGGCTGTTCAAGATGGGACGGCCAGACGCTTACGGAACGCCTGGGTACATGCGCCTGCGGGTGCCTGGGCGGGCACAGGCGGTCCTCGATGCCCATGGACGAGCAGGCCACATCGAACACATGGCGGCCCGAGGGTGTCCTGGTTTTGCTGGTGAAGCGGTCGGTGAATTGGCTGCCGTTGTCGGTCAGGACGTCCCTGATTTTCATCGGGGCCATGCGCTGGAGGCGGCGCAAGAAGTCGACGCTGCAGGTCTCTGTTTGGTCGCGATAGCTGCCCATGTAGACCGGCGTGTCAAGGTAGTTGTCGCCTCATTCATGCAGCCATCGACTGTCTATTGTTTGCTGTCGAGTGCGCTGCGACGACCGAGTCGCGTTCGGGGTTGAGGGTGACTGGGCCGGCGGGTGTCCAGTGGCGTGTTGAGCGACATAGGCGCGGCTGCAGCGCAGCAAGGAAGGCCGACGGTTGTCAGCGCTGCAAGGGAAAACGGCAGGTGCGGATCGTCAGCTGTAACCCTATTATTTTCAGGGAGCAAAAAACTGCGCCGTAAATGCGCCGTAGCGCTGCCCAAACCCACTACCAACAACATGGAGACGAGATGAGCATCTCAACCCACCGGGCCGGTCTGCCAGGCCTATGGGCACGCACGAGCAAGGTCACGCGTGCCAAATTGGTTCCCCTGAGCATGATGGTCGTCGCGGGTCTGCTGAGTTCGGCAGCGTCGGCGCAAGTCACGGTCAAGGCCGAGGACTTCCAGAAGACAGAGTCACCCTGGGACATGGCCTTTCTTCCGGACGGCACGATGTTCTACACCGAGAAATGCAGGGGCATGTCCGTGCGACTGCCCACCGGCAAGGTGAATGCCCTGCTCGGCGTGGGTGGCAGCACCGGATTCAGCACCGTGAAGGATGATCTCTTCTGCGACGGCCAGGCTGGCGTGCAGGGCATGGCCGTCGATCCGCAGTTCGCCACGAACCGCTTCATCTACGTCTATTCCAGTTCGAAAGGCGCGAATCGGAGCTACGGCGGCTACAACAACATCGTGATGCGGATGAAGATCGACGACTCCTTGACCAAGGTGTCGGACATCGTCGAGATCGTCAAGGACATCGGCTACAAGCCCGCCAAGTCGGCCCACCCCTTTGGCGGACCCGGCGCGCACAACGGCGGTCGCATTCGCTTCGGCCCCGCTGACGGCTTCCTGTACATCACGACCGGCGACAACCACAACGGCGCGGGCCCGCAAAGCCCGACGGAGATCCGCGGCAAGGTGCTGCGCGTCGACCGGGATGGCAAGGCAGCCGCTGGCAACAACCCACCGGCCGGCTTCGACAAGCGCATCTTTGCCTACGGGTTCCGCAACCCGCAAGGCATTACCTTCCGGCCGGGCACCAACGTGCCCTACATCTCTGAAAACGGCCCCTGGCACACCGACGAGGTGACCATGCTGGTCAACGGCGGCAACGGTGGCTGGGACCCGGGCGACAACCGCAATGGCCGCGGCGCCTGCCCTGACGGCTACTGCGGCTACTCGCCCAATCAGATGGGCGCGATGCCAGTCGCCGAGCGCAGCGCCTTCATGCCCATGACGGACACCCGCACCTTCCCCAATGCGATGAAGCCTGCCTGGACCAACAACGGCCTGTCGCAAGGCATGTGCGGAAGCGTCTTCCTGGTCGGCAAGCAGTGGAAGGAATGGGAAGGCCGCATGGCAGTGGGCTACGCCGGCATCGGCATCCACGGCACAGCCACCGGCAACCGCATCGATATCCTCGACATCAGCCCGGACGGCATGAGTTCCAAGCGCGTCGAGTTGTCGTGGCCCACCTTCGCGGGTCGTTTCCGCCACCTGTCCTTGGGGCCGGACGGCGCACTTTACGTGGCTGATGAAGCCAGCGGCATGATCTACCGCGTCACGCCGAACTGATTCACCTCGAAGTGAAAGGCGCCACCTAGCGGCGGCGCCTTTTTTTTATGGCTGGATCGGCCGCGGCGACGTTCACCGTGGCCGGCCTGCCCGTAGTTTTGAAAGTTGAAAGAGCCATGATTCGTGTCCGCCGCAGCCCTCGCCGTTGCAGCTTGTCGCCCATAGGGTTTGCGCTGTCGTTCTTTGCCATCACAGCGGGCGGGAGCGCCGCAGCCCAGACCGAAACCCAGGCACTGCAGACGCTGATGCAGCGCAACAACTGCACCGCTTGTCACATGATCGACAAGCGCAAATACGGCCCCAATTTCAAAGAGGTGTCAGCGCGTTATGCCGGCGATGCAAACGCCGTGGCCACGCTGGCCGCCAAGATCAAGGCCGGGGGCAGCGGTGTCTGGGGCGAAGAGCCGATGCCGCCACAAGCCCAGGTGAGCGACGCAGACGCCCGCACCATGGCTGAACTGCTGATGACGCTGAAGCCCTGACACAGCATGCGGCGGCGCCGGGCTGTTTTTTTATGCCGAGCCTTGAACGCTCGGACACAGCCCATTGCGCTGCAGGCGGCCTCTCCTGAAAGCTGCGTTTCCTGCGCCCGGTCCGAGCCGCCAGGGCGTGGGCCTGCTCGAACAATCTTGCGATGAGCTTGCAGCTCAACGGCGGCTGGACCCTCGTCATCGCACTTCTGACGATCCTGCTCGGCCGCGGGTTGAACCGGCAGTCACCGCAGCGCAGGCGCAGAAAGCCGTGGGCCAGGATGCCGCATTCGAGGAAGGCGTCGAACTCGCCCTTCACGAACTGCGGCAGGCCGGCGCCGGCTGCCGACTCGGCCTGCCTGGCTTACGCGCTGAACACCCAAGCCTGCTCGCTGCTGCGGCGGGCCGACAACGCCCAGGCCTGGGCCGACCTCGACCGCAGCCTGGCCCTGGCCCGCCAGGCGCAGCTGCAGCAGCATGTGCTGCGCGCCTATGTGAACTTGGCCTCGCTGGCACTGATCCAGCGCCGCCACGACCTGCTCGACCAGGCCTGCAACGACGGCTTGGCGTATTGCGAGGCCCAGGACATCGACCTGTATGCGTCGATGCTGAACACCCGGGCCGCGTATGGCTGCATCCAACAGGGCCGCCATGACGCCGCCCTTGACCGGCTGGCTGCGGCGCAGCGCCGGGGGCCGCTGGCCCGGGTTGAATCAGAGCGCGCCGAACACTTGCGTGCCTTGATCGGGCTGCGGCTTGGCGATACCGAATGGGACTTGTACTGGACCGAACTGATCAACGGCACACGCGTCCTGGGCGTCGACTCCTGGTATGCACCCCAGGTGGTGCACCGGGCCGAAGCCGCCTGGTTGCGTGGCGACCTGGCCGCCGCCCGCAGCATGGCCGCCGACGCCTTGCCGGCCGCGCTGCGCACCGGTGAGGGCTGGCGCATCGGCCTGCTGGCCTGCTGGCTGCAGCGCAGCGGCGCTTCACTGCGCCAACTGCCCGACGGCCAGGCGGTGCTGGCCGCTGCTGCCGAGCCCTGCCGGCTGGAGTTGCAGGGCCAGCCACTGCGGGCCGCAGTCGCCTGGGCGCAGCGCGGTTGCCGCTATGACCAGGGGCTGGCCCTGCTGCAGGGCGATGACGCCGCAATGCACCAGGGCCTGGCCTTGCTGGAGACGCTGGGCGCTACCGCGGCCGCACGCGTCGCCCGCCAGCGGCTGCATGCCCGCGGCGTGCGCAACATTGCGCGCGGGCCGATCCACCGCACCCGCGCCGACCCGCTGGGGCTGACGCCGCGCGAGCGTGCGGTGCTGAGCTTGCTGGCCCTGAACTTGAGCAATGCCCAAATCGCCGGCCGGCTGCACCGCAGTGAACGCACGGTCGAGAACCATGTGGCCGCCCTGCTGGCCAAGCTGGGCGTGCGCACTCGGGCTCAGGCCGTGGCGGCGGCCGCCGCCGATGTGCCGCGCCGCTGAGCCCGCCAGGCCACCAGGCCCAGCCCGGCCAGCAACAGCGCCCAGGTGCCGGGCTCGGGAATGACCGGAATCGGCACGCCGAAGGTGCCCGAGCCAGAGCTTTCAAGACGCACGCCCTCGGGCAGGATCAGCCGCATCGTCGCAGTGTTGTCCATGGCGCCGGTGACGGTGCTGCCGGCGTCGACGCGGAAGACGGCGAAGTTCAGCGCTGCCGTGAAGTCCATGGCCACCGACGGTCCGCTGACCAGCCGGGACACACTCAGCGTGTCGTTGATGGGGCCGAAAAAGTAAGCCCCGGAGTCGTTGACATTGCTGCCGCCGAGCAGGCCGAAGTCGAGAAAGGCGTTGGCAATCGCCGAGCCGTTGCCGCTGACCAGGCCGTCGACATCGAGCTCGAAGGTGACCAGGTAGGGGTCGACAAGCGTTGAGGTCAACGTCAGCACGTCGCGCACCTCGGACCGCACCCGCAACACCGGTATCTCGCCTGCGCCAAGCGGGTTGCCTGTGGCGTTGCTGAGGCTGCCGAACACTTTCAGCTCCCGCAGCCCGATGTCGGCCGAGGACGTGTAAGCGAAGACGCCCGGCGCCGCGTCGCTGACCATGATCTGCGACACCGGGAGCGGCAGCGTCACCAGGCTCTGTTGTCGCGACGGCAACGACAGCACCGATCCAATGACTTCAAGACCGGTCTCCACCGTCGGATCAAGCGCCTGCGCAGCCGGTGGCGCAGCCATGACCAAGGTGATGGCCAGCGCACGCAGGCCGGAATGGGTGGTGGTCATGGTGGTTCCTTGGTGAGACATCGGATGCCATGCAATCTAGCCCGAAACCGGCGGCGCAACAGCGTGGGCGGTACCCAAATGTCCGACGCCGGGTACTTGATTCTGCAGCGCACGGCAGCAGCCATGACGCGCAAGCCCGGCTTCATGCAATCGGCGCATCACCTTGCCACGCAGTGCGCAGCGCGCCTCCATTGCGCCCCCACGCGGTCGGCGGACGCATCCTGCAGCACCGCTGGCTGGACGAGACCGACAGCCGCCGCGCGTTGCCGGCCGATGCCGTGGCCCGCATCGAAGCCCGCGTGGTGTGCTGGTCTACCTGCTGCCGGCCGAGCACGCGATCGAGATCGTGGCCGACCGCGGCATTCACCGGGCGGCGGGCCCGGCGCCCTGGCAGCAGCTGCTGGCGCCGGGCGAAGCCAACCCCAACGCCACTGAGCGACCACATCGACCTGCGCTGAAGCGCGGCGGCTGGTTGGCCCGCACGCGTGTCCGCCTGCGTCTCGGTCTGCATGCGTCAGATCGGCTTCAGCCCCGCGCGGAAGATTTCATGCAGCGGCTGGCCGTTCAGCGGTGGCAGCGTGAGGCGGGCCGGCGGCACATGCGTGTCGGGCACGTGTGCCAGCAGGTGGCGAATCAGCGCCAGCCGCCCACGCCGCTGGTCGTTGAAGTTCACCAGCGCCCAAGGCGCCTTCGCCGTGTGGGTGGCCTTGAGCATGCGGTCGCGCGCGCGCCCGTACTCGGCATAGCGGGGCCGCGCGTCGAGGTCGACCGGCGACAGCTTCCAGCGCTTGAGCGGGTCGTCCAGCCGCTCGGCGAAGCGCTCTTCCTGCTGCGCCTGGTCGACCGTCAGCCAGTACTTGAACAGCAGCAGGCCATCGTCGACCAGCAACTGCTCGAACGCCGGCGCCTGCGCCAGAAAGGCCTGGGCCTGGCCCTCGGTGCAATAACCCATCACCCGCTCGACGCCGGCGCGGTTGTACCAGCTGCGGTCGAACAGCACGATCTCGCCGGCCGATGGCAGGTGCGCCACATAGCGCTGAAAGTACCACTGCGTGCGCTCCCGCTCGTCGGGCTTGGGCAGCGCCACCACGCGGCATTGGCGCGGGCTCAGCGTGCTGGCGATGGCCGCGATCGCACCGCCCTTGCCAGCGGTGTCGCGCCCCTCGACCAGCACCGCCAGCCGCTGGCCGCTGTGCTGCAGCCAGCGGCCCAGGTTGTTCAGCGCCAATTCCAGCGGCTGCATCTCGGCTTCGTAATCGGCCCGGCTCAGCTTGCCCGACTTGTTCAGCCTCAGCGGCTTGCCGTTGGCCGAGATGGCCGGCTTGGCGTTGGCCGAGATGGCCGGCTTGGCGCTGGCCGCCTTGACGGGCGTCGCCTTGCCCCGGTGCGACCTGGCGTCGCCGATCGGGTGGCTGCCGGACTTGTGGTGGCCAACCCTGTCGCTGTTCTTGCTCAAGTCGCTGTGCTTGCTCATGTCGCTGTGCTTGCTCACGTCGCCCCCCGCCTGTTTGCCGCTGAAGCCGCTTTATAGCCCGCGCTCGGCGCCGCCATGAAAAAAGCCTGCGCGGCAGATGCCGGCAGGCTGGATGGGCGAAGCGGCGCGGCGCCGCCGAGCCTCAGCGCTTGCGCAACTTCGAGATCGCGGCGATCTGGGCGGCCATGGTGGCGAACTCGCCCTGGGCCTTGGCGAAGTCGATGTCGTTCTTGGCGTTCTTCATCGCTTCCTCGGCCAGCTTGCGGGCTTCGAGCGCCTTGGCTTCGTCCAGGTCGTGGCCGCGGATGGCGGTGTCGGCCAGCACGGTCACCAACCCCGGCTGCACTTCGAGAATGCCGCCGGCGACAAAAACGAACTCTTCCTCGCCAGTGTCGGCACGCACGATGCGCACCGCGCCCGGACGGATGCGGGTGATCAGCGGCGTGTGGCGGGGCAGGATGCCCAGTTCGCCGTTTTCACCCGGCAGCGCGACGAACTTCGCCTCGCCAGAAAAGATGCTGGCTTCGGCGCTGACTACATCGACGTGAATGGTGGCCATGGCAAGGTTCCTAAAACATGAGAAAAGGGTTCAAAAAGCAAGCAGTCGGGCGTCAGGCTAGGCGCCACGCGCAAGCGCACTGGCGTGCGCTGAGCATGGCAACGACGCATGCCGCCCGAATGCGCCGCTTATTGAATCTTTTTCGCTTTTTCGAAGGCTTCGTCGATCGTTCCTACCATGTAGAACGCCTGCTCGGGCAGGTGATCGCACTCGCCGGCGACGATCATCTTGAAACCCCGGATGGTTTCCTTCAGCGGCACGTACTTGCCCGGCGAACCGGTGAACACCTCGGCGACGTGGAACGGCTGGCTCAGGAAACGCTGGATCTTGCGCGCGCGGGCCACGGCCAGCTTGTCCTCAGGGCTCAACTCGTCCATGCCCAGGATGGCGATGATGTCGCGCAGCTCCTTGTAGCGCTGCAGCGTCTGCTGCACGGCGCGGGTGGTGCTGTAGTGCTCTTCACCGACCACGTTCGGGTCGACCTGGCGGCTGTTGCTGTCCAGCGGGTCGACGGCCGGGTAGATGCCCAGCGAGGCGATGTCGCGCGACAGCACCACGGTGGCGTCGAGGTGGGCGAATGTGGTGGCAGGCGACGGGTCGGTCAGGTCGTCCGCCGGCACGTAAACCGCCTGGATCGAGGTGATCGAACCGACCTTGGTCGAGGTGATGCGCTCTTGCAAGCGGCCCATCTCTTCGGCCAGCGTCGGCTGGTAGCCCACGGCCGACGGCATGCGGCCCAGCAACGCCGACACTTCGGTACCGGCCAGCGTGTAGCGGTAGATGTTGTCGACGAAGAACAGCACGTCCTTGCCCTCGTCGCGGAACGACTCGGCAATCGTCAGGCCGGTCAGCGCCACGCGCAGCCGGTTACCCGGGGGCTCGTTCATCTGGCCGTAGACCATCGCCACCTTGGACTCTTCGAGGTGCTCCAGGTTGACGACACCCGACTCGGCCATCTCATGGTAGAAGTCGTTGCCCTCGCGGGTACGTTCACCGACACCGGCGAACACCGACAGGCCGCTGTGCGCCTTGGCGATGTTGTTGATGAGTTCCATCATGTTGACGGTCTTGCCGACGCCGGCGCCACCGAACAGGCCCACCTTGCCGCCCTTGGCGAACGGGCAGATCAGGTCGATCACCTTGATGCCGGTTTCCAGCAGCTCTTGCGACGGGCTCAGCTCGTCATAGCTGGGGGCCTTGCGGTGGATGGAGGCGGTCAAGGTCTGGTCGACCGGGCCGCGCTCGTCGATCGGCGAGCCCAGCACGTCCATGATGCGGCCCAGCGTGGCCTTGCCCACCGGAACGGTGATGGACGCGCCGGTGTTGCTGACCATCAGCCCGCGGCGCAGGCCGTCGGACGAACCCAGCGCGATGGTGCGCACCACGCCGTCGCCGAGCTGCTGCTGCACCTCGAGCGTCAGCGCCGAGCCTTCGAGCTTCAGCGCGTCATAGATGTGGGGCATGGCGTTGCGTGGAAATTCCACGTCCACCACGGCGCCGATGCACTGGACGATCTTGCCTTGTGCCTGAATATTGGCCATTTTTGGGATCCTTAAAACTGAATTCGTGACTGCGGCCGACTCAGCCGCTGATGGCGGCGGCGCCGCTGACGATCTCGGACAGCTCGGTCGTGATGGCGGCCTGGCGGGTCTTGTTGTAGACCAGCTTGAGCTCGCCGATCAGGCTGCCGGCGTTCTCGGTGGCGGCCTTCATGGCCACCATGCGCGCCGATTGCTCGGACGCCATGTTCTCGGCCACCGCCTGGAACACCAGCGCTTCGAGGTAGCGGGTGAGCAGTTCGTCGATCACCGTGGCGGCATCGGGCTCGTACAGGTAATCCCAGCCGTACTGCGCCTTCTCGGCCGCCGTCTGTTCCAGCCGGTTGGCCGTCAGCGGCAGCAGCTGCTCGATCACCGCATCCTGCTTCATCGTGTTGATGAAACGGGTGTAGCAAAGGAACACCGAGTCCACCTTGCCTTCGACAAAGGCGTCCAGCATCACCTTGACCGGGCCGATCAGCTTGTCGAGCATGGGCGCATCGCCCAGCTGCGTGGCATGACTGACGACCTTGGCGCCGATGCGGTTCAGGAAGCCGAAGCCCTT
>JBBQVF010000145.1:0-8937 GCA_038211805.1 Burkholderiales bacterium | reverse complement strand
GCCTGGGTGAACGCCCAGCGCCGGCCGGGTTTTGCAGCGCGCTGACCCTGCATATGGGCCGCCGCCGGCCGATCTGTACCCGGGCGGGCGGGGCGTGTGGCCTATCGCACGGCGATGGCCACGGCCACGGCCACGGCCACGGCCACGGCGACGGCCCCTACCACGGGCGCCCGGTGCCGCCCGTGCCTGGTCAGCGGCCTGTGAACAGGGGCCGCCGGCTCTCGGCGAAAGCGGCCCGGCCCTCGGCCAGGTCGGCGCTGGCGGCGCAGCGGGCCTCGCGCTCGCGCAGCGTGGGCAGGTGGAACTGGCCGCGGGCGATCTCGTTGAGCGACGCCTTCATGCCGCGCAGGGCCAGCGGCGCACCGGCGGCCAGCGCGTCGGCGATGGCCTGCACGGCGGCGTCCAGCTGCGCCGCATCGACCAGGCGGTCGAGGTAGCCCAGCGCCAGCAACTGGTCGGCCGACACCTCCTCGGCCAGCAGGAACAGCCGCTTGGCGGTGGCCAGCCCCAGCCGCGACACGTACCGCTGCAGCCCGCTGGGGTAGTAATGCAGGCCCAGCCGGGCGGCTGGCATGCGCAGCACCATGCCGGCCACGCCGACCCGGAAGTCGCAGGCCAGCGCCAGGTCGGTACCGCCGCCGTAGACCGGGCCGTTGAAGCGGCAGATCGTGGGCACGGCCAGTGCTTCCAGCGCGTCGACCGTCTGCTCGAACAGCTGCGGCCCGGCCAGCGGCTGCGTACGGGTGGCGGCCAGGCTGCCCGCGGGCGCGTCGGCCCCTGCAGCCACGTCCGAGTCCGCGCCCAGGCCCACGGCCTCGGCGAAGTCACCCAGGTGGAAGCCCGAGCAGAAGCTGCGGCCGGCGCCGGTCAGCACCAGCAGCTTGACCGTCGGGTCGACCGCCAGCGCACCGAAGTGCCGTTGCAGCGCCAGCAGGTCGTCGGCATGCAGTCGGTTGTGGTGGGCCGGGCGGTTCAGGCTGATGGTGGCGCGACCGTCGTGCAGGTGCAGCACGGGCGGGCCGGGGGGCAGGGCGGTGGTGTTCATCGTCCTGGAGTATCGGCGCGGGCCTTGTCAATGCGGGGCAGCGTCGGTGGTCGCACGGCCTGGCCCGCCGCACAATTCGATTGATGACCGCCTTCGATCCGCAAGCCCCGCAAGCCGATTCACGCCAGGCCTGGTGGCGCCTGGCCGCCACGCTGCTGCTGATGACCATCGGCTCGGCCGGCATGTACGTGGTGTCGGTCATGCTGCCGGCGGTGCAGGCCGAATTCGGCGTCAGCCGGGCCGAGGCTTCGCTGCCCTACACGCTGCTGATGATCGGCTTCGGCGTGGGCTGCGTGCTGATGGGCAAATTGGCTGACCGCTTCGGCATCGTGCCGGTGATCCTGCTCGGCGGCATCAGCCTCGGGGTGGGCTTCATCGCCTGCGGCTGGGTCGGCAGCATCACCAGCTATGCCATCGTGCAGGGCCTGTTCATCGGCCTGTTCGGCAGCAGCGCCACCTTCGTGCCGCTGGTGGCCGACACCTCGCTGTGGTTCGTCAAGCGCCGCGGCATCGCGGTGGCGGTGTGCGCCAGCGGCAACTACCTGGCCGGGGCGGTCTGGCCACCGGTGGTGCAGCATTTCGTCGAGACGGTGGGCTGGCGGCCCACCTACATCGGGCTGGGCGTCTTCACCTTCTTCAGCATGATGGCACTGGCCGGGTTGATGCGGGCCAAGTCGCCGCCTGCCGCCACCACGCCGGTCAAGCCCGGCGGGCCGGTGCCGTCGAACCGGCCGTTCGGCTTGAGCCTGGGCCAGGCCCAGGGCCTGCTGTGCGTGGCCGGCACGGCCTGCTGCGTGGCGATGGCGATGCCGCAGGTGCACATCGTGGCCTATTGCGGTGACCTGGGCTACGGCGCGGCGCGCGGTGCCGAGATGCTGAGCCTGATGCTGGCCTGCGGCATCGTCAGCCGGCTGGTCTCGGGCGCCATCTGCGACCGCATCGGCGGCGTGCGCACGCTGCTGCTGGGCAGCTTCCTGCAGGGCGTGGCGCTGCTGCTGTTCATCCCCTTCGACGGCCTGCTGTCGCTGTACGTGGTGTCAGCCATGTTCGGCCTGTTCCAGGGCGGCATCGTGCCCAGCTACGCGATCATCGTGCGCGAGCACTTTCCACCGGCCGAAGCCGGGGCCCGCGTGGGCACGGTGATCATGTGCACGCTGTTCGGCATGGCGCTGGGCGGCTGGATGAGCGGCAAGGTCTTCGACCTGACCGGCAGCTACCACGCGGCCTTCGTCAACGGCGCGCTGTGGAATGCGCTGAACCTGAGCATCGCGCTGTTCCTGTTGTGGCGGGTGCGCCGCAGCGCCGGACCGCCTGCCGGGCACGCGGTCGGTTCGGCGGCGTCAGCGGGCGCCCCGCACGGCGCCCGTCGCAGCGCCTAGCGTGCCGATGTTGCAGAGATTGGCCGCCGGTGCGCGGACCCGCAGGCACACGATGGCCGCCGTGAGGGCGCTGCGATGGACTCCCGTCGCGACTGCCATGGCCATGGCCTTGGCCTTGGCCTTGACCGTGGCGTGGGCGCCGGCGCGGGCGCAGCCCGTCGGCGAGTCGGCCGGGGCCGCCACGCCCGCCCTGGCGGCCTCGGCGGCCCAGGCGATCAGGGCCGAACGCCTGCGAACCGGCGAGCGCCTGCCGCTGGACGGCACGCTGGCCCACCCGGCCTGGCAGCGTGCGCCGGTGCACCACGCCTTCGTCGAGAAGTTCCCGGCCACCGGCCATGTGCCGACCCAGGCCACCCGGGTGCGGGTGCTGTTCGACGACTTGGCGCTGTATGTCGGCATCGAGGCGCTGGACAGCGAGCCCTCGCTGATCCGCGCGCCGCTGGTGCGCCACGACGGCGTCAACCGCACGCAGGACTTCGTGGCGTTGTACATCGATGCCATCGGCAACCGGCAGTCGGCGCAGTTCTTCCGCGTCAATGCCTCGGGCAGCCTGGCCGACGGCATGCACACCGCCGCCGACGACCACGAGGATTTCTCGCCCGACTTCGACTTCGATGCCGCGGCGGCGCGCACCGGCAGCGGCTACACCGCCGTGCTGCGCATCCCGTTCGCCTCGTTGCGCTTCACCACCCATGCCAGCAACGATGGCAGCCTGGCGGTGCAGCCCTGGCGCATTTTGGTGACGCGCCGACTGCCGCGCGAGCAGGCCTACCTGCACACGTCGGCGCTGGTGCCGCGCGACGCGCCCAGCTTCATCGCCACGATGCAGCCGCTTCAGGGCGTCACTTTGCCCGAGGCGCACCAGTTCCTCACGCTGCGGCCCAGCGTGACCGCGCGCATCGACCGCCAGCAGCCGGCCGGCGCGGCCACCACCCGAAGCAGCGCGCTGACCGCGTCGCTCGACCTGAAATGGCGGCCGCTGCACGAGCTGGTGGTCGACGCCACGCTCAATCCCGATTTTTCCCAGGTGGCGCTGGACGTGCCGCAGCTGGCCGGCAACACCCGCTTTGCGCTGCAGTTCCCCGAAACCCGACCGTTCTTCTTCGAGGCCAGCGACCTGCTGCGCTCGCCCAGCGACGCGATCTACACCCGCAGCTTCACCGAGCCGCGGGCGGGCCTGCGCAGCACCTGGCGCGGCGCCCGGCTGGCCGGCAGTGCCATCGCGCTGGACGACCGCGGCGGCGGCCTGGTGCTGCTGCCCGGCGCCTACGGCACCGACACGGCCGAGCAACCGGCCTCGCAGTCGCTGGTGGCCCGCCTGCGTGGCGACGGACCGGCAGGCCCCGCATCGACGTCGGGTTCGGCGCTGCAATGGGGCCTAGTCGCCGCGCAGCGCCGCTATGCCGACGACCGCGGCCACAACGCCGTGCTCGGCCCCGACCTGGGCTGGCAGATCACCGACGCCTGGCGGCTGCGGGCGCAGTGGCTGGGCTCGGAGACCACCGCCCAGCCGGTGGGCGACCAGTTGCAGCGCGGCCCGGCGGTGCGCAGCCAGCGGGCGCTGGCCAAGCTGTTCTACCAGACCGACGCGGTCGAGGGCGAGTGGTCGATCGACGAGCTGGGCAGCGGCTTTCGCGACGACGTGGGCTTTGTCGCGCAGAGCGGGGTGCACCAGCAGCGGGCCCGGGCTGCGCGTGGCTGGCACGGCCTGGGGCCGTTCAACGACTTCTGGATCGAAGCCATCGGCGAACGCAGCGACGACCGCCGCAGCGGCGAACTGGTGTCGCAGGACATCCGCCCTGGCGTCTGGTTGACAGCGGCCAACAACCTCGAGGCCTGGCTCTACCTGCACGGCCTGGCACCGCAATGGGCGGCCTTGCGCACGGCGGCCGGCGCGCCGCTGCTCGAACAGCGTTACCTGAAGGCCGGCCTGACCATGACGCCCGCAGTGTGGGCGCCGCTGCTCGACGCCGAGCTGCAATGGGGCCAGCTGGCCGATGTCACCGCCCAGCGGGTGCGTCCGGGCGGTCTGGCCAGCCTGTCGCTCAACACCCGGCTGCTGCCGCGGCTGGAACTGGAGCCGCGCCTGTCCTACGGCTGGCTGCGCCAGGATGGTCAGGCGGTCTACACCGAGGCGGCGCACCAGCTGCTGGCGCGCTGGCATTTCAGCCCGCGGCAGACGCTGCGCGCCATCGTGCAATACAGCGCGCTCGACCGGCAAGCCGAGGCCGCGCAGGGCGCCAGCCCGGCGGTGGCGGCGCAGCGCAGCCGCAGCGCGACCGGGTCGCTGACCTGGGCCTGGCGCCAGTCGGCGGGCACGGTGCTGTATGTCGGTGCGTCCAGCCTGCGCGATGGTCCGGGCACCAGCGGCGCGGTCGCGCGTGGCGCCGAGGCCTTCGTCAAGCTGCAGGTCGACGTCGACGAACTGCGCCAGCGGTTTTGAACCACGGCGTCAGGCTGGCGCGGGTTCGGCGTGGCAAAGTGGCGACCTTCAACCACCGACCGAGGAGCCCCGCCATGATGAAGTCCGGCATCGACCAGCAAGCCCTGATCGACCAGTTCGCCAACGCCAGCGCGCAGCAGACCGCGCAGCTGCGAGAAGCGGTGTTCAAGGCCACGCTGGGCGCGCTGCAAGGCCGTGAGCTGAGCCTGAAGAACATCCGCAGCGTGCTCGGCACGGTGGCCCAGGCCGCCAGCACCGGTGCGGCGAAAAACCCGCTGGCCAACGCCGACGCCGAGTCGATGCTCGACAACGCCGTCTCGGGCATGGACGACGCGCTGCTGAAGGCCGTGGAAGCCAACCGCGTGGCGCTGCAGCAGTTCGTCGACAAGGGGGTCGACCTGCGCGAAAGCCAACTTAAAAAGGCACTGGCCGACCTCGACAAGTTCGAGGATGCGCTGATGGGCACGGTGAAAAAGGCCTCTGCCGCCACCGGCGACCCGATGGCCGGACCCTGGGCCCAGGTGCTGGAGAAGTTCAACCTGACCGGCACCCAGACCGGCTTGAAGGCCAGTGGCGCGACCCAGCAACTGGAAGCCCAGATGGCGCAGATGCAGACGGCGATGCGCGAGACCCGCGCCACCAGCCTGCGCGCCGCACAAACCCTGGCCGACAGCTACACCGCGCTGGTCTCGGGTGTGCTGATTGGCCTGTCGGACGCGCTGCGCCAGGGCTCGGCCGCGGCCAAGGCCACGCGCAAGAAGTAGGGCCACCGGCCGGGCCGGGTGGTTCCCCCCAACGGGGGCCCCCGCCGCCCCGCCGTCGGTGGGATCGCGCTGCAGCGCGCGTCTGGCTACGCTGGCGCCATCGAACCCGCCGGAGCCCACCATGGCCACGAACCCGATCAGCTTGTCCCGCCGCCTGCTGTGTGGTGCCGCGCTGGGGACCTTTTTTGCCCGGCTGGAGGCTGCGACTTTCGCCCATCCGTTGGCCGACCCGGCGGCCAACCCGGTGGCCAACCCGGCGGCCAACCCGGCGGCCGACCCGGCGCACCAGCCCGCTGTCGCCAAGCCCGCCCCGCCGGCGCTGTTGCTGGCCCGTGAATGGCCGGTAGATGCCGACCCGGCTGGCCACCTGGTGAGCGAAAAGCTCGATGGCGTGCGCGCGTGGTGGGACGGCCACAGGCTGCGCTTTCGCAGCGGCGCCCCGATCGTCGCGCCGGCCGACTTCCTGGCCCGTCTGCCGGCGGTGCCTTTGGACGGCGAACTGTGGCTCGGCCGGGGCCGCTTCGACGAGTTGTCGGGCCTGGTGCGTCGCGCGCAGGCCGACCACACGCTGTGGCGCGACGTCAACTACCAGGTCTTCGAGCTGCCCGCCGCCGGCGGCAGCTTCGCCCAGCGCGCCGTGGCCCTGCAGGCGCTGTGCCGGCAACAGGGCTTCGCCGCGCTGCGGGCGCTGCCGCAGCAGCTGGTGGCCGATCGGGCCGACCTGCAGCGCCGGCTCGAAGCGGTGGTGGCTGCCGGCGGCGAAGGCCTGGTGCTGCACCGTGCGGACGCACCCACCGCCACCGGCCGTGGCCCCTGGCTGTTCAAGCACAAGCCGTTGCACGATGCCGAGGCCTGGGTGCTGGCCCACTTGCCGGGCCAGGGTCGGCTGGCCGGCCAGGTCGGTGCGCTGCAGGTGCGCAGCGACAGCGGCGTGGTGTTTGCCATCGGCACCGGCCTGCGCGATGCCGACCGCGCCCAGCCGCCGGCGGTGGGCCAGCGCATCAGCTACCGCCACCGCGGCTTCACACCGGCCGGCGTGCCGCGTTTTGCCAGCTACTGGCGGCCGGCCGCGGCGCTGTGACCCGGCTGCGGCCCCGGTTTTGGCTTATGGTGCTGTTCAGAAACGGACCCCTGCATGACCGACGATTTCAGCTTCTTCTGGCACGACTACGAAACCTTCGGCCGTGTGCCGCGCCGCGACCGGCCGGCGCAGTTTGCCGGCGTGCGCACCGACGCACAGCTCAACGAGATCGGCGACCCGGTGATGCTGTACTGCCGGCCGTCGCCCGACAACCTGCCCGACCCCGAGAGCTGCCTGCTCACCGGCATCACGCCCCAGCAATGCCTGCAGCGCGGCGTGCCCGAGCCGCAGTTCGCCGCTGCGGTGCAGGCCGCACTGGGCCAACCGGGCACGGTGGGCGTGGGCTACAACACCATCCGCTTCGACGACGAGGTGACGCGCCACCTGTTCTGGCGCAACCTGATCGACCCCTACGGCCGAGAGTGGCAGAACCAGTGCGGCCGCTGGGACCTGCTGGACACCGTGCGCTGCGCCTGGGCGCTGCGGCCCGAGGGCATCACCTGGCCGACCCACGACGACGGCCGCGCCTCGTTCAAGCTGGAGCACCTGACCCGCGCCAACGGTCTGTCGCACGAGGCCGCGCACGATGCGCTGAGCGACGTGCGCGCCACCATCGCGATGGCCCGGCTGGTGCGTGATCGCCAGCCCAAGCTGTTCGAGTTCTGCCTCAAGCTGCGCAAGAAAGAGGCGGTGTGGGCCGAGATCGGCAGCCACCGGCCGTTCCTGCACCTGAGCGGCATGTACCCGGTCGAGCGCGGTTGCCTGGCCCTGGTGTGGCCGCTGGCGCCGCACCCCAGCAACAAGAACGAGCTGATCGTCTGGGACCTGGCCCACGACCCGGCCGAACTGCTGGCGCTGGATGCCGACACGCTGCGCCTGCGGATGTTCAGCAAGACCGCCGACCTGCCCGAGGGCGTGGCGCGGCTGCCGGTCAAGACCGTGCACATCAACAAAAGCCCGGTGGTGATGGGCAACCTGAAGATCCTGTCACCGGCCCGGGCCGCGCACTGGGGCATCGACATCGCCCAAGGTCTGGGCCGTGCCGAATGGGCGCGCGCCCATGCCGATGCGCTGGCGGCGCTGCCCTGGCGTCAGGTGTTCCAGCGGCCCGAGCCCGCCCAGGCACCTGATGTCGACGAAGACCTCTATGGCGGCTTCATCGGCCCGGCTGACCGCCGCTCGCTGGAGCGGCTGCGGGGCTTGGCCGACCAGGGCGGCGGTGCGGCGCTGGCCGGCAAGCGGCCGGCCTTCGAGGACGGCCGGCTCGAAGGACTGTTCTTCCGCTACCGCGCCCGCCACTGGCCCGACACGCTGGACGCCGACGATCGGGACCGCTGGCAGCAGCATTGCCATGACCGGCTGCACGACGGTGCCGGCGGCGGGCAGTCGCTGACGCAATTCTTCGAGCAGATCGACCGCTTGAGCGAAACCGCCGACGAGCGCGGCCAGGCCATCCTGGGTGAGCTGTACGACTATGCCGAGATGATCGCGCCCGAACTGGCCTGAATCGCTAGCCCCAAGTGAAACGGCCTGCCGGGTTGCCCTGGCAGGCCGTTGTCCTTGCAGCCAGCGGTTCAGCGCTGCATCAGACCGTCACACCCTTGGCCACATCGGCATATTCGCTGAGCTGGTCGAAGTTCAGGTACTTGTAGATCTGGCTGCCGTCCTGGTTGATCACGCCCATGTCGGCCTGGTACTCGGCCAGCGTGGGGATGCGGCCGATCTTGCTGGCGATGGCGGCCAGTTCGGCCGACGCCAGGTACACGTTGCTGTTCTTGCCCAGCCGGTTCGGGAAGTTGCGGGTGCTGGTCGACACCACGGTGGCGCCTTCGCGCACCTGCGCCTGGTTGCCCATGCACAGGCTGCAGCCCGGCATCTCGGTGCGCGCACCGGCGGTGCCGAAGACGCCGTAGTGGCCTTCCGCGCTGAGCTGCTGCGCGTCCATCTTGGTCGGCGGCGCGATCCACAGCTTGACGGGGATGTCGCGCTTGCCTTCCAGCAGCTTGCTGGCGGCGCGGAAGTGGCCGATGTTGGTCATGCACGAGCCGATGAAGACCTCGTCGATCTTCACGCCGGCCACCTGCGACAGCAGCTTGGCGTCGTCGGGGTCGTTCGGGCAGCAAAGCACCGGCTCCTTCAGCTCGGCCAGGTCAATCTCGATCACCGCGAAGTACTCGGCGTCCTTGTCGGCCTCGAGCAGCGTCGGCTTGGCCAGCCAGGCCTCG
>JBBQVF010000144.1:0-9366 GCA_038211805.1 Burkholderiales bacterium | reverse complement strand
CGAGGCCGCCGGGTGACCGGATGACTCCGTGTCCCCCGCCGACACGCTTGCTGGCGCAAGCCCGTCGACTCCTCCTTTACCTGCGTCATCCGGTCACCCGACGCCCTCGTCCCGGACGCTGCGGTGGTGGCTTGCGGGCTTTTGAATTCAAGGCAACGACGCCGCGGTGGTGATGGCGCGTCGGGGTGGGCTGGCGTGTTTTGCGCAAGTAAAGGAGGAGCTGTCGGCCGCCAGGCCGGCGGCGGGGGACATGGAGCAAAACCCGCCAGCCCGACCCGATGCGCTCGCGCAGGACACGGAGCGTCGCCTTTCCGGCAAACAGCCAAAGTCAGCAACGAGCCGCTTGCCGCCCAACCTAGCGACGCTGACCAGGGTGGCTTGAAAACCCAAGGTTAGGCTACCGATACTGGGGGCCCCTACGGAGACCCCCTCATGGCCGTCACGATCCACCCGGTGCCCGATGCCCATGGCACCAATCTGTTCGACGCCGATGCCGAGTGGCAGGCCCTGCTGCCGCTCTACCTGGGTGCCGATCTGCATGCCCACCTGCTGCCGCACCTGCGCCACCTGGGCGGGCTGGCCGGCGGTGTGCTAGACAGCCTGGCGCTGACCGCCGACAAGCACCCGCCGACGCTGGAACACCGCACCCGCAGCGGGCTGGACGCGCAACGCATCGTCAAGCACCCGGCTTATGTCGAACTGGAGCGCGTGGCCTTCAGCCAGTACGGGCTGGCGGCGATGTCGCACCGCGCTGGCGTGCTGGGCTGGCCACAGGCGCTGCCGCCAGCCGCCAAGTACGCGTTGACCTACTTGTTCGTGCAGGCCGAGTTCGGGCTGTGCTGCCCGCTGTCGATGACCGATTCGCTGACCCGCACGCTGCGCAAGTTTGGCGCGCCCGCGCTGGTGCAGCGCCACCTGGCGCGGCTGACCACGCAGGACGTCGACGCGTTGTGCCAGGGCGCGATGTTCATGACCGAGCAGGGCGCCGGCTCGGACGTGGCCGCCACCACCACCCGCGCCGAACCGGTGGGCGCCAGCGCGGGCGGCCCAAACATTGAAACAGGAGGCGACGCAGGCGCCATCGCGAACGCAAACGCAAACGCAAACGCAGACGCAGACGCAGACGCAGACGCAGACGCAGACGCAGACGCAGACGGCGGCTATCGTTTGTGGGGCGACAAGTGGTTCTGCTCCAACCCCGACGCCGGCCTCGCCATGGTGCTGGCCCGCATCGACGGCGCGCCAGCGGGCATGAAGGGCATCTCGCTGTTCCTGCTGCCGCGCACGCTGAGCGACGGCTCGGCCAACAACTTCCGCATCCTGCGGCTCAAGGACAAGCTGGGCACCCGATCGATGGCCAGCGGCGAGATCCGGCTCGAAGGCGCGCGGGCCTGGCTGGTCGGCGAGGCCGGCCGCGGCTTCCAGCAGATGGCCGACATGGTCAACAACTCGCGCCTGTCCAACGGCATGCGCGCGGCCGGGCTGATGCGCCGCGCTTACGGCGAGGCGCTGCATGTCGCGCAGCAGCGCCAGGCCTTCGGCCAACGGCTGATCGACCTGCCGCTGATGCGCCGCCAGCTGCTGAAGCTGCTGCTGCCCACCGAGCAGGCGCGCACCATGCTGCTGCAGACCGCCGAGGCGCTGCGCCGGTCGGATGCCATCGGCCGCACCGACGGCCCGGCGTACGGGCTGGTGCGCATCCTGACGCCGCTGATCAAGTTCCGCGCCTGCCGCGACGCCCGCAAGGTCACCGGTGATGCGATGGAGGTGCGCGGTGGCTGCGGCTACATCGAGGAATGGAGCGACGCCCGGCTGGTGCGCGACGCCCACCTGGGCTCGATCTGGGAGGGCACCAGCAACATCGTCGCGCTCGACGTGCTGCGCGCCATCCAGCGCGACAACGCCTTGCCGGCGCTGCGCGACCACCTGCACGGGTTGCTCGACACCACGCCGCTGCATGCGGCGGCGCGCGCGGCGTTCACCCGGTTGCTCGACCGGGTGCTGGCCCTGGCCGAGCGCACCGCCGAGGCACGCGGCGCATCGGACACCTCGGCGCGCCAGCTGGCGTCGGCGCTGTACCACCTGAGCACCGCCACCGCGATGGCCTGGGAGGCCGGCCAGACCAAATCGGCGCGCCGCATGCGCATCGCCCAATGGGTGCTGCGCCAGCGCCTGCTGCCGCAAGACCCGTTGGCGCTGGACGGCGAACCCGATTGGCTGCCAGCGCTGCTGGAGCCGGGCGGCAAGCCGGCGAGCGAAGAGGTCGACACGATCAACCTGTTCTGAGTCCGCGCCTCGCTCGCCTCCCGCGCTTCCCGCGCCAGGGGCCGGCCGCCCGCAACAGCGCCAATCACGCAGCGCCCATGAAGCCCGCGCCCACGCTGCCAGCGCCCCCGACGAGCCTCCCCGCGGCCGCTGACCGGCCGACTGGGGTACAACCGGGCCATGTCCGATGAATACCAGATCCACATCCCGCCGTCCTTCGAGGCGGTCTACCGCGATGCGCGCCACCGCCTGACGGTCACGCGCGACGAGTTTCGCGCCCGCTACGAGCTCTGCGAGGACATGGCCCAGCTGCTGGTCGAGTCCAGCCAGGCGGTGCACCACGACCAGGGCGTCGAAGAAGACGAGATCCTGGCGCGCACCCAGGCCGGGCTGGCCAGCGCCGAATCGGGCTTCAACCCAGCCGAGGCGCGGTGGGTGGTGATCCGCCTGGCCGAGCTGCTGGGCTGGCGCCACGACGGGCTGCCGGTGGCCGGGGGTTGACGGCGGCGAGTCGGCCGCTGCGCCATGGCCTCACCACGCTCGGCCACATCACCGGGTTCAGCCTCCCCCGCGCTGGGTGTAGAGGTCGAAGTACTTCATGAAGACGTGGCGCTCGTCGTCGGTCACGCCGTCGAAGCGGTAGTCCACCGCCATCCGTGCGAAGCGCACCAGGCCGATCGCCCGCGGCGGCAGCACCTGCCAGCGCAGGCTGAGCGTGCCGCTGCCCACCACCACCGTCGCCAGGCCCGGGGTGCCCAGGTCGATCGCCGCACCCCGCACGGCGCCCGGCAGGCAGCGCAGCCAGTCGGCCTCGGCAAAGCCCTGTTCGCGGTGGAATGCCGCCTCGTAGCTGGATTGCATGGTTGCGGCGGGCGCGCGTCAGCCGCCGGCGATCGGCGGCCAGATCGCCAGCACGTCGCCTTCGACCAGCGTGCGCTCGGCGCGCTGCTCGGGCGGGATGAAGACGCCGTTGACCAGCACCAGGTGCACCAGCCTGGGCGGCATGCCGTAAGGCTCGATGATCTGCGTGATGGGGGCGTCGGGCGGCACATCGAGTTCGATGCGGTTGTGACGGGTGCCTGCGGGCAGGTAGTCCGACAGACTGGCGTAGAGCTTGAAGCTGATCTTCATGGGGCGGCTTTGTCAGCGAGACCGGAGGCCGGGCATCAGCCCCGCACGTGCGCCATGTCCTGCTGCGCTTGCGCGTTGGCCAGGTAGGCTTCCATCAGCAGCGTCGGGTCCTGCATCAGGCGCTGCTTCCAGTCGGGGCTCAGCCGCACCTCGCCTTCGACCAGGCCACGCATCACGCCCACGTGCTCGGTCCAGCCGATGGCGTTGCAGCCGACCAGCTTGTCACCGCTGAACTGCAGGCTCAGCAGCTTGCCGGCGGCGCGGTCGGTCAGCTCGACATGCTCGCCGCCGGGCACGCCGTCCCATTGGCCGAAGCTGGCCGAGATCATGCCCAGCGTGTCGAGCACGTTGATCTGGGTGACGCCTTTCAGCTCGGTCGCCCGGCCCGCCATGTTCAGCGCCGCCACGCGCGCCTGCTCGGCGGCGTTGGGCTGGATCGCACTGACGATGGTCTTGCCGCTGACCTTGTCGAAGGCTTCGGCGCAATCGCCAGCGGCATAGATGCCGGGCACGCTGGTCTGCAGGTGCTCGTCGGTCAGCACGCCGATCAGGCACAGGATGCCTGAATCCTCGAGGAAGCCGATGTTCGGTTTGACGCCGGTGGCGCTGATCACCAGGTCGGCCTCCAGGCGCTGGCCGGTCGACAGCCGCACCGTCATCGGCGCCGACGCGGCCGCTGCCACGGGCGCCGCAGATGCCAGCGGTGCTGCCAGTGGCACCGGTGCGGGTGCGGGCGGCGAGCCCAGCCCCACCGCATGGGCCAACCTGCTCAGGAAGCCGGGTTCGGCGACGGGCGGAGCCACATGCACCGGATGGGCCGGCTGCGCCACGGCGGCCACGGTGGCCACCGGCCGCTCGATCGCCTCGACCCGCGCGCCGGTGTAGACCGTCACGCCCTTCTTCTCGCACCAATCCTTGATCATGCCGCCGGCGGTGGGCCCCATCATGCGCGGCACCATGCGGTCGCCCATCTCGACCACGCTCAGCTTGACGCCGCGCATCGCCAGCGATTCCATGATGATGCAGCCGATGAAGCCGGCGCCCATCTGCAGTACGCGGGCGCCGGGCTGCGCCAGGGCCATGATCTTGCGCGCGTCGGCCAGCGTCCAGCAGGGGTGCACGCCCGGGCCCTGGATGCCGGGGATCGGCGGCGTCGCGGGTGACGAGCCGGTGGCGATCAGCAGCTTGTCGAACGCCTCGGTGCCACCGTCCTCGAGCACGACGCAGCGGTTCGCCACGTCCACCCGTTTGGCCCGCCCCTGCTTGACGGTGATGCGCAGCGCAGCGAAGTGTCCCGGCGTGTGGCGCAGGTGGGTGCCCTCTTCGCCGACCTGGCCGATCAGCAGGTAGGGAATGGCCATGCGCGAATACGGCGCTTCGGGCTCGTCGCCGATGACGACGATCTCGTCGCTGGCGCTGTGCTTGCGCAGGGTTTCGGCGGCGATCACACCGGCAGGGCCGGCGCCCAGGATCACGTGCTTCATGGCGCTACTTTCTCAGATCACACATCTCAAGACACAAGCGACAAGGCGGTCCGAAAACCGCCTTGTGGGACGTCGACCGCCGCAGCGGCTTACAGGCCCAGCTTGGCCCGCGTTTCAGTCGTCAGGCGGCCGCCGCTGTCCCAGCCGCGCACCGCGTAGTACTTGGGCAGCATCTCGGGCAGCTTGCTGACCAGGCCCTTGGCCGGGCCGGTCTTGACGGCTTCGTTCAGCAGCCGCGGCGGCAGGCTGTCGTCCTTCTCGGTGAAGCCGGCGCGGTTGTTGAAGTCGCGCTCCATGTTCCAGACCCGCTCGCCGATCAGCGCCAGGTTCTCGAGTGTGAACTCGTCGCCGCAGGCCGCGGCGATCTGCGGCTGCAGGTCGGGCAGGCCCCAGGCGAAGGTGGTGAAGACGCAGACGCCGGCCGAATCGAAGGCCGCGGTGGCGTCCTGGAAGGCCATCACCAGTTCGGGCTTGCCCTCGGCCACCAGCGGGTCGGTCTTGACCGGGATGCCCATCACCTCGGACGCCACGGTGTAGGCGCGCAGGTGGCAGCCACCGCGGTTGCTGGTGGCGTAGGCCAGGCCCATGCCCTGGATGCCGCGACCGTCGTAGGCCGGGAATTCCTGGCCCTTGGTGCTCATGCTCAGATCGGGGTGGCCGTACTTGGCGGTCAGCCGCTTGCTGCCCTGGGCGATCTCCTTGCCGAAGCCCTGGCCGTTGGCGGTCAGGTCGGCCAGTTCACACAGCGCCTTGGCCGAGCCGAACGGTGCGGCGATGCCCAGCATGTCCTGGGTGATCACGCCCATCTCGTACAGCTCCATCACCGCGCCCACCGTGGTGCCGAAGCTGATCGGGTCCATGCCCTGCTCGTTGCAGATGGTGTTGGCGTACTGCAGCGCTTCGATGTCGTTGACGCCGTTGGCCGCGCCCAGGGCCCAGGCCGCTTCGTATTCGAGGCCGCCGGTGGCGCCCCAGTACTGCGGCTTGTTGACCACGCTGAAGTGGGTCGGGTCGATCTTGGAGATTCGGCCGCAGGCAATCGTGCAGCCGAAGCAGGCCTGGTTGGTCACCAACTGCTTCTTGCCGTCGCTCTCGCGCGGCGTGGCCATGGCTTCGGCGCCGATGTCTTTCGCGCCTTCGAACTGGCTGTCGCGGTGGTTGCGGGTCGGCAGCGCGCCGACCTCGTTGATCACGCTCATCAGCACCTGGGTGCCGTAGGTCGGCAGGCCCTGGCCGGTGACCGGGTTGTCGGCCAGGATCTTCTTTTTCTCGTAGGTGACCTTCATGAACTCTTTCGGGTTCACGATGTTGCCCACACCCTTGGTGCCGCGCACCGCGATCGCCTTCAGGTTCTTGCTGCCCATCACCGCGCCCACGCCCGAGCGGCCGGCCGCGCGGTGCAGGTCGTTCACCACCGCCGCGTACAGCACCTGGTTCTCACCGGCCAGGCCGATCGAGCTGACACGCACCTGCGGGTCTTGCGCCTGTTTCTTCAGAATTTCTTCGGTTTGCCAGACGCTCTTGCCCCACAGGTGGGTGGCGTCCTTCAGTTCGGCGGTGTCGTCGCTGATCGACAGGTAGACCGGCTTGGCCGACTTGCCTTCGAAGATGACCATGTCCCAGCCGGCCATCTTCAATTCGGCGCCCCAGTAGCCGCCCGAGTTGCTGCAGGCGATGGCGCCGGTCAGCGGGCCCTTGGTGACCACGGTGTAACGGCCGCCGGTGGAGGCCATGGTGCCGGTCAGCGGGCCGGTGGCCCAGATGATCTTGTTGTCGACCGACAGCGGGTCGACTTTGGCGTCGATTTCTTCGACCAGGTACTTGGTGGCCAGACCGCGCGAGCCGAGGTACTGCTTGGCCCAGGTCATGTTCAGCGGCTCCGAGGTGACGGTGCCGGCGGTGAGGTTGACGCGAAGGATTTTTCCTGCCCAGGACATGTTCTTGCTCCTTAAGACCGATTCAGACCGACGGCTGCGGGGTTGCGGAATTCCCGAGCTTGTCCGCCCAGGCCGCCATCTTGTCGAGGCCGGTCCAGTTGGCGTCGATGTAGAGGATGGCGCCGGTGGGGCAGGCTTCGACACAGGCCGGCTCGCCGAAGCACAGGTCGCACTTCTGCACCTTGCCGGTTTCCTGCACGTAGTTCACCGTGCCGAAGGGGCAGGCGATGGTGCAGACCTTGCAACCGACGCAGGTGGACTCGCTGACCACCTTGGCACCGGTGGCCTTGTCGACGGTGATCGCCTCGACCGGGCAGGCGTGCAGGCACCAGGCCTCGTCGCACTGGGTGCAGGTGTAGGGCACCTTGCGACCCGTGTGGTGGAAGTCGAACACCTTGATGCGCGACTTGGCCGGCGCGTAGACGCCGTAGTTCTCAAAGGAACAGGCCATCTCGCATTGCAGGCACCCGGTGCATTTCTCCGGGTTGATGTGCAGGCTTTTCTGCATGGTGTTCTTCTCCGCAGGTCTGTTTGGGGATGTGAGGCTCGCCCGCGCGCCATGCGCCGACAAAGGTCCTGTGCAATGATCTTCATAGCCGCCAGCCGCGGGAACCTAGGCCATACCCTAGTTACGGCAAGGAGTTGGCACCGGCTGCTCCAGGCTGAGACGCGAGCCTGGGCGGGCTGAGAATCATTTGCATCGAGCGCGGCGCATTCCGACTTGGAAGCCGGACGGACAGTGCGGCGGTCGCAAGCAAAACAGGGCCTGTGGACCGGGACCGCGGGGGGGGGGGCCGCGAGCGCCGGGCCTCACTTGTCGGCGTTTGGAAAAAAAGCTGCTCGCCGCCGATCTTGTAGCTGGCGATGGCCGCCTGGCCGGCGGGCGACACCACCCAGTCGGCAAAACCCTGGGCCAGCGCCGCCTTGACATGCGGGTGCCTGGCCGGGTTGACGACCATCACGCCATATTGGTTGTACAGGCGGCTATCGCCTTCGACCAGGATGGCCAGATCGGCGCGATTCCTGAAGTTCAGCCAGGTTCCGCGGTCGGCCAGCAGGTAGGCGCCGGTGGATGCGGCGATGTTCAGCGCCGGGCCCATGCCGCAACCGCATGCCTTGTAGCCGGCCGGCCGGCCGGCGTTCGGCGTGCCGTCGGCGGGTTTGGCGGTGGCGATGTCGATGCCGGCGGCCTTCCAGTAGCGCAGTTCGGCGGCATGGGTGCCGCTTTTGTCGCCACGCGAGAGGAAGCTTGCACCGGCCGAGTTCGCGGATGACGCCAGCTTGCCCAAAGCCGCGACGATGTCCTTGCCCTTGACCTCGGCCGGATCGGCAGCCGGGCCGATCAGCACAAAATCGTTGTACATGACGGGCCGGCGCTGGAGGCCCCAGCCGTCGGCGACAAATCGTTCCTCCGCCGCGGGGTCGTGCACGAAGACGATGTCGGCGTCGCCGCGACGACCCATGTCCAGCGCCTGGCCGGTGCCCATCGCGATCACCCGCACGGCGGTGCCGGTGGCCGCCTTGAAGGCCGGCAGCAGGTGGCCGAACAGGCCCGACTGTTCGGTCGAGGTGGTCGAGGCCATCACGATGAAGGGGCTCTGCGCCGCGGCGGCGCCGGCCGCCAGCAGACCGCCTGCCAGGATGACCGCAGCCCCGGTGGCGGTGATCGCCCGGCGCAGCGCGCCCCGAGGGTTCAGGTCGGTCGAGCCCGTTGAGTCCGTCGAGTCCGTCGAGTGGGTCCGGTGGTTCAGGTCCATGGCAGTTCTCCCTTGAGGAATTGCGCCGCCTCGGGCGGCAGATCGCTGCGGCGGAAGAAGTCGTCCACCGGCAGGTCGGCGATCAGGCGGCCGCTGTCGAGAAACAGCACCCGGCTGGCCAACCGCTTGGCCTGGCCCAGGTTGTGGGTGCTCATCACCAACGCCATGCCGGCATGGCCGAAATCGTCGATGAGCGTTTCGACCTCGCGCTTGGCCGAGGGGTCGAGGCTGGCGGTGGGTTCGTCCAGAAACAGGATGTCGGGCCGCACCGCCCAAGCCCGCGCCAGCGCCAGCCGCTGTTGCTGGCCGCCCGACAGCGCGCGTGCCGGCCGAGCGGCCATCGCCTGCAGGCCCACCCGGACCAGCGCGCCGTGCAGCCGTTCTGCCCGCTCGGCCGCCGGCACGCCGGCCAGCCACAGCGCCAGCTGCAGGTTGCGCCGCACACTGAAGTGCAGCAGGAACGGCCGCTGGAACAGCATCGCGGTCACCGGCTGGCGCCGCCCGGCGGTGGTGTTTGCGGTGGCCGCGGCGGCCGCGGGCACTGCGGCGCCGGGCGCGTGCAGCAGCCGCTGGCCGCTGGTGGGCGCCAGCAGTCCGTTGAGCAGGCGCAGCAGCGTGGTCTTGCCCGAGCCGTTGGCGCCCACCAGGGCGATGCGGTCGCCGCGGTGGATTTGCAGCGTGACATCGCGCAGCGCCACCTGGGCGCCGAAGTGCACCGACGCCTGCCGCAGGCCGATCAACGGCACGGCTGGGTGCGTCGGCTGGGCCGGCAGCCGCCCGGCCTGCAGATCG